>JAZAUS010000017.1:0-27207 GCA_036342255.1 Bacilli bacterium
CTTATAATTTGTTATAATAATTTTATAATCGATAATAGGGTAGCCATCCCCATATTAGAAGAGGAGCAAAAAGAATGAAAGTGGAGAAATTTTTACCAATTGGTACCATTGTCTTGTTAAATGGTGCCACAAAAAAAATAATGATAACAGGTTTTTATGTAGTCAATGATTCAAATAAAGCATATGACTATTGTGGATGCCTATATCCAGAAGGATACTTATCATCAGATAAATGCCTTATGTTCAATCATGATCAAATCTATAAAATAATCTATCTAGGTTATTCAGATGTTGAAGACAAAAAATACAGAGACGAAATAAAAAGATTTGTAGACAATAAAGAATAAGAATAAAACTTATTATCAAAATACATTATAGGAGGTGAAAAAATGGGGCATATCAAAGGCGTAAATGATGCTATAAAAATGGATAGAGTTAATAATGTATATAATAGTCCAAAAACTACTACCACAACAACTACATCATATCAATATGACTCAACAAAAGTTGAGATAGAAGACTTATCATTATCCCCAACTAAAAACACTAACACAACCACTCAAAATATAAGTACAAATATGAAAAATGCCAATAGCATTGAAACCATTGATTTAACTAATAATAAAAACAATACAAGCCCAAGTATAAACAATCAAAATGTAGACATGACAGCAAATAAAACCAATATAAATACAACCTCTCAACAAAATAATATTGATAATAAGTTTAGTATAAATAATAGTAAAAGTACTGATATAAATACCACATCTCAAAACAATATAGATACTAAAAATATAAATCTAAATAATACCAAAAACAACAATATAGATTTAACCTCTAAAAATAATAATATAGATAATAAGTTTAATATAAATAATAGTAAAAATACAAATCTAAATACCACATCTCAAAACAATATAGATAATAAAAGTATAAATCTAAATAATACAAAAAATAATAATATAGAATTAAACTCTAAAAACAGTAATATAGATAATAAGATTAATATAAATAATAATAAAAATACTAGTATAAATACTAATTCAAAAAATAGTAATATAGTTAACAATAACAATTTAAATAACAACAATAATAAGATTAATCTAAATAGTAAAAGCTCTAATTCTAATATAGATAAAAAGAATATAAGTATAAATAACAATAAAATAAATATCACTTCAAAAGATATGCAAACAAATATAAAAGATTTTAATATAAACAGTAATTTTAACCAACCATCAAAAACAGAAACCAATATGAATAAAATCAATAACAATAAAGATGCTACAGAACTTAACGTGACATTAGAAGACTTAAAAAATATGACTCCAGAAGAAATAAATTTACTAATAGAAAAAGATAAAAAAGCAATTAAAGACTTAATAAAACAAAAAGAAAAAGAATTAGAAAAAGCAGAGAGAATAAAGAATTCATATTATTGGAATGGTCCTGGAGCAAATCCTAATATGAATAAATATAATGAAGCATCAAAAGAAGTATCAAGATTAACAAGAGAAATACATCAACTAAAAGAACAAAAGAAAATGACAAAATATAACTATGAGCAATATAGCAAAGAATATATAGAATATCAAGTTAAAACTGATCAAGTTGATTCCAAAGATATCGAAAAAAATATAAGATCAAGCACCACTGCTGGAACCTATACACAAGAAAAATCTTTTGATTATCAAAAATATAGTAAAGATCATAATTTAAATCCATACGACGTTGTAAAAGCTGCAAATGGAAATGCTACCGGAGAATATGCTGAAGAATTAAATAATTTAGTAAAAGCATCAGCAGTAAATCCAGATTTAGAGAAAATGTATAAGTATATATATGAAAAAGAAGGACCAGAAGCAGCAAATAAATTCTTAATGGATAGTAAGGATACAGTAAATCAAATATTAGGCCAAATAAAAGCCCAAGAATTTATACAAAATATATCAGATGGAAGTGATACAAAACAATTAATATTAGACCATATAAACGTAACTGGTAAAGGATTAGATGATGGAGTAAAAAGTTTTGGAGAAGGAATAAAAGCATGGGCAGAATCATCAGATATATATAGTATAGATGAATATGAAAGAATGTATTTAGGACAAGCTCTAAACGAAAAAGGAAATGGCTTAGACATAAATTATAATATATCTACTAGTGTAGGAAACATGTTACCAACAATTATGGTATCATCAGTACCAGGACTAAATACATTAGGTTCAGTCATGATGGCAGTATCAGCAGGAGGAAATAGTTATCATAGTGCATTAGTAGAAGGATATAATGTCAAAACAGCAATAGAATATGGTGTAGCATCAGGATCAAGTGAAGCCATATTTGAAAAAGCCTTAGGAGGATTACCAGGAGTAGGAAGCAGTACTGACTTAGGAGCCTTTGTTGCTAAAACAGGAATAATAAGCGAAAAAGGCATAATCAAATCTGGATTATCATTCTTAGGAGAAATGGGAAAAGAAGGTTTTGAAGAATATGTTCAAGAAATAGCCGATCAAGGACTATTTAGAAGCGGATTTTTAGGAGAAGAAGTAGACGTAGGCAAAATGTTAGAAGATGCAAAAGTAAGCGGCCTATATGGAATGGCAACAGCAGGAATCTTACAATCACCAGGAGCAGCCATAAATTTAAGCAATAGTATAAATAATAAAGCAAACCTTAATCTCAATATTGGACTAGATTCAAATCAAGAATTAAGTCAATTTGGTTCAAAAAAGAATGAATCTAATAACCAAGGACAAGATTTCAATAGATTAAAAAAATCTAAAGAATTAGATACACAAATTATAACTGATAAAATTAAGACATCAAAAGAAAAAATAGATAGTAATACTAGAACAATAGATAATAAAACTACAAAAATAAATAATCCATCACCGATAAATAAAAATTATAATGTAGAAAATGCTACAAAAAACACAGAAATTATAGATTATAATTCAACCGTAAAAATCTTAGATAATCAAAATATAAATATAAATAATTCTGAAGAAATAAATATAAAAATTGATAATATAATTAAAACTATAGATGAATACTACTCATTATTTGAAGAACCTGGACTTGAAAGTTTAATGAATTATTTAATAGAAGAAGATGAATCAGTGGTTCCAGATATAGGAGGAAAAATAAGAAATTCTTTAAGAGAATTATCAATGTTTGATATTGCTAACTCACTAACAAATTATGATTTAAGATACAAAAATGTTGATCCAGAGTATAGCATATATGATTTCTGTACTAAACACGAAGGAAAATATGGATTTGGTGTTGATCAAGGAATATTTAGAACATTTTTTTACTATGAATATAATGGCAAAAAGATAAGTTTTGAAGAAGCAATGGAAATTGTTAACAAAGCAAAAGATAATTGTGATGTAATTCCAATTTTTGATAATTATATAGCAAAACAAGAGTTTTTTATCTTTAGAAATAAATTAAATAAATTAGGCTTTTCTGCTAAAGATGCAGAAATAATTATGCATAGTATAGATACTATGGGTGGTGTATGTACATATGCAAATGTATGCGATTTAATATTCTATAAATTTAGAAATATGCAAGAAATTTTTAAAGAGATATTTGGCTATGAAATGTACGTAGATGAAAACGGACATAAAATTCTAAATACACCAGAGCTATTATTAGATCTATTTGTAACAGTTAATGATCAAAAAAATGGTGGTCTTTTATTTAAAGATGGCAGAATAAATAAAGAATACCTTGCAGATAAAATTGATCCTCGTGGAAATAGAATGATAGATACCGAATATCAACAGTATTTGGATCGAGATGGAGCAGGTGCTGCAACTGCCATAGATTTAGTAAATAAATTTCTTAAATTAAAAAATCCTTACATAAATTTTGAATCAAAAGTATGTATTGATAATCTGAAAAAACAAACATACACAAAATCAGAATTCAAAAACATTATGATAAATCTTAAATCAGAATTTTATAAAGGAAAACATTTATCATTTTCTTGTTATGGAACAAAAGATAATTTTATAACAATGTATGCAAAAAATGATTATCAAGAAATGAAAGGTGGACATATAGCACCAATAACATATATAGGTGATGATGGACTATTTGTAAGTTCTTATGGAAAAGAGTATTATGTTTCTTATGATGATCTAATAAATGGTAAAAAGTTCATTATAAAATCAGAAGATATTATATTTAAAGACAATAGTATTAATGATTATAATACATTTGATAGCTATTCTAAAACAGAAAACTATTCATCCCAAATAAAATCAAGCAAAAAAGCCCAAAAAAATAACCACCCATCTTTAAAAGACCTAAGTGGAAATATAGATGTTGACAATATGTCATTAGCAGCTTGGCTTCGTTATTCAAAAAATATAGATGCCAGCATAGAATTGATGCAGAAAAAAATAGCCCGTATTAAACAAGATTTAAAACTACTAGATGATTATATGGCAAATATTAATAGATTAGAAAAAGCTAATAAAATATCATATGAACAGTTAATGAAAGAAATGGATAAAGTATCAAAAGAAAGAGAAAAAAAATTACAAGAAATAAATAATATAAAAAAGCAATATAATATCTTGAATTAATTAATTTATATGATATTATATAACATAATAATTATTTAATATATTTAAAGGAGGTAATTATGACTTTAGAAGAAAAACTAAAAATATTATTACTTAAAATAATATATAATAAGCTAGGACTAAGTGAGATAGAGAATGAATTTATAAAAAATAATATCAATAGTAAAGATATAGAAAATAAAGATAATATTGATTTAATATCTAAATATTTTTTCCTTAAAAATGATATTCATTTAGAAAATTTAACCAAAGATGAAGAAGAATTATTAAAAACTTATATAGATAATAATGACATAAAAAATATTAATACTTTTTTAGAAAATAACCTAAAGAAAATATTACTACCAAATGAAAAAGTAAGAATGATACATTATAATGGAAATGATTATACTAAAATGGCTCCATCAGACGCTATAGTATTACAATTTCACTACAGAGAATTTGATAATTATGATAAACATGATGATAATGAAAGACTAATAAATAGCAAACTAAATTATATTCAAAGTACTTTAGGTCCAAATAATGGACTAAAAGTAGCAGTTTTAAAATATAATGAATTAGTAACAGATTATATTAAAAGATTATAATGCATTAAAATATTGACTATTATTTATAGTCAATATTTTAATTAATAAATAATTAGCACTTACAATTGACAATTGCTAATATAAGTGCTATATTAAATTTAGTTAATAAAATTATTAACCAAGAAAGGAAGCTAATAAATGGAAAAAAAACAATTTAAAGCCGAATCTAAAAAATTATTAGATTTAATGATTAATAGTATATATACTAACAAAGAGATTTTTTTAAGGGAATTAATATCAAATGCTAGTGATGCCATAGATAAATTATATTATAAATCACTAACAAATGATAAAATAGAAGTAAATCAAGATGATTTTAAAATTAAAATAGAAATAGATAAAGATGATAGAGAAATAACTATAACTGATAATGGTTGTGGTATGACTAAAGAAGAATTAGAAAATAATTTAGGAACCATAGCTGAAAGTGGTTCATCTTTATTTAAAGAACAAAATCAAAACAAAAATATAGATATTATAGGTCAATTTGGAGTAGGTTTCTATTCAGCCTTCATGGTAGCAAAAAAAATAAAAGTAGAAAGTAAAAGTATTGATTCAGATAAAGCATATGAATGGAAGAGTGAAGGAGCCGATGGCTACACTATAAAAGAGTGTAAGAAAAAGGAAGTTGGAACTAAAATAACTCTTAAATTGAAAAAAGATACAGAAGATGAAAATTATTCAGATTTTCTAGACTCATACCGTATACAAGGAATAATTAAAAAATATTCAGATTATATACGATATCCAATTATTATGAAAGTTGAAAAATCTAAACTTAAAAAAGGTTCAGATAAAGAATATGAAACATATTTAGAAGAAGAAACAATTAATAGTATGATTCCTATCTGGAAAAAAGATAAGAAAGAAATAAAAGAAGAAGAATATAATAATTTTTATACAAGTAAATTCTTTGATTATGATAAACCATTAAAAACAATTCATACCAAAGTAGAAGGTAACTGCAGTTACAATGCCTTATTATATATACCAAGTCATTTACCATATGATTTTTATACCAAAGAATATGAAAAAGGCTTAGCCCTATATTCAAATGGTGTCATGATCATGGAAAAATGTTCTGACCTATTACCAGACTATTATAGTTTCGTAAGAGGTTTAGTAGATACAGAAGATGTATCTCTAAACATATCAAGAGAAATATTACAACAAAATAGAAATGTTAAATTAATAGCTAATTCTATTGAGAAAAAAATTAAAAGAGAACTAGAAACCATGCTAAAAGATGAGCGTGAAGTATATGAAAGTTTCTTTGAAACATTTGGTATGCAACTAAAATATGGTATCTATTCTGATTTTGGACAACACAAAGATGAATTAAAAGATTTAGTAATGTTCTATTCTTCAACAGAGAAAAAACTAGTTACTCTAGAAGAATATGTATCAAGAATGAAAGATGAACAAAAATGTATCTATTATGCATGCGGAGAATCAATCGATAAAGTAGATAATATGCCACAAGTCGAATTAATTAAAGATAAAGGTTATGAAATACTATATCTAACAGAATATGTTGATGAATTTGCTTTACAAACTCTAACAACTTATGATGCTAAAAACTTTATTAATGTATCTAATGATAATGTTGATTTAGATAGTGAAGAAGAAAGAGCAGAACTAGAAAAATTAAACAAAGAATCATCAAAAATGTTTGAAGTGATGAAAAAAACACTTGAAAATTCAAATATAAATGATATAAAATTTACCCATCGTCTAAAAAATCACCCTGTATGTCTAACTACTGAAGGTGAGATATCTTCAAGCATGGAAAAAGTATTAAATGCATTACCTAATGATAATAAAGTAAATGCTAAAATGATAATGGAAATAAATGAAAATCATCCAATTGCTAATAAAATACAAGAATTATACAATAATAAAAATGAAGAAGAATTAGAGAAGTATACTAAAATATTATATTCAGAAGCTAGATTAATAGAAGGCTTACCAATTGAAAACCCAACAGAGATAAGTAACTTAATATGTGATCTTATATCTAAATAAGTATGAAAAAAATATATAAAAGACTAATAGCATACTTCATAGATATCTTATTAACTTCTCTAATAATAACAGCCATATTATATCTTCCAATATTTAAAACAGAAAGAACTAATTATAACAAATATTTAAAAGAATATAATAAAGAATATACAGAATACTTATCCTTTACTAATGATATTAATAAATATTATAAAGATAAAAAAATATCTGAAAAAGAATACTCTAAATTATCTGATAAATATTCTAATTATACTAAATATCTAGAAAAATACTATAAAGATAAAAAAATAACTAAAAAAGAGTATTCTAAATTAATAAAAGAAATAGATAGTAATCGAAACAAATATTATAAAAAAACCAATTATCTAATTAACAAATATACTAAAGGAAATAATATAATATCATTTATTGTATTAATAACTTACTTCTTATCATTAAATATACTATTAAAAGGTCAAACAATTGGTAAAAAGATAATGAAATTAAGAATAGTAAATAACAAAAATGAAGAAGAAAAAATAACTACTATCAATCATTTAATAAGAATAATTATTCTCTATAATCCTATCTATTATTTATTAATAACTATAGGAGTATTCCTATTCAAAACAAATAATTACTATTATTGGACTTACATATTAGGCGAAATAAAAAATTATCTTGAAGTAATAATCTTAGTCATGATCATCATTCGAAAAGACAATAGAGGATTACATGAATTATTATCTCAAACCAAAGTTATATCAACTGATATAACTGATATAAAACCAACTAAGAACGATATAGAAGATATTGATAAAAAAAATAAAGAAGTAACTGTTATAAAGAAAAATAAAACCCACAAATCAAATAAAAATAAAAAAATAATAATTGATGAAGAATAATGACTAAACCATTATTCTTTTTCTTAAATATAATACTTGATTTTATACTTAAAAAATAGTAAAATTAATTTAAGGGAGGTATTAAATGAAAAACATAAAAAAAACAGATATAGCACTTATAGTTGGTTTTATAGTAGTAATAGCAATAGGATGTTTTGTAATGAAAGGAACAAAAGCAAAACCAACATATGAATTACCATTAACCCTATCAGGTGAAAAAGGGTTACATAAACTAAGCTATACAGAATATCAAGAAAAAATAGATAACAATGAAAGTTTTGTTTTTATCGTCGAAAGAACAAGTTGTTCACACTGTCAAAATTTTATGCCAGTTGCTGAAAAATTTGCTAACGATAATAGTGTTCCAATGTATTATATTGATACTGATGAAATGAAACAAGATGATTGGTCTAGTTTCTCTAGTTCAAATTCTTTCTTTAAAGAGAAAAATGGTAATTGGGGAACACCAACAACTATGGTCTTAGCTGGAAGTGAAAGTATAGATTATATTGAAGGTGAAACAAGTAGTGATGCATTATTAAAACTATACAAAAAATATTTTGACTTAGAAAAATATAAAGAAGAGAATTAATAAAAAGGAGAGTTAAAATGAGTAAATGTTATAAAATGGTTAAAAGATTTAAAGAAAAATATCCCACAACAATAGCATTTAGATTGAAACAACATTGTAAGATAATAGATATGCACTTAAATCCAGGAGAAGAAATAATATATGCTTTTGCTGCTCAAAAAAATGAAAGTGCCTTACAAATATTTAATACTAACGTAATAGCACTTACAAATAAAAGAATAATGATAGCAACCAAAAGAGTTATCTGGGGATATTTTTTTATATCAATTACTCCAGATATGTTTAATGACGTAACAATCTGCCGTCGAGTTATCTGGGGAGATGTTTCAATTGATACAATTAAAGAAGTAGTTAACCTATCAAACATTGATCCAAAAGCTTTACCAGAAATAGAAACAATCATATCAGAATATATGATGGAAGAAAAACAAAAATATGCAAAGTTTAACAAAGCTTAATTGCATATTTTTTTTTATAATTATATTTATGTTGAAAAAAGATAACTTATAATGTATAATAAAAACCAATTTCAGGAGGGAAAGTATGGAATTAAAAACAATTATAATATACCTATTATTCAGCATAATATTATTCTATATTCAAAATATAATAGATAAAAAAAATAAGAACAATTACTTAGATAACATTATTATCTCAAACATCTTTATAATAATAACAGCAGGTATCTTAGAACAAACCAAATTAATAAACAACAATAATAATATATTTATAATAATAATATTTGAATTAATCATAAGAATTATATATACCAACTATATAAAAGAAACTAATTATTTAAAAGATAATACATATAACATAAAAAAATACTCACTATCAATAGTAATAGCATATATAATAAATACTATCTTTATCAATAATACCAACACAGTACTTCCTAATATAGAAAATATCAAAATAATAATCTGGTTCCTAATAGTTGTCTATCTATATAACTTTTCTAAAGATAATATTAATTATAAAAAAGAAATAAAAAAACCCCAGCCAGAATATAAAAAAACAGAACAAATAGTAATAGAATATGCCAAATTAAAAAACCAATTCCATAACATTATCGAAACCAAATATAAAGAACTAATTCCAGTCATTTATTCTATAATGATTTATGAAAATGAACAAAGACCCATATTCTTAAGAAAGATAGATAATCAAAAATATAAATTTAATCAACAAAAAAGAAAATATGGAATTATGCAAATAGAAAGTAATTCTCCCATCAGTGACTCAGAAAGTATTAATATCTCAATAAAAAATCTCGAAAAAATATATCTAAAACAAAAAGACACAAGCAAAAAGAAAATAGATATAGAATTACTTATAAAAAAATATTATAAAAATAAAAATATAGATAAAATATTATTTATCTATAATACAATTATTAATTTTTAACTTAAAAGGCAATGATTAATAGTCATTGCCTTTACTCATTATCAAATTCCTTTAATTTATCCATAATATTTCTTAACATCATCTCATTCTTATTATCTTTAGGGCTATAATAAATAGCCCCCTTTATTTCATCTGGCAAATATTGTTGTTTAACATAATCATGCTTATAATCATGAGGATATTTATAATTTGGATTATGATTAACAATATGGTTAGGCACTTTACCAATTTTTTTAGTTCTAACATCATATAATGCCTTATCAATAGCCATTTCAGCAGAATTACTCTTAGGAGATAGTGCCAATTCAATAACTATCTCAGCAAGAGGAATTCTAGCTTCAGGTAATCCCAATCTCAAAGCCGAATTAATAGCAGCATCAACCCTAGGACCCATAGCTGGATTAGCAAGTCCAATATCTTCATATACAATTACCGATAATCTTCTACATATAATATCTATATCATCAGCCTCAAGCAATACAGCCAAATAATACAAACTAGCATTAACATCACTACCTCTTATAGATTTCTGAAAAGCACTAATAGTATCATAATAACCATCACCATTCTTATCTATATATATATTACCCTTAGCACTTATATTCTTAATAAAATCCATCGTAATGTGTTTATCACTACTAGCATAATAACTAACTTCTATTAAATTATATACGTATCTCAAATCATTATTAGAATTATTAATAATATAATTAATAACATCCTTATCTAATTTTAATCCCTTTAATACATCAGACTTAATAACTTTATTAATAGCTTTCTTTATATCATCATTATCTAAACTCTTTAATTCAAATATCTGACATCTACTTCTAATAGCAGGATTAATAGCATGATATGGGTTAGCAGTAGTCATACCAATTAAAGTAATTAAACCATTTTCTAGGTAAGG
Source organism: Bacilli bacterium (assembly GCA_036342255.1). Classification (GTDB taxonomy): domain Bacteria; phylum Bacillota_I; class Bacilli_A; order RF39; family UBA660; genus RUG11198. The sequence continues at coordinate 11,013 of JAZAUS010000017.1, forward strand.
TAGAAGTAAATCCTGCTTATCCTTATTCAACCTATGAATCTCATCCATTATTAATACTAAACCATTATACATCTTAGCTTCTTCTACAACTATATCAAAATCTTTCTTATTATTAATAACAGCATTTAACATTCTATATCTAACATCTAATTCATTAACTATACTTATAGCAATAGATGTTTTACCAATACCAGGAGAACCATATAATATCATAGAAAACAATTTTTTATTCTTAACTAAATTTGTAATAACTTTACCACGTCCAATTAAATGCTTTTGACCTATAACTTCACTTAGTTTGGTAGGTCTAAGTTTGATTGCTAATAATTCTTCCATAATTATCCCTTCTAACTATTAATTATTATACACGATTGATATTTATCAAACAAGTGAAAAGTGTATTGGACATAATTATTATATTGTTATATAATAATGTTAGAAAAATAATTAGGAGGTAATATGATTAAATATGAAGATTTATATAATGAAGTAAAGAATAATTTATCGGAGAAGAGATTTAATCATTCTAAAGGTGTTGTAGATAGGGCATTGGAATATGCTGATATATATAATGTAGATAAAGACAAAGTTAAATTAACAGCTATAGCTCATGATAATGCTAAGGAATTATCTAATGAAGAAGTAGATAAATATATCAAAAAATATAATATTAAGTTGGATGATATAGAGAAGAATAATAAAAATTTAATTCATTCTATAATAGGCGCTTATATTTGTAGAGATAAATATAATTTTGATGATGATATGATGAATGCTATTAGATATCATACTACTGGTAGGGCTAATATGAGTATGTTAGAGAAAATTATATACTTGGCTGATGCTACAGAAAAGAGTCGTGGTTATAGTGATATGGATTGGTATGTAAATATAATAAAAGAAGATATAGATAGAGGTATGGTTGAAGTAAGTAAATGGGTTATTGAAAGTTTACTTAAGAATAATAAGCAGATACATAATAGTAGTATAGAATGTTATAATTATTATATAAAAGAAATAAAATAATTTCTTTTTTTTATGTAAACTTTTCTTAATTCACTTTACAAAAAATTAATATGTAGTTATAATTTTATTATAGTACCAAAGTAGAGGGTATTACTATAGAAGGAGGAGATATATTTGAAGAGTTTAATTGGAACAGAATGGCGTGAAGCAAAAGATAATAGTACTATCAAAGTTATTAATCCTGCAACAAATGAATTAATAGATACAGTACCAAATCTTTCCAAAGAAGAAGTAGAAGAAGCTATTGATTATGCATATCTTCATCAACCAGAATGGGCCAGTGTTCCAGTACATGAAAAATGTGACATACTAATGAAATTTGTTAAATTAGTAGAAGAACACAAAGATGAACTAGCTAAAACTTTATCAGATGAAACTGGTAAACCAATTAAAGAAGCTCGTAATGAAATAGCAAATATTCCAATTGGTGTACCAGCATATGTAGAAAAAGCAAAACATGAATATGGTAGTTTAATTCCAAGAGGTACAGAAAAAGGTCAAGAAAATACAATTCAATATACAATAAGACAACCTCTAGGAGTAGTAGCAGCTATTATTCCATTTAATTTTCCAAGTGATATTTTTATTAATAAGATACCACCAGCATTACTAATGGGAAATGCTGCAATTTTAAAACCAGCTAGTGCTAATCCACTAACATTAACTAAGTATGTAGAATTATTAGTTGAAGCTGGAGTTCCAGCAGGAATCATATCAGTTGTTCATGGATCAGGTAGTGTAGTGGGGTCAGCTCTCTCAAAAAGTGAAAAGGTAAATATGGTAAGTATAACAGGTTCAACAGCAGCCGGAATAGACGTAGCTAAAAACTGTGCCGAACATTTAGCTCATTCAGCATTAGAATTAGGAGGTAATGATGCCTTTATAATATGTGCTGATGGTGACATTGATTTAGCTGTTGAAGAAACTGTATGGGGAAGACTTTATAATACTGGACAAGTATGCTGTGCTAGTAAAAGATTTTTAGTAGAAAATTCAGTAAAAGATGAATATATAAGAAAAATGAGTGATAAAATTGATACTCTAAAAGTTGGTTATCCAAGTGAAGAAGAAACAGATATTGGTTGCCTTATCAGCGAAGAAGCTGCAATAGAGGTAGAAAACCAAGTAAATAAAACAATTGAACAAGGAGCAAATTTAATAAGAGGTGGCCGAAGAAATGGAGCCTTCTATGAACCAACAATTTTAGACAACATTACTAAAGATATGGATGTAGCAAAAGATATGGAAATATTTGGTCCAGTAATATCAATTATAGGTTTTGATACAATAGAAGAAGCTATTGAGATAGCAAACAGTTCAAAATTTGGATTATCAGGTTCTATAATTACAAATGACATTAATAAAGCCATAAAAACAAGTGAAGCTTTTGAAAGTGGCGGATTTGTAATAAATGGAGCAAGTTTCTTTAGAAGTTTTGAACAACCATTTGGCGGTTGGAAATACTCTGGAATTGGAAATGAAGGAATTATGACAACCTTAAATGAAATGTCAAGAATGAAAACTATAATATTAAAAAACATAACTAAATAATTTAAAGCACATAACGTGCTTTTTTCTTCTATAATAATATGTTAAAATATAAAAAGAACTGGATGTGATCAAATGAATGATGAATATTATATGAAACAAGCCATTAATAATGCTAAAAAAGCCTATAAATTAGATGAAGTACCAATAGGAGCCATAATAGTAAAAGACAACAAAATAATATCATCTACCTATAATAGAAAAGAATTAGATAATATAGCTACATATCATGCAGAAATACTAGCCATAAATGAAGCCTGTAAAAAATTAAAAACATGGCATCTAGAAGATTGTACTTTATATACTACAGTAGAACCATGTTTAATGTGCACAGGTGCCATTAAACAAGCTAGAATCTCCAAAGTCGTATATGGAACTAATAATCCAACATTTGGATATTTAAGTCACTTACAAGATAATAAATTAATAATAACTAAAAATATATTAAATGATGAATGCTTAGAATTATTATCAGATTTTTTTAAACAAAAAAGATAAAAAACTTGATTATTTTTAAGAAATATAGTAAGATAAGTCACCGTGAGGAGGGGAATTATGGCATGTAGATTTTATTATTTCGGTGGTGGAAATCATAAATGTAGTAAGTCAGGACAATATGGTAGAATACTAACTAATAGTGAATATTCATCATATTGTAAGAATGGCTGGAATCGTTGTGATATATATAAAGATAGATATCACACAACTAACAGAAACACAAATAATCCAAATAATCAAAATACTGGATCTGGATGCTTTGTAACAACAATAGTATGTCAAATATTAGGAAAAAATGATAATGATATTATATTACAAAAACTAAGATGGTTTAGAGATAACATCTTACAAAATAATGAAGGAAAATATGATGATATACTTAAAAACTATGATACAATAGGTCCAATTATAAGCAATAAGATTGTAAATGACAAAAATAGAGAACAAAAGGCTCAAAATATTTATAAAGTATTAACAAAAATATATAGAACAATTGAAGAAACAAATTATGATAAAGCTTGTGAACTATATTACTTATTAATTCAATCATTAATAGAAGAATATAATCTAACAGCTTTATATAATAGTATATTAGAGATCAATTATGGCTATGAAAAAGGAGAATATAAAAGGGAACAAGCTGGTCATGGGAAAAGAAAAATAAGAACACAAAAATCAAATTTGTAAAAAATTTGATTTTTTTTTATAAAGACTTTTCTAAATAACAAAAAAATGGTAAAATACCATTAGATAGCATATGGAAGTTAATAAAATTGAAAATTTATTGTACTATAGAAAAGTATATATTATCATATGCTAAATAAAAAGAAGGAGGTGCAAGTAATGGAAAAAGATAGAAGTGCAAGAGTAATAGCAATAGTTGCATTGTTAGTAGGAGTAGTAGGTTTATCAATAGGTTTTGCAGCCTTTTCTAGTTCTTTAACAATTTCATCATCTGCTGAAGTTAGCCCTGATCAAAGTAATTTTAATGTTGATTTTACATCTACAAGTTCAGGAGAAATATCTACATCAGCTATTGTACCAACTAAAAGTCCAACAACATTAACTGCAACTAGTGGCGCAATTGATAATTCAAGTGACCCAACAGTTACAGGATTACATGCTACTTTTACCGAACCAGGACAAAGTGTTACTTATTCTTTCTGGGCAAAAAACATTGGTGAATATGTTGCATATTTAAATAGTATTACAATTGCAAATGCTGCAAGTTCACAAACATATAAAAAATGTACTGCTAAAGGTACTACAACACAATCTTTAGTTGACAGTGCTTGTAGTGGTATTAGTATGACTGTTGAAGTTGGTACAGAAGCAGCAACTAGTAGTAGTGTAGCAACAATTAATAATCATTCATTAGCCGTAAATGGATATGATCCAATTGTTGTAACTATTTCTTATGCAACAGGTAGTGCACAAGCTGATGGTGACTTTGATGTTGCATTTGGTGATATAACTTTATCTTATAGTTCAGTTGATTAATAAATATGTATATATTATAAGCATGATAACTCTATTATTGTGCTTATAATATATTTTAACAAGATTATTTGGGAGGACAAAATGAAAAAAGGGTATAAAAGATTACTATATTTTGAATCAATTATTTTTCTTGTATTAATCCTAAATAGTTTTGTATGGAATATATTAAATAAGTATACAATTTTATTATTTATAGGAATCATATTAATATTATTTAAAATATTTTTTGGATTTGAAAAAGATAAACATAGATATACAAAAGACATAATAATGGATACAATTATATTTCTATTAATATACTTCATGTGTTACTATTTACTTGGTGTAATAATAAGTTTTGCATCAAGTGGAAATCATTACACAATAGAAGGATTTAAAACATTTATTATCCCCATTATTATACAAGTAATATTAGTAGAATATCTTAGATATGTAATGATGTGCAAATCAGAAGGAAACATAATAACAATGATTTCTACAATACTATTAATTACTTTAATTGATACAACATCAGCAATATATTATGCTGATTTTACAAGTAGCTATGGATTATTTAAACTAATAGCATTAACAATATTACCAGCTCTAAGTAGAAATATAGGATTTTCATATTTAGTACTAAAAACAGGATTCAAACCACTAATAGTATATCAATTAGTAATGGGTTTATATTATTACTTAATCCCAATAGTACCAAATCCTAACGAATATTTATCATCAATAATATTATTCTGTGTACCTATAATATACTGCTATAAAAGAAATACATTTTTCCAAAAAACACATGATAGAGAAATTGAAAGAGATTATCGTAAAAAAAGCATAGTACCACTATTAACATCAACAGCAATAGTAATCATAATAGTAGTATTAACATCAGGATATTTTCATTTATGGGCTATAGCAGTTGCAAGTGGAAGTATGGCACCTAAAATAAATAAAGGTGATGTCGTAATAATTGAAAAAATTAATAATAATATTAATAAATTAAAAAAGGGAGACGTAATAGCATTTAAATATAAAGATGTTGTAGTTGTACATAGATTAACAAATATAATAGTAGAAAAAGATGAATACTATTTTTATACAAAAGGAGATGCAAATAGTCACGAAGATAGTTTTATTGTTGAAAAAGATATGATAGTAGGCTTAGTCAATTATAAAATACCATTTATAGGCTTACCTACAGTTTGGTTGAATGAATTATAGGTTGAATAGATTAAAAAATAGATAAGGAGGAGTAAAAATGAATAAAAAGGATTCAGATATTATTGGTTCAACAAATAATAATATTCATCTAGATTTAGAAAATAATAAAGAAAAACATAAAAACAATAATTCTAAATTCACTAAAAAATTATTATTTTTTGACTTTTTAATGCTTATTTTCATTTTTGCTGGAGTCTTCTTAATAAGAAAATCCTTATCTTTAAATAGTGCTCAAAACATAACCTTTAAAGAATCAAGTAATCTAAATTATAATGTTAAATTAAAAGCAAACGAATTTTATGAAGATGAATCCTTAGGAAAAGGAAGAGTCTATATTGCAAGTTTAATTGATAAAGTAGATATTAATTTTAACTATCTATTTGAAGTAGATAGAAACAGTTATCTTAATTTTGAATACGATATAATAGGAAAACTAGTAATAACAGATAATAATGACAACAGTAAAATAATCTTTGACAAAGAATATACTTTATTAAAAAACACAAAAGAAGAAATAAATAATTCCAATTATTATAAAATAAACAAAGATATTAGTATAGATTATGACTATTATAATAGTCTAGCTAATAAGTTTAGAATAAAATATGGATTAGATGCAGCATGTAATTTAATTGTATATTTAAATATTCATAAAACAAATGATAATAAAAATAGGTATATCTTAAATGATAATAGTGCAATGTCATTAACAATACCATTATCTAAAAAAGCAATAAATATAACAATGGATTACAAAGAAGTAAACAAAACAAGTAAACTTATTAGAGAAAAAGAATTAAAAGTTAATAGTAAATTAAAGATGACTCTAGGAATCATCTCAATGATTTTAGGCTTATTCTTCGCCTATAAATATATAAAAATGTTATTAAAATTAAGAGTAAAAAGAAGTAAATATGATAAATATATAAGAAGAATACTAAATGAATATGATAGATTAATTGTTGAGACTAGCACACCACCTACATTAAAAGGTAATAATATAATTAAAATAAAAAAATTCCAAGAATTACTAGATGTTAGAGATAATCTAAGATTACCAATAAAATATTATATTATATCAAATCATAAAGAAAGTTATTTCTATATAACACACGATGATGAAATATATTTATATGCAGCAAAATCATCAGATTTTGACCAAAACGGATAATATCCGTTTTTTTTATATTAAAAAATCTTTGAAAATTAAAAAAAATATGCTATTATAATAAAAATTTAAAAGGAGGGGGATTATGGAAACAATAGATTTTCCAGAAATATTTGAAGAATATAAATCAGGATTTTCAACTGGTTTAATAGATTTTATAATTAATCCAGAAATAGATATAAATACTATTCCAATCAACAAAAATGATCCAAGTATGTGGCAACTAGGTTATCGTGACGCCATAAACCATTATAAAAAAGAAGCAATAGAATCATTTAAAAAAGGATTGTTTACTATAGATTTAGGAGGTATATTTACCATAATATGTGAATTATATACCCTAAGAATAGGACAAATAAATAAAGAATATGATTTAGAAATACCAGCCTTTATACTAATAAAGACACCTAATACTCATAAATAAAACAACTATAAAGAAGTATAGTTGTTTTATTTATAATTAAAAAACGCAATAAAATCAACAAAAAACTTGACATATTAACTAAGATGTAATAAAATATACACCAATCAAAAAGGGGGACTGATGAAAATGAAAAAAAGAAGCCTAAGTTATAGAGCAAAAAAACTAATGCTTAAAGTTACAATGATCGTAGGAACTATTTCTTTATTTTTCACAGGTGGAAAAAAAGATGAAGGAAATAATAATAAGGAAGGTTCAACTGAGATAAGCATATCAATCGAACAAAATACAAATAAAGAATCAGAAAACACAAAAAAAACAGAAACAACAACAGAAAAAAAGAAAGAAGAAAATAATAAAACAGAAAAAGAATCAAACAAAACAACTATATCACTACGAAAAATAAAAAATAATAAAAAAAGTATAAAATACTATGATAAAGCAGGAATTGAAAAAGGAGAACTAAAAGGAGTAAAAAAAGTATTAGCCCTTAACTATAACAAAGACAAAAAAATGTATAGAAGTGCTATTATTCTTCCAAATGGGAAAATAGAATATCATTATTTAAAAGAATCTGACTTATCTAAAAAGTCATTAAGCGAACTAAAAGTTAAGAATATTAATAATTTAAATAAAATAATGCAAATTTCAGCCAAAAGTGGAGCATGGAGTAGAAAAAACAGATTAGTAGATAAAGACACAAATGATGCTGAATTACTAGATCCAAGTACTTATGTTTTAGGATATAGCACAACTTCTAATGTCAAAGAAAACACATATGATTGGCGAAAAATAGTATATATAGATAAAAAAGGAAATCTAAAAGAAAGATATATAGCAGATGATTATCTAATGGATACAAATATTAAAAAATTTGATGGTAAAACATTTATTGTTAACACTAATAAAGAAGTATCATTAAAATTAAGAGATAATCATAATATAAATGCCAATATTATTGAAAGAATTAATTCAGGAGAAAAAGTATACCTAGTAAAGAATATTAAAGCAACATATGAAGAAAAAGATTATACTAATGGTGTAAGATATACATGGTTCTATGTAGCATACTATGATAAAAAAGAAGACATACTAAAGTTTGGTTGGTGTGCTAATGAAGGAATTAAAGATGATGGATATGTAACAGGATATTTAAAAGAAGTTAAAGAAAATCAAGCAACACTAACAAAAGAAAAAAAAGAACACGATAAAACATTAGTAAAAGTAGTAAATACAAACGATGTTAATGGAGTTAACCTTAAATTAAGAAAAAAACCAGGTACAACATCTGAAATAATAAGTGAAATCGAAAATGGATCAACAGTCTATATCAAAAAATCAGATATGAATAATAAAACAGAAAAAGATAACTATAAATGGGTTTATATAGAAACCCAAAGTGGTAAAAAAGGATATGTAGCAAGCGAATATTTAAAAGATAAAAAGAAGAATAAAAATAAATTCAATTCACATAAAATAAACATAAGCAGTGATTATGAAGGAACTATAGATGGATATATAGGAATAGATATCAATACAAAAGAGATTGATGAAAATGACTTAAGAAGAATATTTGAAAAGAAATTAAAAGTACCAGGTACTACAAAAAGAGATGTTATAGCTTCTAATAAATATACACCAAGCTTTGTCATAATAAAAGCAGGAGCATATGGATATGGTATTAACAAACACAACTATATTGATATCAGAAATAAAGTAGATAAAATAGTAAATATATGTGAAGAATATCACATACCATATGGTCTATATTTCTACAGTACTTCATTAACAAAAGAAGAAGCTGACGAAGAAAATAAAGATATAGTAGATTATGTAAAAAAAATAGAAGATAATGATTATTTTGCCTTAGGATTTTATTTAAATCGTGAAGCCGAATCAAGAGAAAAAGGTTCAAGAGTACTAGCTTATACAGATAAAGGACAAAATATAGAACAAATCAAGAAACAAACAGAAGTAGTTAATTATCAGATGACTGAATTACAAAAAAAGCTACCAAATACAGAAATAAAAATGTATACAGAACCACGTTCACTAGGACTAATTAAAAGCAAACAAGGTAGTATAATAAAATCAGATAAAAATTTAGATTATGATTTATTAAAACATAAGGATAATCTATGGATAGTAGATTATGCTGATTATAAAACATGTACAGAAGCAATAAAGAATAGAATGGATATGGATAAAATAACAGCAAGACAACTATTAACAGATGTAAAAATGACTAAAAATAACGGTGAAAAAACAAATATTATTGTTGATGTTGACTTAATGAATAAAGATTATTTTGAAAAATGCTTAAAGAAAAAGAATATTAAAATAGCAGAAGAAGAAAATGATACAAAATACTGTTATAAATATGACCCAAATAGCAGAAATGCAGATTTAATGGCAGACTTATCTAATGATTTATCTTATTCAACAACAAACTATAACATCAAAATAAATACAAATCCTAAAACAAAAATAAGAAAAATATAAGAAAAAGTATAATATAAAATACTTTTTCTTTTTTATTTTTAAAATAATAAATAAAAAATATTATTCTAAATGATATACAATTATGATTTTTTTTGATATAATACTCTTATAATAAAGAGGTGATAATATGGTATTCAATTTTGATATTTTAGGAATAATAATATTATTTATTTTATTATGTGTATACTATTCCAAAGATATAAAATTAACCAAAGAAGTAAATATTTTTCTAGGTATGATGGTAACTACTTATCTAATAGAATTACTATATTTAAGTAATTTTGTCACTATTAAAATAAGTGGATCAGTCTGGTTGTTTTCCAAGATGTATTTATCATGTATAAGTATTTTTTATTCATTAATGTTGAGTTATTTCATATGCCTAATAATAAGAGATAAATTCTCTAATCAAGTAAGTATAATTAATTCAAAAACTAATCACTTAAAAAGCATTTTTATAGGCATTAATATATTATCTATAATTATTATATTTTTATTAGATGTATATCCAATCGATAATTCTATCAATGGATCAAGTGTTATGGCAACATACCTATTATGGTTTCTATACACTATTGATAGTGCAATTATATGTATTATATATAGAGGCTTTCTAAAAGAAAAACATAAAAAACATTTACTAGCAACAGCAATAATAAACATAGTATTAATAGTAATGTCTACATTATTTCAAAATATAAACATAATTAACATAGCCCCAATAGTAACACTATTATATATGTATTTAACTCTAGAAAATATCTGGCAAAAAAGTGAAGAGAAAATGGAAATAGAAAGAGACTATTCCGTAAAAAATAATTTAGATAAAGTAGCATTCTTAACCAATTTATCACATGAAATAAGAATTCCATTAAATACTATTGATGGATTCAGTCAAATAATTATGGATAGCAAAGACTTAAAAGCTATCAAAGAAGATGCTAAAGATATAAAAGAAGCATCTAACGACTTAATCGAAATAATAAATAATTTAATTGATATGACCTCAATAGAAAATGGAGAATTAGAATTAATTAAAGAAAACTATAACGTTAAAGAAATGTTTGATAATATAATAGATATAGCCAAATCAAATATAAAAGATAAAAAAATAGAATTAAAAACAAATATAGATAAAAAACTACCAGAAGTATTATTAGGAGATCAAGCTAGAATAGAACAAATACTCCTAAGCATTTTAAATAACTCTATTAAATATACCGAAAAAGGACATATAATTTTTGATGTTCATAGCATACTATCACCAAATCTTTGCCGCTTCAAGATCAAAATTAAAGATACAGGACATGGAATAAAAAAAGAAGATTTAGATTACATATTTGATAAAGATAATAAAAGAGGTAGTAAAAACGTTGGCTTAAGTTTAGTTCTGGCCAAAGAATTAGTTGACCTAATGGACGGTGAAATAGATATAGAAAGTTCTTACGGTAAAGGAACAACCGTAACAATTACTATTGATCAAAAAACAGTTGAAAATAATCAAAAAGTAAAAGAAGTTAAAAATAAAGAAATAAAACCATTTGATGCTAAAGGCCAAAAGATATTAATAGTAGATGATAATAAACTAAATATTAAAGTAGCCACTAGATTATTAGAACCATACAATATATCAATAACCGAAGCATCAAGCGGTAAAGAATGTTTAGATATTATAGATAAAGAGACAGATTTCTCATTAATATTAATGGATGACTTAATGCCTAATATGAGTGGTACTGAAACACTAGATATCTTAAAAAAGATAGAGCGTGTAGAAGGTTTTAAAATACCTGTAATTGTATTAACAGCAAATGCAATTAGTGGAGTAAAAGCAAAATATTTAGACAAAGGTTTTGATGACTATCTATCAAAACCAATTAACAGAGTAGAATTAGATCGTGTCTTAAATAAATTTATCAAAACAAAAAAATAAAATACAAGTTATTAATAATTAACTTTTTGTTAAAAAAATATTGACATCACTACCATTTTGAGCTAAAATATTTAAATCGAAGGGGAGTGATGTTTTTATGTTAAAAAGAAAAGCATTATTTATCTTATTAATCATTATTTTCAGTATTCAAAATGTAAATGCTGAATCATTAAGTTGCCAAAGTACCTTAAGAAGAGGAAATACTGGTAGTAATGTTAAAGCCTTACAAAGAAAACTAAATGAAAAAATGGATTGTTCATTAGAAGTAGATGGCGTATTTGGTAAAAAAACATATGCTTGTGTTGTTAGATACCAAAATAAAAACAAATTAACTGTAGATGGTATTGTAGGAAAACAAACATGTAATAGCCTTAACAATAATAAATCTAGCAACCAAAAAGATGAAGGTGAAAATTTAACAGATGGAAAATATTTAATCGTAATTAAAAATACAAACATCTATGCATCTCAATCAACTTCTTCTAATACAATCAAACAAGCAAGTTTTGGCCAAATTTACTCTTATGTAAGTAATACAAGTAATTGGTATAAAGTTAAAACAAATAATGGTTATGGATATATAAAAACAGAAAACATTAGAACAACATTTATTATGGTAGATATCAGTGAACAAAGACTAAAATATATGAAACATAACCAAATTGTAGTTGATACTAATATTGTAACTGGTATGTTAGGAAAACATGATACACCAGTAGGCTACTACGTAATAAAAAAAGCCAATAGAGAAAGAGGAAGAACATTAAGAGGGTATAATGATGACGGTACTAAATATGCTGCTTATGTAAATTATTGGATGCCTTTTATAACTAGTCGTTCTATAGGTTTTCATGATGCTAGTTGGCGTAGTAGTAGTGAATTCAATAACAGTACTTATACTTATGATGGAAGTCATGGATGCGTTAACATGCCAAGTTCAGCAGCTAAAAAGTTATATTATGCCATAACATATGATGAAGATGTAATTGTAAGAGACTAACAAAAGAATTTGTATACAAAAAGTTTACAAATTCTTTTTTATTTATAATAACAAACAAAGCAAAAAATTAATCACTAGTTATTGACAAAAAAAATGAATTATTATATAATATACAACAATTTAAAAGGGGTGATGGTTATGAGTTTTTCTATCTGGAAAGAAGATAAAGAAAACAGTCAACATGAAAAAGCCGAACAAGAAATGAATCAATTTTTTGATCAACTGAAAAAAAGTCAAAATACTCCAATCAATGGCTATAAATTAACATATAGAGATAATCAACATAAATTTGCCAATAGCATTATGAAAGCCATTCGTGATAAAGAACTATTAATAGTACAAGCAGGAGTTGGATTAGGTAAAAGCATGGGTTACTTAATACCAATATTTACAACATATAATAATGTAGAAAAATTTGATAATATAGTTATATCAACATCAACAATAGGTTTACAACAACAATTACTTACAGATATAAATGAATTATCTAATATGCTAGGACTTGATATTAAAGTAGCAATAGCAAAAGGAATAAATAACTATATCTGTATTGAAAGATTAGATAAACTATTATTAAATTCAAATCAAGAAACAAGAGAAGTATTAAAGCAATTAAAAAAAGAAATAAATAAAAAAAATACTATTGATAAAGATGAATTAACAAATATAGAAAACAAAATATGGGATGAAATAAAAATGATATCAAGAGGAGCTTGCAGCAAATGTAGTTATTCTAGATATTGTTTATATAGAGAAATATCAAAAGAAATTAATAAAGCCTCTATAATTATAACAAACCATGATTATTTAGCAAAAGCAGCAATGGATAAAAGAGAATTCATCTCTAATGCTGATATGTTTGTTATTGATGAAGCCCATAACTTAGAAAGTTCAATAAGAAATGTCAATAGCAATATAATTAACCCAAATAATATAAATAGAACATTATTTTACTTTAGTACTATTCTAACTGACTCAAATTCGCAACGCTTAATAGAAGAATTAAGAATAGATTTAGATGATTTCTTTGATCAAATAATGCGAAGAGGAAGCGGCTATTATGGAGCTAACAGTCAAGAACGAGGAATAGAAATAGAAGATTGTGATAAAATACCATTTCATATTGATAAAATGGAAGGTAAAATTAAAAGAATACTATCTAAATTAAATAAACTTATAATAATAAGTCAAAATTATTATGATGAAATACAATATAAATATGATTATAGAATTAACAATTTAAAAGAATTAAATAAATTACTAAGCGATATCTTAAAAAAAGGTAGAAGTGATAATATATACTGGGTTAATTTTCTAGGAAAAAATATAATAAATATAGGATATACATGTCGAAATGTAGGAAAATTTTCAGAAGACATTTTTAACAAAAAAGTACCTATAGTTTGTACCTCTGCAACTCTACTAGATGCCAATGGAAGTTATGAACACTTTAAAAAAGGTTTAGAAATAGATAAAATAGGAGCAACAGATAAAACAGTAGTAAATGGACATATATATCATTCACCATATAATTATGAAGAGAATAGTATCTTTTATTATGATAAAGATATATCACATCCTAACGATATAGAAAATTATAAAAAAGACTTAGTAGATAAGATAAGTGAATTATTAAAAATAACTAATGGCCGTGCCCTAGTATTATTTACATCTAAAAGTATTATGGATTATGTATATGATAACATAGACAAATCAGAATATAATTTTAAAATAATGAAACAAGGACAAGAAAGCAATAACAGCCTATCACAAAAATTAGAAAAAGATGTTAAATCTTGTTTGTTTGCAACTGGAGCATTCTGGGAAGGTATAGATATAAAAGGAAAAAGCCTATGTAATGTCATCATAACAAGACTACCATTTGCCAATGTAGATGCCATTATGGAAGCCAAAACATCTAATCAAGAGCATGATGCCTTTAGAGTAGTATATCTTAATGATATGATTCAAAAATTAACACAAGGAGCAGGAAGATTAATTAGAGATAAAAAAGATAAAGGTATTATAGCATGTTTAGATTCAAGATTTGAGAATTACATGGACATCTTCCAAAAAGTAACAGATTTTACTACTTATACAAGTGATATTAATGATATAAAAGAATTCTCAAAAACAAATATTACTAATAGAGATGGAGCTAGAGGTCCTTATGGACCAAGAAAAATTAAAACTAAAACAGAATAATTCTTCTTGGGACATTGACAAACTCAAAAATATCTATTATAATCATAATCGGTACATTTTCTAATTAGATATTTAATGTATTGGGAACACATTAAATCTTCTAATTTATATAAAAAAAATAGAAAAAGGAGAAATTATGAAGACAACATTTATGCAAAGAAAAGAAGATGTCGTTCGTGATTGGTATATTATAGATGCAAAAGATATTCCATTAGGACGTGTAGCTTCTAAAGCCGCTGTTTTACTAAGAGGAAAACATAAGGCTACATATACTCCTCATATTGATTGCGGAGATAATGTTATTATAATTAATGCAAAAGAAGTATTATTAACTGGTAACAAATTAACAGGAAAAAAATATTACAATCATTCAAGATATGTTGGTAGTTTAAGAGAAAGAACTGCTAAAGAAATGAAAGAAAATTATCCAGAAGAAATGATGGAAAGAGCTATTAAAGGAATGCTTCCTAAAGGAAGATTAGGTAGACAAATGTATAAGAAATTACATGTTTATGCTGATGCTAATCATCCACATACAGCTCAACAACCAAAAGAAATTGAAGTAGGGAGGAAATAATTATGGCAGATAAAACTAGAAAATTTTATGGAACTGGTAGAAGAAAAAGTTCATCTGCTAGAGTTACTTTAGTTCCTGGTAAAGGTAATATTACCGTTAATGGAAGAGATGTACATGAATACTTACCACATGAAGTATTAGTAATGGATTTAATGCAACCATTAGAACTAACTGATAATACAAAAACATTTGATATAACAGTTAATGTAAAAGGTGGTGGATATTCTGGACAAACTGGTGCTATTAGATTAGGTATCACAAGAGCACTTTTAGAATATGATAAAGATAATGCTGGTAAAGAAGATTCTTACCGTACTATCCTAAAAAAAGCAGGTTTCATCAAAAGAGATCCAAGACAAAAAGAAAGAAAGAAACCTGGATTAAAAGAAGCTCGTCGTGCACCACAATTCTCTAAACGTTAATCGTTTAAGAATATTTATATTATATATAAAAAAAGAACCTTACACATATGAAGTGAACCCCAAATAGTTCACAATAATAAAAAAGAGTCAGGAATTATTTTCCTGGCTTTTTTGACTTTAGTCTAATTGTGTTATAAAATAATATCCAATCTTCTACAAGTTTTTGGTATTCTTGTAAAGATGTGA
>JAZAUS010000018.1:0-27182 GCA_036342255.1 Bacilli bacterium
CAGGATCAAACTCTCCAAAAAAATATAATATAATTTTTTGAGTTATGTTTAATCTGCTACTCAAAAATCGACGTTTTGCTCAGTTTTCAAAGAACATTTCTCTAGTCTCTTTCTCAAAGACGACTATTACTATAACAAAAAACAAATACAATGTCAATAGTTTTTTTAACATATTATTATATTTTTTTATATAGTAAAATACACTCCTAAGTGCAAATAAAATATACCAAATAAAAAAAAAGATGTCAATATCTTTCTTCCATATTTATTTATACTTTACACAAATAATACTAAGAAATTAAAGAAACATATTTTTTATAATATTCTTCAATTATATCTTTATTAAAAGGAAATTCTTTCTTTCTCACAATATCAATCAAATTACCTAATTCATATCTTAATATAAAATCTAACCTATTAGAATAATGCATTTGTTTTTTGTGAAACTTATACTCCATCCTATCCAATATTTTAAAACTACCATTAGGAAATACCCTTAAATCCAAATCATAATCAATATACTTTATTACATTATCATCTATCAAAAAAGGTGTAGCAATATTACAATAAAAATAAATACCATAATCTTTCAGTTGACCAATAATATTAAACCAACGATTCTTAAAGAAAAACATAATAGCAGGTTCTTTCGTTCTCCAAACTTTACCATCACTATCAATAACAAAAGTTTTATTATTGCCAAATACCATATAATCATCTTTTATATCCAACAAAATAGCCTCATCCCATTGCCTATGAAGAGAACCATTATGTTTATAGCAATGAATTTCTAACTTATCTCCTATTTTTATATCCTCAAACATAAAATCCCTCTTTCAAAATCAAAAGTATTATACACCATTTTTACAAATTAAACAACAATTTAGGATTATTAATCTTTTATAACAAAAAAATCAAACATTTATGTTATAATTAATATGATAAGAAAAGAAGGTAATAATATGGAGAAAAACAAAAAGAATAAAAAATCCAAAAAAAATATATTATATAATATTATCACCTGGCCAAAATACTTTATAATAGGAATAAAACTATTATTTGATGAAGAAAAACAAGAAGAACTTAATATGGAAGATAGAATTATACCCATTATAGTTACAACATTATCCATTATAACATATCTAATGTGTGTCTTCTTAATAACAAGATGGTATGTTCAAAATGAAAGAAACCAAAAATTTGCCAAAAGCCTTACTGAAGAAATTAATGAGATAACAAACGAAGAAAATAAACAAACAAACAACAGCAACAATAATACAAACAATTCTAAATATAACTACAAATACCCTGATGATTTAAGTTTTCTTAATGTTAATTTAAATCCATATATAAGAATTAATTCTGAAACAGTAGCATGGATACAAGTTAATGGAACAGGAATAAGCTACCCCGTAGTAAAACATAAAGACAATAATTATTATTTAAATCACGACTTTTATAAAAGAAAAACAGATGTAGGTGCAATCTTTGCAGATTATAGAGATAATTTCGATATTTTAAATAACAATAATATCATATACGGACATAATATAATAAACCAAACCATGTTTGGTCAATTGCCAAGAGTACTCAAAAAAAGCTGGCAATCAAATAAAAACAATCACTATATAAAATTATCAACAAAAAAAACTAATACAATATGGAAAGTATTCTCAACATATGAAATAGTTCCAACTACCGATTATCTACAATCTATCTTCTATTCAAATGAAACATATAATAATTTTTTACAAAAAATAAAAAATAGAAGCACCTATAATTTCAACACTAATGTAAAATATGAAGATAAAATTATTACTTTATCAACTTGTAATAATTCAGGAACAAAAAGAGTAGTAGTTCATGCAAAATTAGTAAACTTAGAAAAAAAATAAAAGTTATAAACTAACTTTTATTTTTTTCATCTATACCTTCTAATTCTTTTATCAAATCATAAGTAATAATATTATTAGATATTTTAATAATATCATCAGCATATAAAGAATTCTCTTTTATCCTATCACCAGAATAAGCATCTCCCTTAATAGAATATACTTCTCCACTCTGACCATCATAATAAGCCTCATTAGTAACATAAGATCCATCAGTAAAAACAACAACATTATCTTTAGCTTTAGAGCTAAATAAATCATGTCCCAAACTATACTTATTATTATCTAAACCAAACAAATTAGATAAAGTAGGTGAAACATCAATCATTCCAGCAACATTACTAATTTTTTTCTTATACTTACCATCCTTAGACCAAATAATAAATGGAACTTTTCTATCTAAATCATATTTAAACCCATTATAATCAATATACTTATCATCACCTTCAACCCTAACTTCATCAGTATAAGGATCATAATTATTCAAAATATTATAATACTTTTTACTAATTCTAGCATCATGATCTCCATATATAACGACAACAGTATCATCAAGAATTCCTTCTTTTTCCAAATCACCAAATAATTGTTCTAACGATTGATCAGAATAATGAACAGATCTAAAATAATCACCTAATGTAGTACCATTAATATAATCTCTAGTTACTTTTTGACCATTTATATCAACAGTCCAAGTCGTAGGAAATTCATCAAATAATTCTAAATCACTCCATGGTGTATGATTTGTAAGTGTTATTAAAGTTCCAAAAAAAGGCTTCTTCTTTTTATCTCTAATATTTTTAATCATAGGAACAGCTTGTTTGAAAAACGACTTATCAGACAATCCCAATCCAATAGTCTCATCTATATCAAAAGAACTTTTACTATAAAATTTATCATAACCCATATTCTCATGCATTGTAGCCCTATTCCAAAAATCTCCAGTATTAGCATGCATACTAAACACATAATAGCCATTATTTTTAAATGATTTTTGTATTGTATTATACTTTCTATCAAAATAATTAACAAAAACAGTACCACTATTAGATGGCATTAAAGATGTTCCAAAAGTAAATTCAGCATCACTTGAAGTACCAACACCAACCTGAGAATAAAAATTATCAAAATACAAACTTTCTTTAACAATTTTATTTAAAAATGGTGTTACTTCCTTACCTTCAAAACTTTTATTAATAGCGATTGTTTGTAAACTTTCAGCATGTATAACAAGAACATTTTTACCCTTAAAAATATCTGAATAATCATTTTTATCAGCTACACTTTTATGTTCTTCATAAAAATCAACAACTTCTTTTAAAGCCTTATCATGACCAAACAAATTATTAATTTTGGGTTCTAAACTTTGAGCAACATCATTAATTTGATAAACAAGAATACCAAAACTAGCAGCAACCGATTCCCTATTCCACATTTTACCAAACCTACTCCACTCAACAGGAGTCATAAAACAAGCCATCAAAGCTAAACCAACAACACCAGTAACAAACAAATTTAAAAAACCATTCTTTCTATTTCTTTTAGTATTTTTGCTCTCAATTCCTTTCTTTTTTAAATGATAAACAACATATAAAATAAATACAACTTGCCATAAATATAAAAAATCTTGATATTTAATAACTTTTTTTACAACAGCATCTCCAACATCAACAACAAAAGTCGAAGTAGCAAGTAAAGAAACAGATGCAAAAGAATCATAATAAGTATAATATATAGAATGAACTATACATAAAGCAGTTAAAAAAAGTGAAAAACCAATAATATACCTTCTTTTGCCTATATCCGTTTTAAATAAAAATGAAAAAGATGCAATAATAAATATTAAAAACATATCAATAAAAAGAGGCTTAAAATATAACCCATTTTTTACTGTAATAATTCGAAGTAATAAAGTATTAAATAAAACTGAAAAAACAAAAAATAGTATTAAAGGTTCATTCTTAAAAAATTCAAAATAATTCTTTTTCATAAACCTTTTAATCTTCTTTAAATATTTAACAATAACCTCTTTTGAAACATTAATACTAGCCATAAATTCACTCTTCCTCGCTGCAAAAATTATATCACTATTATTTTTTTTTTGCAACTAATCACATAATTTTACACATTTAGTATTATAATCATTACAATAATTGTTTTAATTCAATAAATATGTTATTATCAAAAAGAGGTGCAATATGAATATAATTGGAATAATAGGTGAATATAATCCTATACATCTAGGACATATTTACCAAATAAATAAAATTAAAGAACAATTTCCTAATTCATTAATAATACTTATAACTAATTCTTGCTTTACTCAAAGAGGAAATATAAGTATCATCAACAAATGGGATAAAACAACTATCAGTTTAAACAATCAAATAGATTTAGTAGTAGAACTTCCTTTTGTATATGCCACCCAATCAGCAGACATTTTTGCTAAAGGAGCATTATATATTCTTAACAAATTAAAAATTGATACTTTAGTATTTGGAACAGAATCTAATGATCTAAACAAAATAAACAAAATTGTAGATACGCAACTATATAATAAAAAATATGAAAAAATAATAAAAGAAAATCTAAAAAAAGGAATTAACTATCCAACAGCAGCAAGTAATGCCTTAAAAACAATTTTAGGATACACAACAAATGAACCAAACAACCTTTTAGCAATTTCATACATAAAAGAAATTAAAAGAAACAATTACAACATAAATGCTGTTTCTATAAAAAGAACAAACAATTATCATGCAAAAGAAATAAAAAGCAACATAATAAATGCTTCATTAATAAGAAACATGTTAAACGAAAAAAAAGATATATCAAAATACATACCTAAACAAGTCGCTAATCATTTATATAATAATATAAATAATGAATCATACTTCCCTTATCTAAAATACAAAATAACTGAAACATCTGACTTAAGTATTTATCAAACTATAGAAGAAGGAATAGATAATAGAATAAAAAAAGCAATTATCTCGACAAACAGCTGGGAAGAATTAATAAAAAAAGTAAAAACAAAAAGATATACATACAACAAAATAAACAGAATGCTTATTCATATATTAACAGGATTTACAAAAGAAGACGCTAAAAATATTGAAATAAACTATATAAGAGTTTTAGGTTTTAATTCAAAAGGAAGAAAACACCTAAACAATATAAAAAAAGAATTAGATTTACCAATTATAACAAATTACAAGCCTAATCTATCCAAACTACTTGACATTGAATTAAAAGCCATCTCTATCTATGATTTACCTATAAATGATAATTTAATAGAAAAAGAATACAAAAATAATCCTATCATAAAAAAATAACTTTTGAATTTATCAAAAGTTATTTTTTATCTTATAAACTTCCTACAATCGATAACCTAAATAATAAGTATCCTAAAACAATACCTAAAGTAATAAAAAATATAGTTAAACCTATTATAACAAAAATAGATATTTCTTCTTCCTTTAATGCTTCTGCTTCAATTTTAGTTTCACTTTTTCTTCCTCTTCTAGTCTTTTTCATAAACACATCTCCATATCATACTATGATTATAACACAACATAATTAAAAATATATAAACATTTATAAAACTTTACAAAAAAAATTATTAAGATGTAAAAAACTAAAATAAAATTGATTTAGAAGCTCGTTTAGCTATCTCATCATATTGCTTATATAAATATTGCACACCATTTTCTAATCTAAAATAATGTATAACATAAAAAATTAAAAATATAAGCAATCCAACAGCAATTACAATAAAAAATACAAATCTAAAAGATAACATAATAAATAATATAGCAAAAAGAGCATAAAACAAAGTTACTAATAAATGTATTAATCTTTCATGTTGAAAAAAACTAATTTTCTTTAAATGTTCATCTTTTAATTTTTTATAATTAACCCAACTACTACTATCTAAAATATTATCAATTTCTTTAATATAATTATACAAATAATCTTTCACAAATTAACAACTCCTTATATTATTCTTTCTTCATTATTTAAATCCTTATCAACTAACAATTCATGAATTTCTTCTTCCATATTATTAAGATATATATCTTCAATTCTATCTACTCTACATCTTTCACTAAGAAGTATCGCATTTACCTTTCTAACAGCCTTATCTATATCATCATTTATAACAACATAATTATACTTAGTAATCTCATTTATCTCTTGATATGCAGTCTTAAATCTAGATAATATTTTTTCAGCCGAATCTGTTCCACGATTAACTAATCTTTTTCTTAATTCTCCCATACTTGGAGGAAGAACAAATATAAATATAGCATCAGGAATAAGCTCTTTTACTTTTATAGCCCCCTGTATCTCAATTTCTAATATTACATCAAGTCCCTCATTTAACTTATCTAAAATTTTATCCTTAGGAGTACCATAATAATTACCATTATATTCAGCATATTCCAAAAAAACACCATTTTTAATTCTATTTTCAAATTCCTCTTTAGTAACAAAAAAATAAGTTTCATCTGGAATATCATTTCCCCTAATAGGACGACTAGTCATTGAAATAGAAAGCCAAAAATTATCATTTATTTCCTTTAACTTACTAATAATTGTCCCTTTACCAGCACCAGATGGTCCACTAACTACAATTAAATTACCTTTACCACTAGTTTTAATTATCTCTTTCATATTATCACTTCCTTACAGGAATTATTTTCTTTTTTCCACCCATATACGGTTGTAAAACTTTAGGAATTAAAACACTTCCATCTGCTTGATAATTATTTTCTAAAAACGCTATTAACATTCTAGGTGGAGCAACAACCGTATTATTTAAAGTATGAGCAAATACTCTATTACCATCATCATCTTTATATCTAATAGCAAGTCTTCTAGCCTGAGCATCAGTCAAATTTGAACAAGAACAAACTTCAAAATATGATTTTTGACGAGGAGACCATGCCTCTATATCACATGACCTATATTTAAGATCAGCCAAATCCCCTGAACAACAAACAAGTTTCCTAACAGGAATATCTAAATTTCTAAATAATTCTACAGAATAATTCCACATCTTTTCATACCATGTTTCACTATCTTCAGGTTTACATATAACTATCATCTCTTGCTTTTCAAACTGATGAATCCTATAAACACCTCTTTCCTCTATTCCATGCGCCCCAACTTCTTTTCTGAAACATGGTGAATAAGAAGTCATTGTAATAGGCAATTCATCTTCTTTAAGTATCTGATCCTTAAACTTAGCAATCATCGAATGTTCACTAGTACCTATTAAATATAAATCTTCATTTTCAATTTTATACATCATATTATCCTTTTCTTCAAAACTCATAACACCATTAACAGCTTCCCCACGAATCATAAAAGGAGGAATACAATAAATAAAACCTTTATCAATCATAAAATCCCTAGCATAAGCCAAAACAGCAGAATGAAGTCTAGCTACATCCCCCATTAAATAATAAAAACCATTTCCACTAACTCTACCAGCAGCTTCTTTATCTAAACCATCAAAACTAGCCATAATATCAGCATGATAAGGTATTTCATACTCAGGAACAACAGCATCTCCAAAACACTTTTCCTCAACATTCTTCGAATCATCTTCCCCAATAGGAACATCATCAGCAATAATATTAGGAATAACCATCATTTTCTCTATATATTTATCATATAATTTTTTCTCTTTCTTCTCTATATCTACAAGTTCTTTATTAATCTTAACAACCTCATCTTTTTTAGCAAGTCCTTCTTCTTTCTTTCCCTCTCTCATTAACTTACCAATAGAATCACTAATATCATTTCTTTTATTTCTCAATTCATCTCCACTAGCCTTTAAAGACCTAATATCTTTATCTAGTTTAATAACATCATCAACCAATTTTAACTTCTTATCTTGAAATTTCTTCTTAATATTCTCTTTTACCTTATCAGGATTTTCTCTTATAAACTTTATATCTAACATTAATATCCCTTCTTCCTTAAAACTATTATACATAAATAAAATCAAAAAAACAACCAAAACATTTTATCATTATTATATTTTATGTTATAATTTATACATACTAGATGGAGGGATAAAATGTTTGATAAATTAGTAAATAAAATAAACACTATAAAAGAAGAAAGCAAAAATTTAACTGAACAACTTGATAAATCTGAAGTATTAATTAATCTAACACCACTACCAGATATAAGCAAAATTCCTATAACAAAAGATACAGAACAAATAATTAGTATGTGTCCAGATTTAAATAATGAAAAAGCTATCATAATAAGCAAAGTAATCCCTGTCGAAGAAACTTATCTAGATATTTTTTATATCAAAGAAATAATAACAAACATTGATTATTGGCTAGTATTAACCAATAAATATATTTGGTTTATAAACGATAAATCTTATGGTATCCTCCCATATCAAAATATAAAAGAATGTAATATTATAAAAAACAATTTAATGAGTAAATCAATAAATATTAATAAGATAATATTTGAAATAAATGGTAATGAAAATAAAATAAACAATATAATATCTTTATTAACAAATAATGAATATCGAAATAAAAAAATAGAAGAAAAAACTAATTATCTATGTGGAATAACCCCAATATTTCAATTAATAAATAATATAAAATCAGGAATATCAGTTGATAACAACAATAATATTGTATTCCATTCAAGTACTGAAAACTATAAAACAACACCTAATGATATTACTAATTATGAAGTATTAGTTGATAATGCCTCAATACTATCAAAAAACCAAGAAAGAAATACTTCAATAAATTCTTTTACAACAGGATGCTATTCAATATCATTAAGAATAACAACAAAAACAAAAACACTCCTTATCCCAATTCTAGAACAAAATTCATTAGGAAAAAAATATAACATCCACGACAGTACTTATGAAAAAAATATAAATTTTGCAAAACAAATAATAAATAAATTAAATGAATTATGTGATATTAATTACTAAAAAACACAATTAAATAATAGTATTTAATTGTGTTTTATTATTTTACTTTAACATTTAATAAATCCAATATTCTAGTTAAATCAACAGAAGAATTAAAATAAATCTCAATTTTCCTATTTTCAATCTTAACTTTAGTTCCAAGTAAATCTCTTAACTCATCTTCTATATATTTATATTCATTATCCTTATTTTGATTATTTCTTTTATTAGGAACTTTCTTCTTAATATTATCTTTACTTGATATATCTTCTAAATCTCTTACACTAATATTATCCTTAACAACCTTATTAGCAAGTTCTTCTACTTTATTATCATCTTCCATTTTACTTAAGACTCTGGCATGTCCCATTGAAATTTTATTATCAAGAACCATATCTTGAACATCATTAGGTAATCTAAGTAAGCCCAAAGTATTTGTAACATGACTTCTACTCTTCCCAAGCTTTGCAGCCAAATCTTCTTGCCTAATATGTAAACTATCAATAATTCCTTTATAAGCCCATGCTAACTCAATAGAAGTTAAATTTTCTCTTTGAATATTTTCAAGAAGAGCTATCTCTCTCATTTCCTCATCAGAAAAATCCTTAACTATTGCAGGAATAGTTTCAATTCCTGCCAATTTACTAGCTCTAAGTCTTCTCTCACCAGCAACTAAATCATAACCTTTAATACTTTTTTTAACAATTATAGGTTGAAAAACACCATAATTCTTAATAGAAGTAGCTAATTCATCCAAAGACTCTTGATCAAATGTCCTTCTTGGCTGAAAAGGATTAGGTCTAATATCAGCAACAGGTATTTGTACAATATCAGATTCCTTAGCACTTTCCATTATATTATCTTCAAAAGTATCAAAATCTAAAACCTCACTGCTAAATAATTGTTCTAACCCCCTACCCAACGCTTTCTTTTTTTGGTCCATTTTTTTCAATAACCTCCTTTGCTAAATTATAATATGCAAGTGTACCTCTACTTCTTGGTTCATATTCTAAAATAGGTTTTCCATGTGAAGGAGCTTCCGCTAATCTTATTAATCTAGGAATTATAGTTTCATAAACTCTTTCTTTAAAAAATCCTTTTATACTCTCTACAACTTCCAAACCTAAATTTGTATTAGTTGTTAGCATTGTTAGAAGAACCCCTTCAATATCTAAATTAGGATTTACCTTCTTCTGCGCAAGCATAATTGTATTAATAAGTTGCATTATTCCTTCCAACGCAAAATATTCACATTGTACTGGAATAAGAACACTATCAGCTGCCCCTAAAGCATTAGTAGTAAGAATGCCCAATGATGGAGGACAATCAATAAAAATAAAATCATACTTATCTTTAACCTTCTCTAATTCCTCTCTCAATCTAAGTACTCTATTAAATTTCTTACCCTCAGCACGATATTTTCTCTCTAATTCAATAAGTTCCATATCAACACCAGCTAAATTTAAATAAGCAGGTAAAATACTTAAATTTTTACTTTTAGTCTTAATAATTGCCTTCTCTATATCAGTCTTCATAACCATAACTTCATATATACTATTATCCATATTTCTTTTATCAACACCAACACCCGTAGTAGCATTACCCTGAGGATCTAAATCAACAAGTAATACTTTTTTTCTAAGAGCTCCTAAAGAAGCAGATAAGTTTATACTAGTAGTAGTTTTTCCTACTCCACCTTTTTGATTAACTATTGCAATTATTTTTCCCATATACTCACCCTTATTTCCTACAAGATACATTGTATCAAATTTTTAAATAAAAATAAAGACTATTTAATAATTTAAAAATAAAATATTATAAATATTCTAAAAAAATTAATATAAAAAAAGATTAAATAATATAGTAGTTTTTATCTACTTATTAATTAATCTATTTTATACAATTATTTACAAGTCTCTAATATTCCAGACAAATTATTAACTATATTTATATCTTCATCTTTAGAAACCAATTTATAATCATCAGTAACACCAGTTATTTTAATTGTAGCCTTAGGAGGACTTTCAATAACATCATAAAAATCTATTTTGTAATCATCAGCATCTCCACCAATAGAAGCTTTAAATCTTCTAGTAAAATTCTCAACAAATTTTTGTTCTACAATTTTAACACCACTAATTTTTTTACCATTACTACACTCAATAATAGGATTATTAGCATCCGCCCAATACCTATCATCAATCGATTCTAGCATTGAAGCTTTCATAGCTTCTTTTAAAGTATAATATTCTGTATCATTATCAATAGTAATAGATTCAAACATAACAATAATTATTAAACCTATCATACCAAGCATTAAAATTACAAAACCTAAAAAACCATACTTCATGATATCACCCTACCTCATCACAATTTTGATTCCATACACCATAACCACAATAATTCTTATTAACAACAGCACTATTTATATTAAAATAATTATAATTATTAATAAAACTACTCCTACCACTATCATCTATAGAATCAATTTTTGAATAATAACCATGTTCAACATAATTATTTAACTTACTAACATATACTTCATAAAAAATTTTATTATAACTATTCTTTAACCTATTTTTATTAGGTGAAGATATAGTATTTGAACAACCAGATCCATCACAATACCAATCTCTCCAATTAGCAGGAATTTTATTACTTTGATAATTCGAATTTGGAAAAGGATCACTTACATCTATAGTTCTAAAATGAACATTTTTACGAGGATCATCTGGATTGTCAACAGTAATAGGACATATAACATTATATGTTGCAAATGAATCAAATTTTACATATACCTTCGCATTATCTTTATTATAACCAAATGGCAAATAATAATATCTATCTGTTCCAGGAGTAGACAACTCCGTATCTAAAACAGAATCATTTGCATACTTAAATTTATAATGCCCATCATTCATAATCCTTTTAGCAGCAATATGATATTCATATTTTCTACCACCAGCTATTGCATCATTATCATATTTTATAATTTCTACAATATCATTTCTTTCTTCGTCTCTATTATTAAAGTTAACCGTTATAAATCCACTTTTAATCCTATTCTTCAAAGAATTAGAATAATTATCAACAATTCCATCCGTATCAAACAATTTTTTATTAATTTCACTCTTCAAAGCATCAATTGAACCAAAAGCCTTATTGTTTGTACAACTACCATTAAGAATAGTTAATTCATCAAATCTAACATAAGAATCACCAAATTTAACAAGTGGTACTTGATTCGCAACAACAGGATTACTAGCTCTAACACCCTTATATGTAAATTGCCAAGTAACAGTATTATTTAAAGTTATTCCTTGAAATTTGAATCCACGACCAGCTATAATAGGATCTTCAATATTTTTAATTGTACCCCCGTCAAATGAAGTGGCTTCATCAAGAACAATTGGAACAGTTACATCTCTACCTGAATTATTATAACAATATCTACCTATTGCAATGTTTTTATTTTCACATAATAACTTATGATCTCTCTGTGAACCACTAACGCTTTTATTCAAACATTGTTTATCACCAGTACCATCATTACTTTGAGATAATGCATTTTTCCATTCTTGAACAGGAATATCACTTAAAACACCTGGAAAATATTTATTAGATAATCCTTTATAACTATTATGGGAAAATGACCCACTTCTTTTATAAGTATTATAAGTTAAATCTCTACTTACATTTACAACAACCTTATTAGCATGCAATATTTTATTAGCTTCTGACCTTGAAGAAAACTTAACTCTTAAATATTTCCAATTTCCATCTCCAACAAGATCAAACCTATTATGGCCAACATTAAATGTCGTATTATCATACTTTATAGTAAAATGACTAGTACTTAAACCACTCTGAGCTCTAAAAGGACCAAAGATTAATCCTCCACCTTGACCAAGATCAGTACTTTTTAAAGTTTCATAAGCATTATTTCTTAAAACACCAATTTTCCTAAATACCATTTTTCTTTTCGTTGTCTCATCAGTTGAGCCAACAATTCCTTTATCTGGATAACCTCCAATAGTCATTACTACTTCATTAAATTCTTTATTTCCAGTTCCAGAATTCATCATTTCATATAATTTAGCTGCTTCAAGATTAACTTCTCCATTAGCATCTATACCTGATTGTAATTTTTCATAAGAATCATCAGTTGGCCCCAATAAATAATTAGGCATATAATCTTCAGTTGAAGATCCACCTATATCAATACCAACCGTAATAACTTTAGCCCTACTATCTATAGAATTTATTAAATTTCTAACTTCTTTAAATTTTTTTGCAGCAGCATAGAAATGTCTTGCAGAACTTGACCAACCAGTAGGTCCAGAATTTAATACATTAGGATATCCATCTGTTATAAATACTACTAATGGAACATATTTATCTTTATCAGCACTATTCTTTAAAGAATTAAAGTAAGTAATCGCCTTTCCTAAACCTTCAACATAATTAGTACTTTTATTTCCAGCATTAACATCATTATAATCACGATCTGTTATATAACTACTAATACTCTTTTCAGAAGTTAAATTAGAGTAAAAATATTTAACAACTATCCTAGAATTATCATTAATTTGTTTAACACCTAAAGCAAGATTCTTTAAACTTCCTCTAACATTAGCAATTTTACTACCTGATGACATTGAATTACTATCATCAACTAATACAAATACCTTAAAAGGTTTCGCGTTAGGATTCGGTGGCGTAGGATCTGGCACCGTATAAGAAACATTAAGCGGTTTATCAGGATCAATTTTATAACTCAAATCACCATCACAAGTATTATTAATAATCTCTGAATTATTTGAAATACAATTATTCTTATCAGTAATCAATAACTCATTTTTTTCTGAATCACACATTACTTCAGCAGCATATACAACTTTCATCGAAACAAGAAAAGCAAAACAAACTATAATAACTTTTTTCATTATACACCTCTTTCAATCCAATTTATTCTTCTTATATCTAAATATAATAACACCTATTATACCAACAATAACAACAACACTTATAACAATAACTAAATAAGATATATTAAACTCTTTTTTTTCAACATTATTATTCACTTCTTTGCTATCTAAATACTCATTGAGCCTACTTCTAAATACTTCATCAGTTATATTTCCTTGATACCAAGGATCACACAATTCAAATTCTTTAATATCAATATCAGAACAATCTGATGAAAGAGAATAATTATTAAACTTAGGCAAATTAATAGTTAAAGTTTTGAGTCTTACATCTCCACAATTTTTAGAATATATTTCCAAAGAATTATTACCACTTTGCATTTTAATTACTTCATTATTATTATAAACAAAAAAACTATAATTACTATCACTAACATATATTTCATCAGTTAATCCTACAAAACTAACATTATATAACTGATAGTCATTAGAACCACTCTTATTACCAATATATTCAGAATTATAACTAACATTAAAAGCAACACCTTTTAACCTAGCAATATCATCATTATCACAGGAAGCAGCATTAACATAACTCATACCAAAAAGAAATAAAAAACAAAACAAAAAAATCCTTCTCATTAAACACCTACTATCTTACTAAACATTATACCATTAAATAGAAAAAATAAAAGACTAAAACCCATTTTTCTTTTCTTAATAAATAAATTTTGATATAATATAGCCGGAGGCATTATCATGATTAAAAATATTATAAAAAACTTAGACTTAAAAAAAGAAAAATATATATTAATAGGTTCTTCTTCAGGCCCTGACTCAATGGCTTTATTACACTACCTAAAAAACAACACTAAAAATATAATTGTTTGCTGTCACATCAATCATAATAAAAGACCTGAAAGTAAAAAAGAAGAAAAATATTTAAAAGAATACTGTCTAAATAATAATATTATATTTGAATCAACAACCATAAAAGAGTATAAAGAAAATAATTTTGAAAATGAAGCTAGAAAAAAAAGATATGATTTCTATCAAAAAATAATAAATAAGTATAATGCCAAATATCTATTTTTAGCCCATCATGGAGACGATCTAATAGAAACCATTATTATGAAAATAGTTAGAGGTTCAAATCTAGAAGGATATGCAGGGATAAAAACAATAACAAAAAAAAATAATTATTATATAGTAAGGCCACTATTAGAATATACAAAAGAAGATTTAATAAATTATAACAAAAAACATAATATAAAATATTTTATTGATCAAAGTAATAATGATACCAAATATACAAGAAATAGAATTAGAAAAAAAATACTACCAATTCTTAAAGAAGAAAATCCAAATATACATTTAAACTTTTTAAAATATTCTAAAAATTTACTAGAATATGACAATTATATAAAAAAAGAAACAAATAATATCATAAAAAAAATATACAAAAATAACAAACTTGATTTAGATATTTTTTTAGAACAAAATCCATTTATTCAAAAAAATATCTTATATCAAATCTTAAATAATTATTATAATAATAAAGACAACATAGTTACACAAAAGCACATTGATAACATATTAGATATAATTAATAATAAAAAACCAAATTTATCAATTAACTTGCCAAACAACAACTTATGTATAAAAGAATATAATTGTTTATATTTTAGTAAAATTAAACAAAAAGATAATTATAAAATAGAGTTAAAAAATAAAGTTACAATAGATAATCACATAATAGAATTAATAAATAATACAAATAATGATGGTAATGACATTTGTAGATTAAATATCAAAGATATTATATTACCTTTATATATTAGAAACAAAAAAATAGGTGATACAATTCAACTAAAAGGAACAAACGGAAAAAAGAAAGTTAAAGATATATTTATAGATAAAAAAATACCTATATCACAAAGAAAAAATTATCCAATATTAGTAGACAGCACCGATAAAATATTATGGATACCAAATATAAAAAAATCTAAATTTAATATACAAAAAGATGAATTATGTGATATAATACTAAGGTACTGTGAAAAGGAGGAAAAAAATGAATAAGAAAACAGTAAAAAAAGGATTATTACCATATATATTTTTATTTGTGTTTATTTTAGTTATACTAATATCATACAACTCTTTAAATACAAATATACACGAAATAACATATGATGAATTTCTATCTGATTTAAATGATCAAAAAATAACAGAATTAGAAGTAATACCAAAAATTAGAAGTCACACCTATGAATTAAAAGGAAAATTAAAAGATTATGATAAAAATGAATCATTTACATTAAATATACCTGCATCAGATGAATTTTTATCTAAAATAACAAATGCTGCAGATAGTAATAAAGAAATGGAATTAGAAATTGTTAAAGATCCAGAAGCATCTGAATGGCTAGCAATTATTGTAGAAATAGTACCACTAGCACTATTAGTAGGAGCATTATTTTGGTTATTTACAAGACAAATAGGTGGTAACAACAAATCAATAGATTTTGGAAAAAGTAAAGCAAAACTATTAGAAGAAGGAACAAAAACAACATTTAAAGATGTAGCAGGATTAACTGAAGAAAAAGAAGAAGTAAAAGAATTAATTGATTTCTTAAAAAGTCCTAAAAAATTCCAATCAATGGGAGCAAGAATACCTAAAGGAGTTCTTCTAGTAGGTCCTCCAGGAACAGGTAAAACATTATTAGCAAGAGCAGTTGCTGGCGAAGCTAAAGTACCATTTTACTATATAAGTGGATCAGATTTTGTAGAGCTATTCGTAGGTATTGGAGCAGCAAGAGTAAGAGACATGTTTAAACAAGCTAAAATGAATGCACCATGTTTAATCTTTATTGATGAAATAGATGCTGTAGGTCGTCAAAGAGGAACAGGTTTAGGTGGTGGACATGATGAAAGAGAACAAACACTAAATCAATTATTAACTGAAATGGATGGTTTTGGACCACACGAAGGAATAATTGTAATAGCAGCTACTAATAGACCAGATGTACTTGACCCAGCATTACTAAGACCTGGAAGATTTGATCGTCAAGTTACAGTAGGTCTACCAGATAAAAATGCACGTGAAGAAATATTGAAAGTTCATTCAAAAAATAAAGTTTTAGCAAAAGACATAACATTAGAATATCTAGCTAAAAGAACACCAGGATTCAGTGGTGCTGATCTAGAAAATTTATTAAATGAAGCAGCACTATTAACAGTAAGAAGAAATAAAAAAGCCATAACAATGGAAGAAATAGATGAAGCTACTGATAGAGTTATCATGGGCCCAGCCAAAGTAACAAAAAAATATACTGATAAAGAAAAGAAATTAGTAGCATACCATGAAGCAGGTCATGCCGTAGTAGGGTTAAAACTTGAAGGAGCAAATGACGTTCAAAAAATAACCATTATTCCAAGAGGACAAGCTGGTGGTTACACAATGATGACACCAAAAGAAGAAACCTTCAATTACACAAAAGATGAATTACTAGAATCAATTTGTGGACTATTAGGAGGTCGTGTTGCAGAAGAAGTACAATTTAAGGAAATAACAACTGGAGCACATGATGACTTCAAAAAAGCTACAAAAATAGCCCGTAGTATGGTAACAGAATATGGAATGAGCAAACTTGGACCTATGATGCTTGAAGAACCAAGTGGAAACACATTTTTAGGTAGAGATTATACAAAAAATAGAAACGTATCAGATATAGTAGCACACGAAATAGATGAAGAAATGAGAAGCATAATAAATGAATGCTATGATAAAACTAAAAGAATAATTAAAGAAAATAAAAAATTATTAGATCTAATAGCAAATACTCTACTAGAAGAAGAAACAATAACAAAAGAACAAATAGATTATTTAGTAGATCATGGACATCTACCAACAAAAGAAGAAATAACTGAAAACGAAGATGATGAAGAAAAAGAAATAGATACAAGTAATACAAAAGAACAAAAAAGAAAACAAAAAAAAGATGAAAAATAAAATATTTTTCATCTTTTTTATTCATCTTCAATTCTCAAAACAATTTCACCAGGTCTAGAATAAAAATACTTTTCTCTAGCATATCTAGCTATATAATCAGCATCAGACAATTTTTCAATATCAGCCTCAAGTGAAGCCTGCTTCTCCAATAAAGCTTCCTTCTCTCTATATAACAAATCCTTCTCTTTTCTAATATCATTTATCTGCCTTAAATTATTAACCAAAGTAAAAGTCAAAGTTGAAATAATAAAAATAAAAAAAATAAAAATTACCGCCATTCGCCCCTTAGCTTTACCAGAATACTTCTTTCTTTTTCCCATCATATCACCCCTATTTTATAATAATTATAACACGTTAAATAACATAATACAATTTAATCTAAACAACTTTACACTTAATATATAAAAAAAGAACTATATTTTAGTTCTTTATTCAGCTTCATTATATGCACCAATAATAGCTTCCTCGAACATTTGACGAGTCTCTCTATTAATAGGATGTGCAATATCGCTATGTTCTCCCGTTGCAGTAGTTTTACTAGGCATAGCAATAAATAATCCATTATCACCGTCTATTATTCTAATACCCTTAACAACAAAACAATCATCAAGAGTAACAACTGCAATTCCTTTCATACGAGAATTTTCTTTTTCAAATTTGTGTACATTCACTGAAGTAATCTTCACTCAGTATCAACTCTCCTTCTAGAAAAAATTTTTTCTAAATACATTTTATATATAATATAGTAATTTGTCAATATTTTTCAACGAATTTAATCATTTTTTTTCATATTATATAATAACTCATATAAATATACCAAAACAATTATAATTAGAATTTTTACTAATAAAACAACAAAAAATGATTATTTATATCAATTCATTAGCCATATCAACAAATATATCCAAACTTAAAGATTCAGCTCTAACATTTAAATCCAAATCATATTTATCCAATACTTTACTAATTACATCTAGATCATAATTCCTAAGATTATTCTTTAAAGTCTTTCTCTTAAATTTAAAACTATCCCTAACTAATTTCTTAAAAAAACCTATATCCTTAACAAGAAGTCTATTATTTTTCTTTTTCATACAAATAACAGAACTATCAACCTTAGGTTCAGGAATAAAAGACTTGCTAGAAACATCAAACAATTTATCAATATCATAATAATAATTCAATAAAACAGTTAAAGAACCATAACTTTTCGTATTAACCGAAGCAGAATACCTTAACGCCACCTCTTTCTGCATCATCAAAACCATCTTATCTGGTAAAATATCATCATCAATAATCTTTTCAACAATAGGAGTAGTAATATAATATGGCAAATTAGCAACAACAAATAATTTATCATAAGAATAATTATTTAATTCATCTTTAATATTTTCCTTTAAAAAATCATTATATATAATTTTATAATTATCAAAAAAAGATAATTTCCTATCTAAATAAGTTTTTAATCTATTATCAATTTCATATAATAAAGCATATTTAGCTTTTGAGACAATTAATTCCGAAATAGCACCCTCCCCAGGACCAATTTCAATAACTAAAGTATCTTTATCAATTTCCGCACTATCAACAATCTTTCTAATAATATTTGAATCTCTTAAAAAATTTTGGCCTAAAGATTTTTTAAAATCAAATTCCATAAAAACACCTCGTACATATTATATCACGTAAAAATATAATAGTAAAAAAAGAAGGTTTTACCCTTCCCTTACTAATACCATCCTTTACTTAAGAATGCTGCCCAAGCTGCTGATGGAGATCCATAAGTAGATTTAATATACTTCAATCCCCAACGAATTTGAGTCTCACCATTAGTAGCCCAATCAGCACCTTCGCTTGCCATTTTACTACCAGGTAAAGCTTGTGGTATACCATATGCACCAGAACCATTAGCAGCAGTCACTCTCCATCCTGATTCCCTATTCCATAAATTAATAAGTGCAGAAAAATCAGCTTCTGTCCACCCATAACTTCCAACAACTAAATTATGAGCATAAGATTGAAGAGCACTTAAACTAGTAACTGGTACTGCTGCAGCAGCTGCTGCCCTTTCAGCCTCAGCTTTTGCTCTTGCTTCTGCTTCAGCCTTTGCTTTAGCTTCTGCTTCAGCCTTTGCCTTAGCTTCTGCCTCAGCTTTTGCCTTTTCTTCAGCTACCCTTTTAGCTTCTTCTCTTGCTTTTCTTTGCTCTTCTGTTATTAAATCAACTTGTTTAGTTTCATCAATTTTGGGCTTAACAGCCTCTTCTTCAACGAAAAGCTCAGAAACAGCATCAGCCATTTTATTCAAATTGTCATTTTCTACTACCACTACACTGTTATTCTCTTTATTATTAGAAAATAACATAACCAAAAATAGTGCACCAATTATTAATTGTGTTGAAACAATTAATACATTAGATACTATTTTTTTCATTACTTATCACCTCTTAATTTTTTTCTCTAGGCAATAATAATTCTATCATAAATTCATATTTTTGTCAAACAACTGCATAGTATTCAAATAAATCACCTTTTCTACTTCCTTATAATCCAAGCCTTTTAAATCACAAATTTTCTCTAAGATAACTTTTATATAAGCCGGTTCATTTCTTTTTCCCCGATACGGAACAGGAGCCAAATATGGACTATCTGTCTCTAATACAAAATATTTTAAATCAATACATCTTATCACATCTAATAATTTTCTAGCATTTTTAAAAGTAGAAATGCCACCAATTCCTAATAGAAATCCTATCTTATTAAATTCCCTAGCCATCTCAACACTTCCACTATAACAATGCATTATACCCTTAACATGAGACACTTTCAAAATATTATATGTATCTTGAATAGCATCCCTGCTATGAACAATAACAGGTTTATTATATTTAGCAGCAATTTGTAACTGTCTCTTAAATAATTCTATTTGTCTATTTCTATCTATATCATAATAATAATCTAAACCAATTTCTCCAACAGCAATTATCTTATCATCATTAATATGATCTTCTATAAATTTTAAATTAGAAACATTATAATCATCTATTTCTTCTGGTTGAATTCC
Source organism: Bacilli bacterium (assembly GCA_036342255.1). Taxonomy (GTDB): domain Bacteria; phylum Bacillota_I; class Bacilli_A; order RF39; family UBA660; genus RUG11198. The sequence goes on from JAZAUS010000018.1 coordinate 20,861, forward strand.
CAACGCACCATATACAATATCATATTTTTTTATTAACTCTAATACTTCTTCATTACTTTTCCTATTATAACCATTTACAACAATCATATTAACATCATTATCAATTGCTCTTTTAATAACGTCATCAATATCTTCATAATATTCATCAAATATATGACAATGTGTATCTATCAACATTATAAATCCTCCTTAATAAACTTATATATCGAATATAACCTAAAACTATATAAATAATAATACCACAATATTACTTAATACTAAATAAAAAATACATTTACAATAAAATGTATTTTTTATAAATCACAGCCAATATCTTTATGATTCAAATCACCATATATAGCATAAGTTAAACATTTCAATCCACCATGACACATCTCAGCGTGTTCACAATCATCACATTCATCTGGTATTTTCTTCTTTCTTAGTTTTTTTAATACATCACTATTCCTATAAAGATCATACATATCATTTTCAAATAAATTGCCAACAACAATTGGCATACGCCTACAAGGAACTAAATCACCATTTTCCATAACAGTAAGTAATGTATCGCCAGCAGTACAACCATATGCAAAATCATTAGTTAATTGAAATTGTAAAGCCCTATTCATAGAAATACTAGTAATATTTTTTTTAGATTTTTTTAATTTCAATCTTTCTTTATACATAATCTTTAAATAATCTCTAGTTTCACCATAATTTAATACAAGACTCTCATCTAAATTATCACCTAAAGGAATATATCTATCAGACCAAACATTATCAACACTATATTTTTTAGCATATCTAACTACTTTAGGAAATTCTTTATAATTAAGTTTATTAGCAGTAAAAGATATAGAAGTAAAAATATTTTGTTCTTTCAAATTAACAATACCTTCTGCTATTCTTTTATAAGTACCCTTACCTCTGATATAATCATTTATTTTTTTACCGCCTTCTAAACTAACCTGAACATAATAAGGATTATATTTTTTTAACCTCAATGCTATATCTTTATTAATAAGAGTTCCATTAGTCAAAACAGAAAAAGTAATGAGATCTTTATCCTTATCTATTAAATCTAATATTTTAAAAAAATATGGATTACATAAAGGCTCACCACCAGTAATATTTATATGACCTTTAACTTTCAATTTTTTTAATAAATATTTATATTGATTATATATTTCAATTAATTTACTATATTCTAATTGGATAGGTTTATGATTTTCTTGATAACAATGAAGACATTTTAAATTACAATTCTCACTCAAATGCCATTGTAAAATAAATCTTCTTACCAAGAACCTCCACCCCCACATGATGAACAACCTCCACCACATGATGAACAGCCTCCACCACATGATGAACAACCACTACTAGAACCTCCACTAGAAGAAGTTTGTGGATAATAAACATCGTTATACATGTGAGAATAAGATCCAATATCCGAATAATCAAAGTTCCCCATATCAACATCAGGCATAGGAATATCTTCAAATTTCTTTACCCATTTCTTTGATACATTTAAAACATAAGTATAAGGTAATATATCATAAAAATAATTTGGATTTTCATTAACTAACTCTTCAATTCTCTTCTTCTCAGCAGTCAATAAGAATTTTCTAAATCCCTTAATTCTAGCATATATTATTTCACCATATTCTGTCTTTCTACCCATTATAATAATTAAAAATATATTTATAAAAACACATAAAAATGATAGCCAATATATAATACTAAATTTAGGATCAAAATCAGCAATTTTAAAATATGAAACACAACTTAAAACAATTATAAATAAAGTTCTAAAGAAAGACCATTTAATTTTACTTGATGCCTCACTATCATATGCTTTATCTCTAATTTCATTTTCCAATTGATAGTTTACAGAACTAAAAGCCTTATAAAATCCTTTATGATCTCTTAATATAACTTCATCAGTAGCTTCAAATAAAATATCATAAACAATTTTTTCTATATCAGTCATAGCAGGCAATTTAGAAACAATATTATTATATTTTTCCATCTCTTTATTATATTTTTCCATAGCATTATCATATTCAACTTTTTTAGCCTTATATTCTTTTTTTAATTCATTATCATTATCAGATAATACTTCAATATAACCATTCTTAACTAAACTATCCCTAACATTCATAAATTTTTCAATATTAGCACTTAATACTCTTTCATCTTTTTTCTTAAACAAGAAATTCATCATAACAGTTTCTTCAAAATTCAATTTAGAATCAACATCTTTTAATTTTTTAACCTTAATCTCTCTTTTAGGAAGATCCTCATCAATTTCTGAAACTTTAGTTGGTAAGACAGCCAAATTAGTTATTTTAATTTTCTTCTTCCATTTACCTTCTTCATCAATTTTCAAATAACCTTTACTTGCCAACTCAATAATTAATGAAATAGTAAGTTTTTTATTAGATTCTTTGCCATAAATATAACCTATCTCAGCAGCACTCAAATTATCTGGAGGATAAAACTCTAATGTTTCTGCTTTTTTTTCTAAATCTTTACCATATCTATACCAAACAATTAAAGTATAAAAAGTTAATAATATTATAATAATAAATATAGAAAAAGATCCCCAACTATAATTCCAACTACCATCAGTAAAATATCCTTCAGGAAGCTCAATATCAACAGTTAAAGCAGTTGTCAAAGGCTCATAATAAGTATCAAAAGCATTCCTATCACAACTACCATCTCCAAGAATATTACTTGCATTATCACAATATTTAGCATATTGTTTATCATAATATTTATCTCTATTAAAATTAGCAACTAATTTATTACCAGTTACTGTATAATCAACAACATCATTAACATTATTCTTTCTATATTTATCAGTAAAGAAATTTACTTCATCACCTTCAATACTTTTTGGCATATTTATCTCTATACTAGCACTATTAATTTCAGTTCCCCAATAGTCACCAAAAGCATGAAATATTAACTCATCAAAACCTTTAAAAGGATCACTACCCATATCATACAAATAACTGATAGTATAAGTTTTTAAACCCAATGGAACATATTCATTAGGACTACCAATTTTAATTCTTTTTTTATTTTTAACAGTATCAATAGAATATTGTTCATCAATAACTTCTAAATTACTAATATTTGATTTTCTTCTAATAGTCTTATTATCTTTACCAGTATATTTTAACCACTCAGGTGTAAACTTAAATAGTCCATGATGATATTCTTCATACCAATCAACTGTTATTTCTTCAACTACCTTAACTTTATTATCCTCAGCAACATCTAATTTAACATTATAACTATTAATAGTAAATCCATCCGCAACACTTTCAGAATCATCTTCTAAAACCATACAAAAAGAAAAACAAAGAGCAAAAGCAAAAATAACTAATAAAACTATTGCAACACTAATACCATTATTTCTTTTCATTATAATTCCACCTTAACATTATTTCTTTCATCATCATTAGCTTCAAACATATTTTTAGTCTTATAATTAAATAGCTTTGCTACAATATTACTAGGTACCATTTGCACTTTATTATTATAATTTCTAACTACTGCATTATAATACTTTCTTGATTGAGCAATCTCATCTTCTATATCACCTAAAGTCTTTTGTAACTCTAAAAAATGCTTATCAGCTTTTAATTCAGGATAAGATTCTGCTAAAGCCATTATTCTACTAATACTATTATTTATTTTCTTATTAGTATTTATCTTCTCATTATCAGATAAATCATCATAATTATTATTTCTTAATTTAACAACTTCTTCAAATGTTTCTTTTTCATGTTTAGCATATCCCTTAACAGTCTCAACTATATTAGGTATTAAATCCCATCTTTTTTTCAAATATACATCCATAGTTGAAAAAGCTTCATTAACATCATTATTTAACTTAACAAATTTATTAAATACTAAAAACAAATAAATAATAATTAATAAAACAACTCCAATTAAAACATATAATAACATTTTCTCACCTCTATTCTAAAATAATTATACCACCTACATAATACAACAGCAACAAAAAATAGAAACTTATTCGTTTCTATTTTTCAATTCTCTTAAATAATACTTCAGCCTTACCCACTGTATTTGATATTTTATAATAACCAAACTTATCTAATGTATCATATGTCCTATATTCAGTATTAATTTGATTAAAGATTTTTTCACTAGTACCAGGTAAATAAGCACTTAACAATACCGTTCCTATTCTTATAGCTTCTATTAAATTATATAAAACTGTATTTAATCTATCTAACTTATCTTCATCTTTAGCTAAAACCCATGGTTCAGTCTCATCTATATACTTATTACATCTCCTAAACAAATCAAATATACTATCTAAACTATCAGCAATCCTCAACTCATCCATTTGTTTATCAACTTTATCTTTTAAATTAATTGCCATATTTTTTAACTCATCATCTATATTTTCATTAATATTAGTATTTGTAACAACACCATCAAAATATTTATTAACCATACCTATTGTTCTATTAACTAAATTACCAAGAACATTAGCTAGATTACTATTAATACTTTCCTCCAATAAAGAAATAGTAAAATTACCATCATGAGCAAAAGGCATCTCATGTAATAAATAAAATCTAACAGCATCTACTCCATACTTTTCTACTAAATCATCAGCATATACAATATTACCCTTACTTTTACTCATCTTATCATCAGCAAATAACAACCAAGGATGCCCAAATATTTTATGTGGAAGTTCTAATCCCAAACAATATAACATAATAGGCCAATATATAGTATGAAATCTTAATATATCCTTACCTATTACATGAACATCACATGGCCAATATTTTTTAAAATTACTACCATATTTACCATTAACATCATATCCTAAAGTGCTAATATAATTAGATAAAGCATCAATCCACACATATATAACATGCTTATCATCAAAAGACACTGGTACTCCCCACTTAAAACTAGTTCTAGATACACATAAATCTTGTAATCCAGGCTTAATAAAATTATTCATAATTTCATTTTTTCTAGCCTCTGGTTCTATAAAATGAGGATGATCTTCTATATATTCTTCAAGCCATTTAGAATACTTACTCATCTTAAAGAAATATGCTTCTTCATGAGCTTCTTTAACTTCCCTTCCACAATCTGGACATTTTCCATCTACAAGCTGACTCTCAGTCCAAAAAGATTCACATGGAGTACAATATAAACCACTATATTCTCCCTTATAAATATCTCCTTGATCATAAAATTTTTTAAATATATCTTGTACTATTTTTTCATGATAATTATCTGTAGTCCTCATAAATCTATCATAACTAGTATCAACAACATCCCAAATATCCTTAATAACACCAGCTATATCATCAACATATTCTTTAGGACTTACACCTGCCTCATTAGCTTTTAACTCAATCTTTTGACCATGTTCATCTGTACCAGTCTGAAAATATACATCATAACCTTGTAATCTTTTATATCTAGCTATTGCATCAGCTAAAACAATTTCATAAGTATTACCAATATGAGGCTTACTAGATGTATATGCAATAGCCGTACTTATATAATATTTTTTCTTACTCATATCAATCACTCTCCTTATTTGTACTTCCTAAACCACCAACTCTAATATCATCAACTTCATCACCACAAGTAAAATACTTAACAAAAATACCTTGACAATATTTATCTCCTTTATTAATAACAAAGTCTTTATTTCCTTCATTTTGCAAACATACCCACATATGACCTTCATTATCAACATTATTATAGAAATCGCTATCTATTATTCCTACTTGATTACACATCCGAACATTATACTTAAACCCCATACTACTCCTAACAACAATCATTAAAAACTCATCATTTTTACACTTAAATTTATAACCAGTGGGAATTTTAAGTATTTCACCAGGTTTAATTATATAATCCTTAATTGCTATAAAATCATAGCCACAACTATTTTTACTACTTCGATAAGGTAATTCATATTCATCATATAACTTTCTATTATTTTCAATATCCTTTTTAAACTGTTTAAAACTAATTTTCTCAAAAAATCTATCCATACGAACACCTCAATCAAAAAATATTATAACATTTATTACACTTTATGTAAAATAAAAGATATGAAATAAAATAATTAATATTTTTTAAAAAAATAATAATAAACATAAAAAAAGATCATATATGAAGTGAACCCCAAATAGTTCACAATAATAAAAAAGAGTCAGGAATTATTTTCCTGGCTTTTTTGACTTTAGTCTAATTGTGTTATAAAATAATATCCAATCTTCTACAAGTTTTTGGTATTCTTGTAAAGATGTGA
>JAZAUS010000019.1:0-20229 GCA_036342255.1 Bacilli bacterium
AAACCATTAAGGTAAGAAAATTATACAAATATTTGAAAGGAAGTGATTTATATGTCATGGTTTGATAATCAAGATAAAGGTTCTAATGCTAAAACTAAAGTAGAAAAATTAGTTCCAGAATTAGAGGTCTGTTTAGATGGACAAACTTGGTTACCAGTAAATAAAAATTGTGTTGATAAATGTTATACAGATGCTATGCCAAGATTACTTATAGTAGTAGATGAGATTGCCGAATTAACACAAAAAAGTGGTATAAAAACTACAGAAGGTAAAGCTGAAGATGCACTAAAAGATGAAATTATGAGTAATATACAATCTATTACTCAGTTAGGTCGTTCTGCTGGTATGCATATGATTTTGTGTACTCAGCGTAATGATGCAACGGTAATCAGTGGTCTTATTCAAAATAACCCATTGAGTTTAGATACAATGGTAGTAGTTAAAGATTAACAAATATGAATTTCTCCTTGACATACCTAACATTGTGAGATATTATTCATAATTCGACCCTCGGTGGGAAACTAAAGATTTTGATAAAATTTGGGGAAGTGGCTCATTAAAATTCTTATGGACAAATAAGATATAAAAGGAGGAGAAAACAATGACTTTAGAAGATGTAAAGCAATATATGATGGATTTAGGATACTGTGATATAGAAGAAACTTCTGATTTTAAACGATATGAAGGTAAAAGTATCAAGTCTATAATATTACATTTCAACAATTTATCAGAAAGACAGCGAAAATCAACTGCGTGGTATCATTTTGAATATCGTCAAGGAGATATTTATGATGATTGGAGTTGGTATTTTAATGGTAAAGCATATAATTCAATTGGAGATTTTGATGTTTTTGAACAAGAGGTAGTTACATTAAATAAAGATATTTTAGAAGAGTTTATAAATAAAGTAGAAGATTACAAAAAATCTTAATTTTTCCACATAAATAAGTTCTATATATCATATTATATATAAAACTTTTTTATCGTTATAAACTAAAAAATCAAAAAGCACTTAAAAATAAGTTAAAATAACCCATATTATATATATATAAAGATATAATATGGGTTAAAGCATTATTATATGCTAAAAATAACACACAATATACACAATAAGTAAAATTAGTGCTAAAATCTATTTAACTTATAGCATATTTGTGTTATGTTACTATTGAGTAAATCTATAAAAAATAAAATAGGAAAGGACTGTTCAATATGAAATTACCTGAAAAAATGGAAAAAGACCTCAAGGAATTATTAAAAAAGGGTAAACAATCTGGTATGATAGTTGATGATTCTATCATAGCTGTTTTAGTGAAATATCCAGAATGTAATAATGAAGAAACTATTGAGTATATCTATAATCTTTTCACAAAGAGCCGAGTGGACATTATTACAGAAACAGATGATAATAAACTAATAGATGAAGATATAGAAGAAATGGGTGAGGAATATCTGGAAGAAAATATTGATGAAGATATTCCAAAAGATTTTGAAGTAGATTTATATAGTAACAATAATAGTAATGATGGACTTAAATTATACTTAAAATCTATAGGATGTATCCCACTTCTATCGGCTGATGAAGAATATAATCTTGCCAAAAGATATAAAGAAAAAGGTGATGTATCTGCAAAGAATACACTAATTGAAAGTAATCTTCGATTAGTAGTTAGTATTGCTAAAAGATATAGTCATGTAAATCATAATTTTGAGATATTAGACCTTATTCAAGAAGGAAATAAAGGTCTTATTAAGGCTGTCGATAAGTATGATTATACATTAGGTTATAAGTTTAGTACTTATGCTACTTGGTGGATAAAACAAGCAATCACAAGGGCTATTGCTGATACTGGACGAGTAATAAGAATACCAGTACATATGAATGAACAGATATATAGAATGTCTAAAGCAGTTAGTATATTAGATGCTGAACTTGGTAGAGAGCCAACTGACCAAGAAATTGCTGATTATATGAATTCACATTCTAATGCAAAAGTTAATAAAAAGACACCTATTACTGTTGAAAAGGTAAGAGAACTTAAACAGTATAAGGAACAACCAACTTCTTTACAAACCCCAGTTGGTGAGGACGAACACGATAATAGTGAATTAGGGGATTTTGTACCAGATGAATCAAAGCAAATAGAAAAAGAAGTAACAAATACACTCCTAAAGGAAACTATTGCTAACATATTAAGTGAATTCCCAGAAAAAGAAAGAAGGATTATCATATATAGATATGGTTTAGATGGTAATCAACCTAAAACATTAGAGGAAATTGGTCAAATCTTTGATGTAACAAGAGAAAGAATTAGACAGATACAAGAAAAAACCTTACATAAGTTAAAGAAAACTAAATATAAGAAACTTTTAGAGGATTTTTTAGAGGATTAAAATATGACAGATTTTGAGAGTAAATTAAAAGAAAAATTAAATGATGAACAGTTTGAAACAGTAATATATAAAGACGGGCCAGTTGTTGTTTTAGCAGGAGCTGGTTCTGGTAAGACACATACATTAGTAAATAAAGTGGCTAATCTAATAGAAAATTGGACATCACCACAAAGAATACTTATGATAACTTTTACTAATGCAGCTGCAGATGAAATGAAAAGTAGAGTAGCCCAAATACTAAAAAGTAATTGTTGTGATGATATAGTAGCTGGAACATATCACAAGTTCTGTAACTCCATATTAAGAAAATATGGTAAAGCAATAGATATGGTAGGCTATACTATATTATCACCTTCTGAAAATAAAAATCTTATTGATTATGTAAAGAGTTCTAATGAACAATATAGGGATTTGAAAGGATTTCCATCAAATAAAACACTTATGGCAATCTTTTCTAAATCCGTGAATTGCCAAAAAACCATAGAAGAAGTCATATATGACAATATGGATTGGTATAAATTTGAAGAATATATATATGATATAGAAACTTTATTTGGAGAAGTTACTGAATATTGCAAATTAGTACAGAAATATAACTATGATGATTTATTAGTATATATGAATGAATTATTAACTAATGATAGTATTTGTGAGAAAGTAGCGACATCATTTGATTATATATTAGTAGACGAGTTTCAGGATACTAATAATCTACAAGAAGAAATGCTTATCAAACTCTCCAAATATAATAACAATATAATGGTTGTTGGAGATATATCACAATCAATATATGCTTTTAGAGGGGCGAATGTTAAGAATCTTCAAAACTTTAATCAGAAATTTAATGGTTGTAAAACAATCGTATTAGATACAAATTATCGTTCCACACAAGAAATATTAGACTTTGCTAATAGTGTAATGCATAATAATGTTAATTCTTGGACATATTACGATATGAAAGCCAATAATAAGCATGGAAATAAACCTATCTGGATTAGACCAAAAGATAATTTCATTCAGACACAATATGTGTTACAATTATTACAGAGTTATCATAATAAAGGTATTCCTTTTAAGGAAATGGCTATATTAGAGAGAAGTTCTACTTCATCATTTGAATTAGAAGCAGAATTATCTAAATTAGGTGTTCCTTTTGAAAAGCGTGGTGGACAAAAACTTATGGATTATGAGTGTATAGGTGATATGTTAGCATATCTTACACTTATGGTAAAACCACACGACTTATTAAGTTGGTTTAGAGTATTAAAACTCCATCCATTTATAGGAGATGCCACAGCAAAGAAAATTGCTGATTGTTGTAAAGAAGATGGTTTCTTAATAAATGAAAAATATAAGGATAAAAAGTATTTTGGAGAATTAGATGAATTAGATACTTATTATACTGTATTTAGAAATGAAAAGGATATGACTACTTTATTTAATGAAATAAGTAGATTTTACTTTGAAGTTCGTGAAAGGGCTATTAAGAACTCTAAAATGAAGGAAGATACCAAAAAGGATTGTTTAACTCAATTAGATAAAGAAAGGATAATTGTAGAGCAATTAAAGAATATATCTACTAAATATGACAATATAAACGACTTTTTAGATGATTTAGTATTAGAGAATGTGTCAAAAGATATGTCTGATGATAAATTAGTAATATCAACGGTACATAGTGCTAAAGGATTAGAGTGGAAATTAGTAATCCTTATAGATTGCGTGGACGGTGCATTTCCTTCATATATTGAAGATGAAGAAGAATTTGGTTCTGAAGAAGATGAAGAAGAATTAAGATGTTTTTATGTAGCAATTACCAGAGCAAAAGAATATTTGTATTTGCTATCACCTAAAATGAAAATGAAAAAAGGTTTCTTTGAAATGGCACATCCAACACATTATCTAAGTCATTCTAAAAAATATCTGGAAGAAAGGATGTGTGTATAATGGTATCTGACCAGTTACGAGAACAATTAGTACAAATAAAAGAAAATAAAAATACTATTACAAAGGCAGAAATTGAACAATTATCAAATAAGGATTTAACAGTATTTAATGAAATACAAAATTGGTGTTATGAGAATGATTTGTATATAGAGGACGAGGAAATTGATGAATCTATATATGATGAAGAATTAAAGGATATGGATATATTAGAAGATAATTCTGATTATGTAACATCTGATATGGTTACACAGTATTTGAGAGATATATCACATATTCCATTATTAACACCTGAAGAAGAATATGAATTAGCAAAACAATATGCTGAAACTAAAGATGTGGCTATAAAAAATAAGTTTATGGAACATAATCTAAAGTTGGTTGTTAGTATTGCTAAACATTATAAATCATTGTCAAAAATGTCATATTTAGACTTAATCCAAGAGGGTAATTTAGGATTAGGAAAAGCTGTTGATTTATTTGATTATAAATTAGGTTATAGATTTTCAACCTATGCTACTTGGTGGATTAAACAAGCTATATTAAGAGCAATATCAAATTATGATACAATTCGTATGCCAGTTCATGTAGGAGAAGATTTGAAGTATTATAACAGATGTTTGAATAAACTATATGTAGAACTGGAACGACAACCTACTTATACAGAACTTGCTAAATATATGACAGAACATAAGACAAAATCGAAAAAAGATTATCAAGAGTCTGATATAAGATTTTTAGAAAGTTTGAATGTTACAAATGCTGTTTCTCTAAATACTCCTATTGGTGAAGAAGATGATACAGAACTTATAGATATGGTAGAAAGTTCTAATGAGCCAATAGATAAACAAATTATGTTAGAATCTTTAAGAGATGCTATATTTGATATTTTGAATGATGATATATTTAAGGAAAGAGAAAAGAATATCATTATATTAAGATATGGTCTTAATCCAGACGGTAAAGCACATACATTAGAGCAAATTGCTAAAAAATATGGTATGAGTAGAGAAAGAGTAAGACAAATAGAAGGAAAGGCTTTTAGAAAGTTAAGAAAAAAGGCATTAACAAGACTTAAAGATTATAAGAATTTTTCATAAGAAAGGAATTAATTATGGGAATTATATTAACTGATAATAAACAAACTATTTATATTGAAGTATGTATAGAAACGGAAACAGAATATGTAGATATAACACATAATTTTTATAACACAACAAACTTACCTAAAATGAATAATCCGACAGATAGATATGATACTTATTTAGTAGATGATTTGTCTAAATATTTGAATATGGCTTATGAATGGAATACTAATAAGGGAGCATATCATTCAGACACATTAACAGAAGAAGAATTAAATAATAGATGTGTATTTGTATCCGAAATACCTAATATTTTAGATGTAAAAATGCCGAACATCATAAATGGAGGAAGTAAATAAATGAAATATAAAATTAATTTGTCAGACAATAGTTTTATAGTGGCTGATGAAAATTATGAACTAACAATATTTTATATGTTTATGAAACATACTATCTCTGTTAAAGAATATTTAGATAATATTCAGAAATATGAGAAATACTATATGTTTGATAAAATTAACCACGAAATGATTAAACGCACTTTTACAATCGAAGAATTTGAAACTAATATTCCAGTTGGTAGTAGAATTAAATATGCTAAAGATATACAAGTTGGCGATTTGGTTTTAGGTGAAGATGGTCAACCACGAATAGTAGAAGAATTACATACTGGTGAGGAAGAAATGTATGAAATTGAAGTAGGTGGAGAAACCTATACAGTTAATGGTGGACATATTCTTGAACTTGTTGATAAAGATACTGGGGAACATCTTCAAATGCCAGTAAATATCTTTTTACATATGGATGAAGAATTTCAATCACATTGGGTTATGGAACAAGTACAGATGTGAACATAGCATTAAGACAACTTTTTGAGTTGTCTTTTTGTGTTATTAAATCCTATTTAATTATATAGAAAAGGTAAGAATTACCTAAATAATTAAGGAGGATTATAACTATGAAAATTGAATTTAGTACTGGAAATGCAACATTTGAAGATTTTGATATTGAGGTAAAGAGAATATTAGAAAAAATTATTTGCGAAATTGAAGATGGTAGCACAAGTGGTTCAATTATAGATATTAATGGTAATAAAGTTGGTCATTGGGATGTTGATGAATAATAGGGGGTGTTTCAAATGAAAGTTATTAGAATGGGTATATTTGAAACTAATAGTTCTTCTAGTGATAATTATAATGAAACTTCTCCAGATGCAAAAAATTCTATAGAAGCACATATTGAGGGATTTGCAACTCTATGGGTTAAAAAAGATTCTACTTTTAATCCAAAAGATGATAAGTTTATAGATACTTTTTATGAAGTATTTAATGAGTATATTATAAATAATAAAAATGCTCATTTAGACACAATATTTAAGACAAATCCAAATGATATAGAAATCAGAAAAGTGGAAGAAGATGCCGATTATGATTATTATGATATTTTATTTGATATTTATGAAGAATTTGAAGTTGTTTATTCAATAGAAGAATATGAAGATGATTGTGCATATGTTATTTATGTATTAGCAGATGAAAGACCACATTGGGAAGAAAGTTATGATACAGAATTATTATATCAATTAAATAAATCTTATTGTGGTCAGTTTATTGATAAAGTAGTTTGTGATTTTGATGATTATGATATAGATAAGCAATTAGAGGGCGAATGGGTACAAATGGTATAATATAACCATTAAGAAAGGAATTTATATGAAAAAAATCGTGTTCGATTTAGATGATACCCTATGGGATTTGAATAAAAGAGCGTGTAAATTAGCTAATGTTGATTATATGAAATTGACCACTTTTTTACTTATAGACAATAAAAATCTCAGAAAAAGAGAAAAAGAAAAATTATTATCTCTTTATGGAAATCCTATGTTATGGAATGATATTAAATGGTTAGATGGGGTAGAAAGACTTAAAAATCTTGAAAAATTAGGAGCAAAAGTATATATAAACTCTAATTGTATGAACCAAAGAGTACTTGATTATAAACGAAGTTTTTTAAGTGATGCACTTAATTTACCTAATGACCAAATAATATTAAATGTTTCAGAGGCTACAAAAAAATATATGATAGACGATATGTATATTTTTGTAGATGATTCACCATATAATATTCTAAAATCAAATGCTGAATATAATATATTATTTGATAGACCGTGGAATCAAAATATTGTAGCAACAAGATTTAATAATCTAAATAAAATTATTGATATTTGTGAAGTATTGTTAAAAAAAGAGCAATTATTAGAAAAATTGAAAGGAAATTAAGCGATATGGGTTGGGAAAATGCAAAAGAATTAACTAAAAAAGCAGAAAATTGGGAAAATTTTATTAAAAATGATTGTCCAGCAGAAACTATGGATGCTCAATTAAACTCTATAATATATACACCAGATTTTAGAGAAAATACCACTAAAATTAGAGTAGTTCAAGACACAAGCCAAAATGCCATATTTAAGATAAAAACAGAAGGTAAAATGGCAGTCTTGAACTTTGCTTCCTATAAAAAACCTGGTGGTGGATATATAAATGGTGCTATGGCACAAGAAGAAGCTTTATGTCATTGTAGTAATTTATATCAAGTATTATCGTATGATAAACTACAAAAAGAGTTTTATGAATATAATAATGAGCATTTGAATAAGGGATTATATGATTCAAGAATAATATATTCACCTGATATAGTATTTTATAGGGATAATACTGATTTAGATAATATAAATAAGGATATAGACACAAGAAAATGTAATGTAATAACTTGTGCAGCTCCTAATAAAAACGCAGCACAAAATTATCAACATATACCAGATTATGCTATAAATCATATAATGAAAGATAGAATATTAAGTATATTAAATGTAGCAAAACACCAACATATAGAAATTCTTATATTAGGAGCATTTGGTTGTGGAGTATTTGGTAATGATATTACCATTACAGCTAAAATCTTCAAAGAATGTTTGACAAAATATCAATATTATAGAAATATTTTTACAGTAGTAGCATTTGCAATACCTGATGATACTACATATAATATATTTAAGGACATTTTAGGAAATCTATAATGGAAAGGAATATATGAGTACACAAACAATAATAACTATATTAACAGCTATTATAGTGGCAACGGTAACCCTTATTTTACAAAAAAGTTTTTCTAATATTATATGTGGTATAAATCTTGCTATTAGACAACCTTTCAAAAAGGGAGATAGAGTTACCATTAAGTATTATGATAAAGAAATTGTTTCTGGTCATGTTATTGGATTAGGGTTAATTAATATTAAAATTAAAACTTATGATAAAAGTGTTTATATTATGCCTACTAATATTGTTGATACTTGTGTAGTAGTAAATGATGATTATTCACAAGGCATAAATCACACAGAGAAAATAAAAATTTCTTTAGATAGTAATATAAATAAGGCAAAAACTATTATTTTAGCCACTATTTTATCTAATGATAATACTGAAAATACTAATGAAAATACCCATATTATAATAAAATATGTGGATAGTGGAATAGAAATACAATATAATGTTCGGACAAACTCAATAGAAAAATCATATGATGTTTGTAGTGAGATTTGTGAGCATTTATTAAAGGTATTAAATGAGCAGTCTGATATAAATATAATATAAAAACATTTGGGAACAAGCAAATAAATAATTAGAGGTATAAAATATGAAGAAATTTAGAGATAATGCTACTGGAAAACTAATAGAAGTTGAACGAGAAACAAAAACATTAATATTAAAATCCATATATAATACAGATTATTATAAGGGTAAAAATCACGATGCTTTTACTTTTCTTGATACAGAGGGCAATAAATACATATATAATGCTACATTAAATGCTGATATGACAGAATATGATACAAATATTGCTAAAGAATTAGTTTTTCAAGAGGATAAACATATTAAATTATCTGCATATTTTGTACCAACAGAGTTTAATGGTGAATATTTTATATATAACCCACGATTATTGAATATAGAGGAATAAAAGAAAGGGGAGGATTATTATTTGAATATTCAAATTTGGCAAGTTAAAAGGGATGTAGAAGATGATATAAGACGAGATTTGATGTGTATGGATTATGAATGGGTAATACAAAGACACGAGAATTATATTAAAAATTGGAAAAATTATTATAGTCTTATATATGAAATGTACCAAGATAGAGAACCAGATGAAACCATATCAGAAGTATTAAAAGAAATATTTTATGTGTTTAATAATAATGACACACCAGTACCTTCTGATTTCAAAGGACATTCATTAAGTATGTCGGATATAGTAGTTATTGATGAAGTACCATATTATTGTGACACATTTGGTTGGAGAATAATTGAATAGAAAGGGATAATTATATGGCTGATTTAATGCAAATTGATGAATTATTACAAGAATTGGCTAAATTACGCCAAGAAAATCAAGAACAACAAAAACAAATTAATAAAATAAATAGAATTATTGATTCTATCAATGTAATGGTAATAAATCTTAAATCTGATTTAGATGATGAATTTGAAATGCCAATTAAACCTATTCCTCAAATACCAACAGAACCAAAAGCACCTTTGGAAAAACAACTTACTTATTCACAATATGTGAAAAAGAATAATGAGGATACAGAAATTATTTCTACTCCTAAAACAGTTGTTAAACAACAACCAAAGACAGAAAAACCTAAAAAAGAGGGTAAGTTTAAGCAAATAATGAAAATATTATTTAGTTAGGGGGTATTTATAATGAAACCAAGACAAATAGATATTGTTGGACAAGACATCAGACCAATTGAACCAGAATTTGATACAGAAGACCAATTATCATTTTATATAGAAATGTGGTTTGATTGTGATAAATATTTTGGGGTAAATACAGCAAATGATGATGATGTATGGCTTAATTTTTATGTAATGTATCATAGAAAATCAGATACAATAACAACACAATATACATTAGATAATCATGATTTTCCAGAAGTTGTTGATTGGGAACTGACAAAAGAAGAAGAAAGTTATATAAGACAAAAATTAAATGATTTTTGTATGGAAGATGCTCAATTACCATTAAAAGAATGGTTTGATAAATTTGTAAATGAATAGGAGGAATTATTATGAAAAGATTTGGATTTCAAAAAGGTAATTTTAGATTTGCTTCTAATAGAGTAGTATTTAATTTAGAAGATTTCTGGATTGATAATGAACAACATAATTGTGACGCAGAAAATATTGTTAAAGGGCCATTTATTATATCATTTGATAAACCTATTATAATAAATAAAGGACAAATAAAAGATATTGAGGATATATCCTATAAAAATTATGAACTTACTATTTGTGGTACAGTTTATAAATATGAAGAAACTGATTTTGTATATTTTTTAGGTGATTTTGGGGCAGATGATACAATGTCTCTTGAAATAGCACTTCAAAATATTATGAATAATTTTTGTGCGTGGGTACTTAAAAACTATAGTTAAAAAGGAGAATTAATTATGTTATCATTAGAAGAAATTGAACAAAAAACTTTATGGGTATATAGGTATGTTAATGGTGAAAGAAGGGTTGCCACTAGTGATAAAACAACAGAATATATGACATCTGAACTCAAAGATATAGATAGGGCAATATGGAAAAACCAACCAACTGAATTACAAGAGTTTTATAAGAGTTATGAAATGGCTCGTAAAATGGGAAGAAATGATTTAATTGAAATAGAAGATTTTTATAAAGAATGGGTTAAAAATCCTAAACAATTTACACCAGAACATAGACCTATTAAATCAGAAACATTACACGAAATATTAGAAACATTAAATCCTTGTAGTGATTTAATTATTCAAAATTATGATAAATATTCTCTTGGTAATCACGCAGTAGGTAATTTTTTAGAAGCATTAGATATATTATCTTATGATTTTGATGTAGTAGAAATTACTGAATTATATGGTTATCAAGCAATTATTATTCAAGATGATGATATGGATAAATTAGAAGCATTTAGTGGTGAAGCTAATCATAATGCTATAATACATAGTAAATATGGTGGAGATGGAAAATATGACCAATAAAGAGGATAATAATATGTTTGATGTTATATTTAATAATTATAAAAATGCCTTACAGTCAGAAGAATTTAAGAAAAAAATTGAATTAATTATTGATGACTGTCAACAATTAGAAAAAGATAAATGGTCTATTGATTTTTATATCAAAAGCAAATGGGAAGAAAATATGCCAGAACCAAGATATGAAATTGTAATAGATAGTGGTGTTTCACAAGGAATTATGTTACTATTTGATAGTGGTTATGTTTTAGCTCGACACGAATTACAAATAAATATGGAGCAAAAATTTAACGCATTATTATATGAATTAATAAATAAATTACACGAAATGGGAATAAATAGTTATTTTAAGGACTATGGATTATTAAAAGAAGTAATTGATAATGGTCAAGTTAATTCAGATGGTAAACATTTAGTTAGTTATGTAACTATTATTATTCCATCAAATAAAGAATAAAGAAAGGAAATTAAAATCAATGGCAAATATTAATGATAATTTTTTAGAAATGTATAAGGAATTAGAAACAGAATTAAGAGGGGTTGGTTTATCTGTATTAGATTATGAAAATAACCTACCAGATGGAACTGAAAAAGAAAAACTGAAATTATGTAGAATTATAAGAAATTATATGTCACATCAAGATAAAAAGTTTGTTGTGGCTACACAAGATATGGTTAATTTTATTGGTACTTTAGCAATAAATATAAGAAGAAAAACACATATTGTGGCAAATGAACTTATTAAGCAGAAAACCGTGAAATATAATGAATATCTTAAAAATGTTTTACCTTTATTAGTAAAAATTAGTGTTCCAGTAGTAGATAATAATGGTACAGTTATTTATATTATGGACGCTAATGATTATATAAAAATGTTAAATAAAGGATTAAAGCGTATTGAATTACCAAAGAAATTACCTAAGTTAAATTATACTGATAAAGATACAAAAATAGAAGATTTGGCAGAGGGAATATATGTAGTAACATCTACTGGTAATGCAGAGGGTAAATATTTAGGAATTTGTATAGTATAGAAATGAGGGAATTACATTGTATTTAACACCAGAGCAAAAAGCAAAATATAGAATTATGAATAGAATTGCGTGTGAGAATTATTGTTTACGCAAACATGAAGAGACATCAATTATTATATCTATTAAATCAATTACTGATAAATTAGAGCCAAAAATACCTATAACAGAGAAAAATAACATACGAGCTGTTTTAAGACTATCTTTTGATGATTGTGATAAAGAAGATGATAGTAAAAACTGTATGCAATTAAAAGATGGGTATAAAATAGCTGATTTTGTTAATAAATGGTATAGTCAAGTAGATAGAATAATAGTACATTGTGATGGTGGTATTTCTCGTAGTGCGGGTGTTATTGCTGCAATTATGAGGGCTAAAGAAGGTAATGATTTTCCTATATTTGATAGCACTACTAAACATCCTAATATGACTTGTTATTTAATGACTTTGAAAGGATTTAGATATATTTAATATGAAAAAGAATATAAATAAAAACCGAAGCGTACATAGACAATTAAATATTGATACAGTACAAAAAGAATTACCACAAATGGAAAAAATTAATGTAGATAAGACTTCTTCAGATAAAAAATTGAAGAATCCCCCACCATTAAGAGAGAAAAAATAAATACTTTAGGGGGTATATTATTATGACTATTTATAATTGGATTGTAAAACTATGATATTAAAAAACTTATTAATTAAGAAAGGAAATTATATATATGAGTTACGCAGATAAGATATTTAAAGAAACTAGTAGAGATATTCTTGAAAATGGCACTAATACTATGGGTGCTAAAGTAAGACCTAAATGGGAAGATGGAACATCAGCTTACACCATTAAAAAGTTTGGTGTTATAAATAGATATGATTTACGAAAAGAATTCCCAGTTCTTACATTACGAAGAATAGCACTTAAATCGGCTATGGACGAGATATTATGGATTTATCAAAAAAAATCTAATAATATTAAAGACTTAAATAGTCATATTTGGGACCAATGGGCTGATGAAGATAATCTTATAGGTACTGTTTATGGTTATCAAATAGGTGAAAAGTTTATATATAAAGGTCAAGAAATTGACCAAATAGACTATGTTCGTAAATTATTAAAAGAAGAACCTTTTAGTAGAAGAATAATGACAAATATGTACCAATTCCATAATCTTAATGGTGGTCATTTAGACCCTTGTGCATATTCAATGACATATAATGTTACCGAAGAAGATGGTCAATTAGTATTAAATGCTATATTAAATCAAAGGTCACAAGATATGTTAGCAGCTAATGGTTGGAATGTGGCTCAATATGCGATTTTGCTTATGATGTTAGCTCAAGAAGCAAATATGGTAGCTGGAGAATTGGTACACGTTATAGCTGATTGTCATATATATGATAGACATATTCCTATGATAAAAGAATTATTAGATAGAGAAGAATATCCAGCTCCTACGGTTAAATTAAACCCAGATGTAAAGAATTTCTATGATTTTACAGTAGATGATTTAATTGTAGAAAATTATCAATATGGCGAACAGATTAAAAATATTCCTATTGCTGTATAAAAATATACAAATTATATAGGAAAGGGGGTAAAATTATTATGAGTAGAGTAATTTCTAAAGAAGATGTTAAAACACTATTATATAGACTTAAAGAGCAAATTGATGAATATGGTGAACTTGCTCATTTAGGAGAATATGAAATACAAGAATTATATACTATTGCAGAGGGATTTACTAAATATTATATTAGTTCAATGACAGAAAATATTACTGATATAGATATATTTGATAAATATTTAGATAGTTTAGAATTAGTATATGGCTCACATAAATATTTTGATAGACTTCCTCTAATTCGTCAATATTATAAAGAAGCAGAGGAGGTTGAACAAGAACAAAGAAAAGAGTTAAATGTTGGAAAAAAATTATATAGTAAACCACAACAAAAACCACAATCGTCATTTAATTCTTATGTATCAACAGTAAGAAATACCAGTAGATATTCACATAATGATTCTTGTGGTGGAGGAAGTAGTAGTGGAAGTAGTAGGTCAAGTTGCTAATGGATATAACAATTTTCAATAAAAAAATTCCTACAAGGGAACAATTTTGTTTATTAGATAATAATACTGAATTTGAGAGAATAGATAAGCCTTTTATATATCTATTTATTCAAACAAATAATCAATGTCAAGCAAAATGTCCATTTTGTATATATCATAGTAATAATATGATGGATTTTGATTTAGATAAATTATGCGTTATTTTAAGAGAAATATCTAATACAAATGAATATAGGGTAAGAAAGTTAAACTTTACTGGTGGAGAACCATTATTAAATATGTCTTTATTTGATAAAATCTGTAATTGTGTAGCACGTAATTTTAATTTTAGAGATGGTTATACAAGTATTACTCTAAATACTAATGGTATTAATTTATGGGATGTAATGGATTATAATTGCTTGTTTGATTATATTGCTTTAAGCCGACATCATTATTTAGATGATAATAATATGAAAATATTTGGTACTAAAAATGTACCATCAGCAGATACAATTATTAGATTTACAGAAGAATTAGAGCGTAAATATATTATGATATTAAGATGTAATCTAATAACTGGTCAAATTGATTCTTATGAGGAAATCAAAAAATATATGGATTATTTTCTTAATGGTGATATTCATGTGTTTTCATTTGTTACCCTAATGAAAAATAATGAATTTTGTAATACACATCAAGTGGATTTTAATACATTAATAAAAGATAAGCCAGAATTACAAAAAACACGACAATTAACCAGAGTAGAAGATGGAAAATATTATTGTAGATGTAGTAATTATGTATATCAAAATGATAAAGGACAATTAGGAACATTCTATTCCAGAGATTTTTGTAATAATTACATTAAAGACAGTACATTGGTATATGATGGTAAATATTTAAGATATGGTTTTGGTGGAGAAATAATATATTAACTTAAAAAATCTATTTATATACAATGATATGTCTGATATGATATTATTTGTAACAAGAAAATAAAGCACTTATTAGAAAGGGTAATATTAAGGTGTAAACAAGAATCAATGAAAAAACTCACAGTAATTATTATGTCACTTATTGTACTTATCGGTTGTATCTCCCCTATGACAGTATATGCTAAAGATTATAATGTTATTGATGATATATGCTATATTGAACCAAATAATGAAGTATGTATTGTTTCTAATGCAGACACTCCATTTTGGTCATATAATATATATAAGAATAAAAAGTGGAAGATATATAAGAAAAATAATAATTTTGAGTATGTAAAAGTAAATAAAAAACAACCTATATTGTCTGATAATATAACAATTAAAAGTGTTAAAGTAAAAAGTAATAAACATACTCAAAAGAGTAAAGTTACTTTTACTTTTAAGGATTTACCTACAGATGCAAAGTTTAAGGTAATGATTTCAGAAGATACAAAGTTTAAGAATAAGACTACTAAAACATTTAAGAAAGGTACTAAATCATTTACTTTCAAGAATATTGAGGTAGGAAAACCATATTATGTAAGAATTAAAGTAGTAAAAAAGGACGGACACTTTACTACTAAAACAAAATTATTTGTTATTGAGGGTATCTAAATGAACCAAGAAAGAAAATATACTATTAAAAATATTATATTAGTTTTATTAAGTTTTATACCATTTTTAGGACTTATTATAGGTATAATATATCTAATTAAAAATAAGGATAAACAAATTGGTATTATATGCGTACTTTTATCAATATTTGTATTAATTTTAGGTAATATTTTTATTATCAATAATTTATCTAATTATACATCTAAAGGTATTGGTGATACATTTACACAAAGACATTTAATAAGACAATATTGGAGAAGTTTAGATAATAATGATATGCAGAGTATGATTGATTTATTCCCTAATGGTACTTCAGCATCAAAAATAGATAATAAACTTATGAAACAACATTATGATTTTGATACGGATTCAGTATTTAGTGAATTAGCAGATAGGTCAATTGATACTACATATTTTAATAGTCAATATAATATGACTTTTAAGCAGATAAATGTATATTATTCTTATTGTAATTTTAGTAAAGATGATAAAACAGACACCAGATTTCTTATAATTACAATAGGAACATATAATAATACATATTATTTGTTATCTATAGAAGATATGGGTGATGTTAATAATCAAAATACTACAAATGATTTAATAACAAATAAGGAAAGACCAATATATACATCAGAAGAAGAAGTAATCAATGCTTACTGGAATAGTCTATTTCAGAATGATGGTCTATCTATAAAAGCTACATATCCAGTAAATACAGATACTATATTATATAATTCAGATATGATTACAGAAACTACTATTGATAAAGATACATTAACCTATAATATATCTACAGATACTATATCTAAAGATATATCATATTATAATGATATGTATTTTATGACCTTTGATAGTCTTGTAAAATATAATTCCTCTTGTAAAGGTGTTGATATAATATATAAGAAAGATTGTACTTGTTATATAAACTTTATTATAGGAAATGTAGATGGTCAATATTATATAGTAGATACTGAATCAGACTTTATTTATGATGATGAAGAATAAGAAAGGAATTTATTTATGGAAACAAAGAAAAGTGTGAAAATAATACAAATTATTGGATTTATAATACCTATATTAAGTGTTATTGTAGGATTTTTTCTAGTTAATACACATATACCTAAAACTATTGAATATGTATTAAATTCGTCACAATCCGACACTTTAGTTAAATATATGACAATTACTTTAATTGAAAGTATATGTTGTACTATTATAGGTATTTTTTTAATAAGTTTTAATCTACTGAAAAATAAATATAGTAAAAAATTATGTATTATTGGGTATATTGTTATATTAATTTGTGGTATAATTATTGGTGTAATATTAGGTTATGGAATATATAATTTAATTGAATTAGAAAATCATATATTAACACCATCACAAGATAATTTTCAAGCTATTAATTCAATATTATCTGTAGTATAGAATAATATATAAGGGGGATTTTGTATATGAAAATAATAGTAGATAAAATGCCTTATCATATAGATGATTGTATATATGCAGAAAAATTGCTTAATGGTGAATTATATCATTGTAAATGGAATGGTATGTGTAAGCGTTGTGAATGTTATGATAATGACAAAAAAGTAGTAGATTGTCCATATTTTACGCAACATACTGAAATTATCAAGGCAACAGAACGCATTAGAAGATAACTTAATATTATAATAAAACATTAAAGGGAGAGACAGAAGAATGAAAGATTATGTAGGAGCTATGTGTTTATATTTACTGGAAATTGATTTATATTTTGCTGGTAAAGATGAAGAAACGACTAAAGCAGTCACAGATATTAAAAAGGCAATAGATAAATACATAGAAAAACCAGAAAGAGAAACTTTTAAGGAAATTGATAAGTTATTTATTACTTATTTCTTTACAGATGGTCAGAGAAAAGAAAAATATAATAAAGTGGCTAAATCTATAGATAATTTAGGTGAAATGATATATAGAACTAAAAAAGAATTATTTAAGTTTAATTAAGAAAGAAAAGAGGTATATTATTATGACATTTTCACAATATTTACAATTCACAACAATAGAAAATACTAATTTATTTTTTACTTGGAGTGCTTCATTACAACCAATTGAACAAATAAATCTTCAGCAAAAATTATCGCAAATTGGTGACTCAAATATTGGAGATTTTTATAAAGTTTCTCCAAATAGGTATAAAGAATTATATAATTATGAAGTAATTGGTCAAAAATTAAATGATGACGGAAGTGTATTTATTATGTTAAGTTAATATATATATAGAAAGGAATATTTTAATGAATATATTTGATAAAATAAAGTCAAAATTCAAAAAAGTCGAACCACCAGAGATAACTGAAGATATGGTATTTACACATAATTGTGGTGCAAGAATGGTCTGTGGACGATTAGAACCAACGCCCTCTATGATGGCATTAGGAAGTACATTAGGAACTACTATAGATGGTAGTCATAAAGGAGCTGGAATTACAAAAATGCAAGGTGAAATATGTCGTGTCCAGTACTATTTTGAACAACAAAAATGGATAAACGAAACATACTTCAAGCAAAGGGGCTTAAATGAATTAGGATATTTAGATGAAAACATATCAAATGTGGCTGAAGAAATTGAATTAGAGGGAACTATTGATTTAGATGATAGTCATACAACAACAGTTATTGAATTTGATGATGAACACGCTGAAATTGATAATAGAAAAGACCAAAAGTTTAGTGAGGTATAATAATAAATATAAAAATAATAATAAATATAAAAAGTTGTATCAATTCGATACAATTTTTTATGTAGAAAAAATAGTAACCAGTAATGGATATATATAGTACTATACTATTATTATAATACCAATATATTAAATAATATAGTAATATAGTTGGCTAAAAAATTAAAAAAAGGAAGTGAGGTAATATAAGTATGATTTTTTCTAAACAAACAACAGAAAAATTAAAACAGCTTAACATATTAGAAAAAACCCAAGCTATGAGTAGACAAGAGTTTATAGATACTTATAAAGATTCAGATAATATTACTTTACGAACAATGGCACAGAAATATAGTAATTATAATGAAGATGGAACAATTGGAGAGGTTAAAAGGGATTTAGTTGTTAATATATATGAGCCTAATGGTGAAATTACTAATAATAAAAGAAAATATAATAAACAAGTATATAATGTATTTGTTATTATCAGACAACTAATAAATAAATATGGTAGAGATGGAAGTGATTTTTATTTACCTATAGAATATATATCCAGATGTGCTAATTCTTCAGAAAGAACCGTAAAAAAATCAATAAATACTTTATTAAAGTATAAAGTTGTTAATTTTGTTGGTTATACAAGGGATAATTCTATATTTGCTATGTGTATATTTAGTTTACATAATATAGATGTATTAAATGAATGGATAGATTATGGCAAAGTATTACACGATACTGAATATAAAGAAGAAACCATTAATACTATTCTAAAAACAAATACTAAAATTAATAGTGAACCTAAATATGAATTACATAGACAACAACAAGTCAAAAAGTCATTAAAGGCTATGAAAGAATGTCCTATGTTAATTAAGAAGTTTAATGAAAGTAATTATGATTATACTGATTTTAGACAAAGTTTCTTATTAGATGGTAAATTAAGGGCATATAGTAATTTTACCCTTACTAAAAATCCAGAACATCATATTGAAAATACTATGAGAGGTACTATGCTTCAAGAACTCTCTACCATTAACCATAACAGTTATGATTATAGATATGATTTACCAGCGTCAATATACACATTAAGTCATTACTTAAAGACTAATGAATTATTGATAAATAAAGATGATAAGTATTTCTATAGTATCTTTGCTAAAAAATTAAAGGAAAAATATAATAATCCTAATAAAGTTATTAAAACTGATAAAGATTTAGTAAAAACCTTATGTATGACCACATATATGCACGGATATAGTTTTGTTAATAAAGCCCAGTTTTTAAGTGGTAGTACAAAAGAAATGACAAAGGAAGAAAGAGAAGAATATATTAATAGAGA
>JAZAUS010000020.1:0-16461 GCA_036342255.1 Bacilli bacterium
TATCACATCTTTACAAGAATACCAAAAACTTGTAGAAGATTGGATATTATTTTACAATACAGATAGATTAAAGTCAAAAAAACACTAGAAATAACTCTAGTGTCTCTTTTATTTTTGTGAACTATTTGGGGTTCACTTCAATTATATCTCTTTTTTATATATTTTATTATTTTGAATACTAACAACAGGAATTAATCTTAAGTGATTTTCTTCATCAAAATCACAATGTGTTGCAATAAAGTTCATAGTATCATTATCTTTGTTCTCAATTTTTTTATTTGTTAAATCAACTTTTTCTTCAATAGCTTTTAGTTTTTTCATAAATAGTTCTTCTATTATTTCTTTTTCTGAACTTAAAGAACGATATTCAATATATTCACACCCTAAAGATATTAATTCTATTTTTATTGGGGTTAGAGATTCATCTTTATAGCAATCAAGTATTGTTAAATCTCTAACTAATGTTAAATATAATTCACTATTATTTATATTATTATAAGTACTTATTCTTCCTATTTCTTCTGTTAGTGATTTAATAGATTCTTTATCTCCACTAGCAATCTTATGACATAATTCTAAATAATCTTTAAAATCATTTTTAACATTTTTATTAATTATTTTTTTTCCTATTTTCTCATACAATATATCTAGACATATCCAAAGTCCTACCATACTAGCTATAGTTGCAATATAGTGTTCATTATAAAAGTTAGCGATATCTTTATTAATAGCTAAAATATCAAGTATTATATAGGTAGATATAAGGTCATATCTACCTATATATGTCATTTTGTCTCTATCTCTTAAATACCTTTTTTCATTAGAGGCATCTATTGTATTTTCATATAATAATTTAAAATTATTTACATCATCTTCTTTTATTAATGGAATAGTTTTATTATATATGATTCCATTAATAAATGGTAAATATTTACTTATAGATAAAGTCTTTTTATTGCTCTCTAAATAATCCTTAATTTCCTTAATTTCTTGTTTTGTTTTCTCAGGTAATTCAATATTTCTTAAATCAAATACTCTTTTTATCAATGAATAATAGTCATTTTCAATTACTATTAAATAGTCTTCATCATATTCTATAAGGTTTGGTTCATTAAAAACCTTAATTTGTGTACCTTTTATAGTTTTAGAATATAATGCTTTTATATAGTTTATAAAATCGAATTCCTCATCATCTTTTTCTTTAGACTCAATAATAGGATTTTCATATGTATTTTCTGTTGCCATTAGCATGCTATTATCATTATAATTAACATTATATGATTTTATAA
Source organism: Bacilli bacterium (assembly GCA_036342255.1). Classification (GTDB taxonomy): domain Bacteria; phylum Bacillota_I; class Bacilli_A; order RF39; family UBA660; genus RUG11198. Next base: position 1,290 of record JAZAUS010000020.1, read on the forward strand.
AAAATCTTCCATATTTTAGTTGTTTTTCATATTTTAGTTGTTCTCCATATTTTAGTTGTTTATCAATTGTTTTGTCCATTTTCTCCTCCTTAGGTAAATATTATATAATAATTTTCTAAAAATACAATAATTTTTTTATCAAATTATATTTGTTTGAATAATAGTAATACTTCAATATAAATTATGGTATAATATTTGCAGGAGTGGTGATATTATATGAAAATATCTCTTGTTGATTCTAATAAATTAAATGATGATTTAATTAAAAAAATTTTCTTTAACATAAAAAAAGAACAATATAATTATGCAGATTATTTGATAATTTATGGTTGTCATATAAAAGATATGTTAGATGAAAGATTATATCATGGTTTAAATATTATACAAAATAAAAAAGTTGGAAAAATTGTTTTAACTGGAGGTATTGGTGTTAATGGTGATTTTAATGAAAGCGAATATATGCTAAATTATTTAGTAAGTAATGGTGTTGATAAAGCTAAAGTAATAGTTGAGAATAAGTCTACTACAACTGAGGAAAATAATCTAAATATTATGAATATGCTTAATCTAAATAAAACTAATGAGACTTTAAATATTGTTTTAGTTACTCAACAATTGCATATGCTAAGAATAATTATGCATTGGAATAAAATATTAGATAATAACAATATTAAATTTTATTATGATTATGTAGATAACAGTATATATTCATATGATAATGTAATTAATAATGTAGAGTTAAAAAAAGTATTAAAAAAACAAGTTGATAAAATGAAAGTGTTTATAGAAGAAGAAAAATATAATGATATAGATATAGATAATAATTAAAAACATATTTAGTTTTTAATTATTAACTATATTTTTTGATTGGAATATTAAGATATTATGATATTTATTAAGTGTAAATTTAGCTATATTAATATAAAGAGGTGAAATTGTGAATGTTAAATTAAAAAGAGTAACAATTAAAGATATTGATGAAGTGATAAAAATGCAGAAGGAATCATTTAAACCATTATTAGATAAATATCATGATGGTAAAGCCAATCCATATAATGAATCCTTTGATAAAGTTAAATATAAAATAGAAAATTATTTTTATTATTTTATTATCATAAATGGTGAAAAGGTTGGTGCGATAGCTATAAATGATAAAAAGGATGGAACAAAAAAGAAAATAGCACCTATATATATATTACCTAAATTTCAAAATAAAGGTTATGGACAATTAGCTATGAAAGAAGTGGAAAGAATTCATGGTGAACATGACTGGAAATTAGATACAATTCTAGAAGAAAAAGGTAATTGTCATTTATATGAAAAATTTGGTTATAAACAAACAGGTAAATTTGAAAAAATAAGTGATCTTCAAACAATAGTATTTTATGAAAAATAAAGAAATATATTTCTATTAATGAAAATAAAACTAATATAATTGGTTGATGTTGATGGTTGAACAAATAAAATAAGAGGTGAAATAATGAAAAATATTGGATTAGATATAGATGATGTTATTTTTAAAACTAGTAATGAATTGAAAAAACTATTAGATGAATGTGATGATGAAGAAATTATACAACATAAATTAGATATTATGAGAGGAGAAGCTGTTAATAAAAAAGTTGGAGCCTTTTTACAATCAAACGTTATACCTACTATTAAAGTTGCATTGCCAATGGATGATGTTGCTAGTTTCATAAAGAAAATTAGAAGGAATCAAAACAAAATAATTTTAATTACAGCTCGTGGTGATAATTATTTTCCTGGATCTGAAGCAATAACTATTGATAGTTTAAAAAAATATGATATCGAATATGATGATATAATATTTAATTGTATGGACAAAGTTAAAATTTGTAAAGAAAACAATATTGATTTGTTTGTTGATGATTCACCTAAACATTGTTTAGAAGTTAGTAAAAATCTTGAAATACCTGTAATTGGCTTTTTATCGGATATAAATAAAGATGAAATGATAAAGAATAATATAAGTTGTGTTGCTTCATGGAATGATTTATATAATGTAGTAACTAAAAGAAAAATAAAAGAAGTAGATTAAAATAAATGAAAATAAATGTAATATAAACTGGTTGATAACAATTTAGTCAAGAACAGAAAAAATGAGGTGATAAAATGGAGATTATTAGATTTAATTTAGAAGAACTTAAAAAGAATCTTGATGGCTTTTCATGTTACATTTTAGGTAGAAGTTATGATTTAGAAGAAAATGGTGCTACCGAAAATTTTAATGAAGCATTAAAGTATTACAGCGAAGGTATGAATCTAAATTATCCATTATGTGAATACTCGCTTGGAATTTCACTTATATTAGGATTAGGTAATATACTTAAAATTGATAAAGAGAAAGGAACTAAGTTATTAATAGATGCTTATCCTAAAATTTTGAATTTAATCAATAATAAAAATCTATCATTAGAAGAAAGATTGTATGCTAAATTTGTAATTGGTGCTTATCATTATTATGGATTAGGCAATGTAGAAAAAAATGATAAGAAAGCATTTAATATAATCCAAGAATGTGCTAATAAAGGACATATTGCAGCAATATATGATTTAGGAGCAAACTTTTATTATAATGGAGTTGGCACTGAACGCGATATTGAGAAAGCAAAATATTACTTACAATTAGCTTGTGAAGAAGGACTACCAAGAGCTATAAAGAAATATGATGAGTACGGATTTGGTACTCTAAAAAGCAAAATAAAAGGAGTTGATTCAAATGAATGATGAACAATATATTGATATAGCAATTGAAATTAGTAAAAATGCTAAATATCCATACGGGGCAATTGTTGTTAAAGATGGAGAGATAATTGGTAGAAGTGATGATAATACTTTAATGGAAACAAGTATGTATTCACATGCTGAATTAGAAGCTATAGAAAGTGCATCCAAAAATAAAAATTTATATGGTGAATTAAAAGGGGCAATAATGTATGTATCTTGTGAACCATGTATGATGTGTATGGGTGCTATTTTATATGAAGAATTCTCAAAAATAGTTTATGCTGCTACACTTCAAGATAGTAATGATAACTATTGTCCAGAAATGATAACTGATATTGATGTACTAGCAAAATACTCCAATAGTGAAATAGAAATTGTTAAAGAACTTCATCGTAATAAGGCTGTAGAAATATTAAAAAAAGCAAGTGATAATAATGAATAATGAAGAAAAAAGTTTCCAAAAAGCGAACATCAACTGATTGGCTTGTAATATGCCGACACATTTTATATTTATAAAAAGAGGTGATATATATGATATCAATTAAATTTGTAAATTATGACAATCAAGATTTTATTCAATTGTGTAATTTGTTAGAGAAAGAACATTTAGAAGTAATAAAAGAACAAAGAAGTCCAAATGGAAAATGTTTAAATAATCTTGATAAATTTAAAATAGTATTTGTTGCATATGATGATTTAAAACCTGTAGGTTGTTTAGCTATGAAAGATAAAATTGATGATGTAATTGAAGTTGGTAGATTATATGTATTACCTGAATACAGAAAAAATGGAATTGCTTCAATGTTATTCATTAATGTGTTTGATAAAGCAAAAGATTTAAAAGCAAAAAAAATTATACTTGATACTTATAAAAGATTTGAATCAGCTGTAAGACTATATAAAAAAATTGGATTTTATGAGATAAATAATTATATTGTTGATTCACCATATTCAGTATGTATGGAAAAGATAATAGAGGGAGGTAATACTCATGAATGAAAATAAAACTAATATAAACTGGTTGATAACAATTTAGTTAAGACTACTCCTAAATCCTTATAAACTAAAGAAAAAGTTAAAAAATAGATCCTGCATGTTTTGAATAAAAATATGTTAAAATATATGGAAATTAGTGAAAATAAAGTGATTTTAAGTGAAAATTGCTAAGAAATTGATATGGTAATGGTGAGAACGGCTAGTCAAGGCCAAATGTAAATTGAGGTGGTAATATGGAAAAATTAAAGTTTATTGGTATAGGTGGTGCTACTACTATAGAATTAGGTGGTAATTGTTGCTATATAAAAGATAATAATAATCTTTTAATTATAGATGCTTGTGAAGAAGCTGCAAAAAAATTATTAAATGTTCGTGCTTTTGATGGTATTGAAAATATTTATATTGCAATAACACATACACACTATGATCATGTGGCTGGTTTAGGTGTACTTATATGGTACAGTAATCTTTATTTAAATATAATTCCACAGATAATCTATAATGATGAAGCATATAAGCAAACTCTTTGTGAATTATTAAGAATAACAGGTGTAGATGATAAATTCTTTAAGTTTATTGATGAAAGAACTTTAAATTTTAGTTTTGATGTTAACATGCAACCAACACCTCATTCTCCAAATCTACAATGCTTTGGAATTATGTTCAAAGATGAATTTGGGAAGTATTATTATACAGGGGATACAAGAGATATTAATTATATAAAGGAATTATCTAATGATGAAACAATTAAAAATATATATACTGAAGTTGCAGAAGAAACTTATGATGTGCATATAAAATATGATGATATTATTGATTTAGATAAAAATAAATTAGTGCTTATGCATTTTGATACTTTAAGATTATATGAAAGAGCAATCAAAGATGGTTTTAAAATAGCTCAAATAGTAGGAGTTGATCCAAATGAATGAAAATAAAACTAATATAAATTGCGAAAAATTAATTTATATAAACATTGACTTAAACCATTGAAAATACTGAATTTTCAACAATGAGATTTTTACATGTTTTTATAAATTTAGAAAAAAGTAAAAAATAAGTCGTAATTAATAGGGAGTGAAAGATATGAATAATAAATATAAATTTTTTATTGCTTGAAGAACAAGAAATAGAGAAAATATTTTAAAAATATGTAATATTTTTGAAGAATTACATATTTCTCATTATTGTTTTTTAAAAAATGAAGAATCACATAGGAAAGCGGGATTAGATGCTAATGATAAAAATTTAGCAGACAAATTTGAAAAATTTAAACTTGAAGATGCAAGAGTTAGAACAATATTTGAACATGATTTGAATGGTGAAAAAAATTCAGATAATTTGTTATTGGTACTTCCAGCTGGGAAATCAGCACATATTGAAGCTGGTATTGCATATGGATTAGGAAAAAAATGTTATGCGATAGGGGAATATGATGTAACTGATTCATTGTATCTTATATTTGACAGAATTTTTAAAAATGAAAAAGAATTAAAAGAATTTTTAACAAAAGAAAAGTATTAAATAAATTACAATTTATAGAGTATTTAATTAAAAAAATAGGGTAAAATATACTCATTTTTGAGAGAAATTAGAGAACTGGCTTGTAACATGCCGACACATTTTATTTCAATACCAATAATGTATTTGATATTCGGTATTGACCGTTAAATTAAAAAAAGAGGTGAAATTATGAATATAAAAGAAAGATTTATAGTTGACTTTCCGATTCATATTGGAAACAAAAAAGAACCATATATTGTTCTCTATGATGCATATACTGGTCAGGGTAAAAGTTATGTTTCGAAAATAATCTCAAATATCGATAAATCTATAATACTTAATAATGATGAGATCAGAAATTGGTTAAATGATTATACTGATAAGAATAATTTAAGAAATGAATTACAACGCTATCGTTTAGAATTATTGCTTAAGAATAATAATAGTTGTATATTAGATAGTTGTTTTTGTCATAATTGGAAGGAAAAAAAGGCTTATTATGATAGTTTAGGTTATAAATATTATATAATTAGATTGGATTGTAGTGATGCAGTAGTTAAAAAAAGGCTACAAGAACGAGTAAAGAATGATGATAACTATTCAGAAGCCAATTATAATGATTACTTATGGATGAAAAATAATGTATCCCATGTAGATGGTGATTTAATTGATTTTGTAATTAATACAGAAAAAGATGTTGAATCGCAAGTTAAAGAATTTTTAAATAAATATAAAATAGTTTAAGTTAAGGAGTTAATCCAAATGAATGAAAATAAAACAAATATCAATTGGTTGATAACAATTTAGTCAAGACCAGGTAAAAATAGAGGTGAGAAAAATTGAAAAATTTATATATAGTTGGTATTCCAAGAGCGGGTAAAAGTACATTATCACAATTAATTAAGGATAAATATCCAATATATAATCAATTTTCTTTTGAGGCAATTAGAAATGGTTTCATTGAAAGTCAACCAGAATTGGATATGGGAAACAGAAAAAGCGATGCAAGAAAGAATATTTTGCCTAAACATTTTATTACATTTGCTCGTTGGAATAAGGAAATACTTTCTTGTCCATCTTTAATTGAAGGGGATTTTTGTTCTATCAAAGAATTATTTGATTTAGTAGATGAAAATGATGCTATTATTTGTTTAGGACTTGGATGTAGAACAATTGAAGAAATAATTGAAGGTATAAGAAAAAATGATAAATTAAATGATTATACAAATGACTGGACTAATGAGCAAATATACAAACATTTTTATGACATAGAAGAAAAAGACAAATATAATTATGAGTTTTGTAAAAAAAATAATATTAAATACTATGATACATATGAAAATAGAAAAGAATTATTTGAACAAATAATAGAAGATATTAATAACATGTAAAGGAGTTGATCCAAATGAATGAAAATAAAACTAATATAAATTGGTTGATTACGATTTATTTAACCCCTAATAAATGACATAAATTTAGACAGATTAGTACAAAATCTGCCTTCTTTATGCTATAATTTTAATGATTTTAAAAAGGATCAAAACCAGCATAGTATTTCATACTTGGTATTGACTGTCTAAGACTTAAAAAGAGAGGTAATATTTATGGAAGAAAGTTTATTAATAAAAAAACTAGAGCAAAATACAAAAGAAAGATATGGGATAAAAAATGTTAGTTATGAAGGATTAAGTAAAGAAGCCGTTAATGAGATAATACTTGGAATAGAAAGTGTATATGAAAAGTATCCACTTATATTTCCTAAAATTGACGCTATTGGAAGTGAAAAATATATTAAAGATTACTTAATAAGTCTAGGTTATAATATAGGAAACTCATTTGAAAAAGCTAATATTTCAAAAAGAGATGCTATGGCATGTATAGTTGGCCAAAAAACTTTATTTTCAATTATTAATTTGAAAGGTTATGAATTTATAACAGTTGTATTTGGACCTAACCTTGATAGATTTATTAATCCTAAAACAACTGATGAATATGGTGATATGCTTAAACTTAAGTCTATTACTACTCATGAATTAGGACATGTATTATGTAATTTATTATTTTTGGATAGTGATGTTTCTTTAAAAAAAGAATTAATAAGTATAGATCCTAGTAAGGCAAAATTATATGAAAATGGTTTAGGTGAAGCGGTTGCTTATTCTTTTCAAGCATATATGTGTGGAATAGAAAATAATATTATAAATACAGTTGTCTCAAAAATAAATGAAAAATATGCTGAATTAGAATTAAAAGAAAGTAAAATACATAGATAATACTTATTTAAAGTAGGAGTAAAATCCTATTTTTTATGCTATAATTGATTAGAAATGGAGTGATTCCTATGGATAATAAAACTAATATAAACTGGTTGATTACGATTTATCTAAGAATAGAAGAAAATCTAGGTAAAACAAGGAATTGTGGGATATAACATCTTGCAAGTTTTATATAAAGTTATGTTAAAATATACAAAAATTAATAAAAACAAACAAAAAATGTGTTAGTATTTAGGCGTTGATATTCCTATGCAACACTTATAAAAATAGAGGTGAAAAAAATGATATTATTAACTGCACTTCCAAGAACTGGTAAGTCAACTGCAATAAAAAAAATAGTTAATATGTTAGGAAAAGATAATTGTGGTGGATTTTATACTGAAGAGATAAGAGAAGATGGAGAAAGAGTAGGATTTAGAATTTGCACTTTGAGTGGAAAGACAGGAATATTATCACATGTTAATATAGAAAGTGACTATAGAATCAGTCGCTATGGTGTTGATTTAGAAACATTTGAAAGATTATGTGTTTCTGAATTAGAAAGTGCAACTAAAGATAATAATGTAAAATATATTGTTATTGATGAAATAGGACCTATGCAATTATTTTCTGAAAAGTATAAAGCGTTGTTAATTAGTCTATTAAACTGTGATAAGCCAATTATAGGAACAATTTTTATGAACCCTTATGAATGGCTGGATGATTTTAAGAAACAAAAAAATGTTAATTTAATTGAAATTACTTTTGATAATAGAGATAGTTTACCTCTTCAATTAGTTGAATTGTTATCAAAAAATGATGAGCAATTTCAAAGAAAAATTGCAAAAGCAAAAAAATATAGTACTGAACTAGATAGATTTGAATTATTAGATGATAGAATAATAATTCATTCTGAGCATGGAATAAGGACAGTAAAAAAAGAAAATGATAAATATATATGTGATTGTGAATTTTACCAAACAAATCATACATGTAGTCATATTATGGCTATTATAAATATAAACCTTTCTTTTGATAACGAAAACGTTAAAAATATTAACTAATAAAAGGAGTTGATCAAAATGAATGAAAAACTAATATAAACTGGTTGATATTGATTTAGTCTAGCCATTCATGAAATTCCTATAAAATAAAGGAAAACTAATAGTTTAGTAATTACATTTTTTAATAAATAATTACTAAAAAGTATATAAAATAGATAAAAAAGTATCAAAAATAGCATAGTATTTGATACTTGATATTGACGGTTAACCATTTATAAAAAGAGGTGATACAATGGCAAATTATACATGGTATAATACTGATGTTCCAAACGATTTAAAAGTTAAACAAGTTTATGGTATTGCATTTTCAAATGATTTTGAAGTTTTATTAAGAATAGAGGATAATAAGTACAAATTAACAGGTGGAAAGCCTGAAAAAAATGAATCATATGAAGAAACATTAAAAAGAGAATATATTGAAGAATTAAATGTTGAATTAGAGGATTGCCATTATTTAGGATATTTATTGGTAGAGGATAATAATGAAAAATATGCTCAAGTTAGAATGATAGCTAAAATAAAAAGTATTAATGAAAATCATATTGATCCAGCAACTGGTAAAATGTATGGCAGAGAATTAGTAAAAATTGATAGAGTTAGAGAATTATTAAATTATCAAGACGAAGCTGGTAATTTAATGATAGATGAGGCAATAGAAAAAGCAAAAGAAATGTATAATTAAAGGAGTTGATCCAAATGAATGAAAATAAAACTAATATAAACTGGTTGATATTGATTTAGTCTAGCCATTCATAAAACTTCTATAAAATAAAGGAAAACTAAGTATTTAGTAATTACATTTTCTAACAAATAATTACTAAAAAGTATTAAAAATATATAAAAAATAGTCCAAAATAGCATAGTATTTGATACTTGATATTGACGGTTAAACTTTTATAAAAAGAGGTGAATTATGAAGAATATTAATTTTTTTATTGAAAAACTTATCTTAACAGATTCAGAAAAAAAATATACTACTGATGAAATACAATATGTTGCAAAATATTTTTGTGATTTGTTTGATAAATTATCTAGGATGTATATTGTTGAAAATAATAATAAGAGAGAACTATCAGAAATAGAAAAATTTTTATTTATGTACATAAATGTTACTAGTAAAGTAAAAGATCATGATGACATAAGCACAAGTCATGACATCATTGGTTCAATTTTAACAAACAAAGCAGTATGTCAAGGATATACAAGTATAATGCAATTTATATGTGATGAATTATCTATTCCTTTTTTATATAAAACTACAGAAGGTCCTTTTGGTGCTCATGGAAATTTTCAAGTTATTGTAGAGGATATATCAGGTGTTGAACATTGTTTGCATTGTGATTCATTCTTAGATGCTCCTGAAAATGAAAATGATACTATAACATTTAATGCTACTTTAATTTCGGCAAATGACATGAATAATTATCATAATCACCAAGATCCTTCATCAGAATTCTTGTTCTGGGAATTAGCTGTTACTGATACTGATTTAGAAGATAAGAAAGCTGCTCTAGAAAGTTTAAGTATTATAGAACAATTTAGAGGAGATGATTTAGAAGATGCAATAAATAATCATTATGAATCATTGAAAGAACAAATTGTTCATTTAAATAAATTTTTTAAATGCGAAATTGGTACTTTAGAAACAAGACAAGATATTTTAAAAGCATATCAAATTATGAAAAATTATTATTCAAAAGCAAATATTTCGATTGAGAGAGAAAAATTATATAATATAATAAGACAAATATATATTTCATATAATATTTCTATTCTTAATATGAATAGCGATGAAGCTATAAAAAATGCTGAAGAAACTATTAATGAACAAATTGAAAATACTCAAAGAAAACATAGAGAAAAATGGGTAAAATAAAAGGAGTTGACTCTTGTGAATGAAAATAAAACTAATATAAACTGGTTGAGCATGATTTAACTAACCCCTTTAACAAACCCTTATAAAATAAGGAAAAATTAAAAATAGATCTTACATCTTTTATATAAAAAGTAAGTAAAAATGTACAAAAAACACCAAAAATCATTAAAAAAGGTGCTTTTTTTATATATTTTTGATGAGGTGATGTTTTCAGCTAACCCCATTGAAAAATAAGGTACTTATAAAATTATAAGTAAATCGTAAAATAGTAATATTCCGATCTGAAGTCAATGAAAAAAAATTAAGTTTTATGATATAATTAAATATGAAAGAAAGAGATAAATAGTAATTTGTAGAGGAGGTAGTTTATGAAGAATAATGAAAAAAATTCAAACAAAAAAATTGCTGGAATGTATTATTTTGCATCATTGTGTTTCTATATTGCTGCAATAATAAATTTTATCAATGGAGATAATAATAGTATAGCAGTTGTATTTTTATGTTTAGGCTCAAGTAGTTTATGCTTGGGTAGTGTTTACTTAAATAAAGATAATGGAAATAACGACAATAAGAAGTAATATAAATTACAATAAATAAGTGAGATTAATAGTAATTTGAAAGGGAGGTAAGAAAAATGCTTTTTAAGATTTTTTCATTATTGATACTGATTTTATTTTATGGAATTTATTTTACAAAAATGTATGTTCAAAAAAAGAAAGGAATTCAAACAAGACAAATTGGAAAATGCAAAAATAAAGATATTAGAATAGTTGAGATGTTAATGTCTATTGCAACTTTTGTAATCGTACCAGTACAAATAATTTCAATTATAATTGATTTAAAAATATTTAATGATGGTATTAGATATGTTGGAATATTAGTAGGAATTATAGGAGATATATTATTTTTAATTGCTGTAGTGACAATGAAAGATAGTTGGAGAGCAGGTATTCCAAATGAAGATAAAACAACATTTATTTCTGCTGGAATTTATAATATAAGTAGAAATCCTGCATTTCTTGGTTTTGATTTAATGTATGTAGGCATTTGCTTGATTTATTTCAATACTCTAACAATAGTTTTTACATTATTTGCTATAATAATGTTACATTTTCAAATACTTCAAGAAGAAAAGTTTTTAGAAAAGGCTTTTGGTAATGAATATATTGATTATAAAAAGAAAGTTTTTCGTTATTTAGGAAGAAAATAATATATAAGTCAGAAAGACAAATTACAATTTATCGGTTAGTTCGTAATAATCAAAATATGGTATAACTAAATTATCAAAGAAAAGGGAACAATATGCTAAAATGTTCGCAATGAGGTAAAAAAACATAGTAAAAACAGGTATAAAAAATACAAATAGTGTTGAAGATTACCTGTTCTCGAAGATGCACAAATACAGTAAATATGGGAAATATGGATAATACTATAAATACTAGCATATTTTCGGCCATTTGGCTCAGGGAAAAAATTAACAATGTTGTGGTAAATAAGAAAATATAAGTTAAGATATGAAGATGGATGAAATATTCCATCTTTTTAAGTCTTATAATAAATATATAAAAAGAAAAAATATTTTCTTGTTATTGACAATTGAATGCATGTTCAACTATAATAATAATTGAATAAACATTCAACTATAGGAGGTATATATGGATAGAGAGTATCAATGTGATTGTAATATAATTCATGAAGAAGCAGTAAAAAATGCATTAACAAAAATGCCAGATGAAGATGTATTTGATAAATTAATAGATTTTTACAAAGTAATAGGAGACAGTACAAGAAGCAAAATATTATTTGCCATAGATCAACACGAAATGTGTGTATGTGATATTGCTAATGTATTAGGCATGACTAAGTCAGCTATTTCTCATCAATTAAAGATATTAAAAGACTTTCATCTAGTTAAACCAAGAAAAGATGGAAAAGAAGTATTATATACATTAGATGATGAACATGTTACTAATGTATTTGAAATATCTTTAATGCATGTTAAGGAGGATAAATAATGGAAGAAAAGAAAGAAAAAATTATTCAAATTATAGTTGGAACTATTCTTTTTGGAACTGCTATATTAATAGATAAGCTAACTAACTTTAATACATGTGTTAATTTTATAATATATATGGTGCCTTATATAGTGTGTGCTTATGATACTTTTAAAGAAGGAATAGAAGAAATAAAAGAAGGTGAAATATTTTCTGAACAAATGTTAATGATGATTGCATCATTAGGCGCTATGCTAATTGCATTTATTCCTGGAAGTGAACCTGAATTCATGGAAGGTATATTTGTAATGCTATTTTTCCAAGTTGGTGAATTTTTTGAAATTATTGCTGAAGGTGAAAGTGAAAAAAGCATTGAATCTTTAATGAATATAAGACCAGATTACGCTAATATATATAAAGGTAAAAAATTAATAAAAGTTGACCCTGGTGATGTTAAAGTAGGAGATATTATAGTATGCAATCCTGGAGAAAAGATTCCACTAGATGGTATAGTTGTTAAGGGAAGTACATATGTAGATACAATTGCAATAACTGGAGAAAGTGTTCCAAGAAAAATTGAAATTAATTCAGATGTATATTCTGGATTTGTTAATAAAAATGGTGTAATAGAAATTAAAGTAACTAAATCATTTGGAGATTCTACTGCAAGTAAAATAATTTATTTAGTAAAAAATGCATCATCTAAGAAAACAAGTAATGAAAAGTTTATAACTAAGTTTTCTAAAATATATACACCTTTAGTTATAGTTGCTGCTTTATTAATTGGAATTATACCAAGTATAGTTACAGGAAATGTTGTAATTTGGTTAAGTAGAGCATTATCATTTTTAGTTGTATCTTGTCCTTGTGCATTAGTAATATCAGTTCCACTTGCATATTTTGGAGGAATAGGAGGGTCTTCTAAAAAAGGAATATTATTTAAAGGTAGTAATTATTTAGAAGCGGTTTCTAAAATAGATACAGTTGTATTTGATAAAACAGGAACTCTTACTGAAGGAGTATTTGAAGTAAGTGTTATTCATCCAAATGAAATAAATGAAAATGAATTATTACATATAGCTGCTCATGTTGAAGAACATTCTACACATCCAATTGCAGTTTCATTGATTGAAAGCTATAAAAGTATTGGAAATGAAATAGATAATTGTAAAATATCCGATGTAAAAGAAATATCCGGAAAAGGTGTAGAAGCTAAAGTAAACGGAGAACAAATATTTGTCGGTAATAAAAGACTAATGGAAAGTATTAATATTAAAGTAGACAAATGTAAGCATGCAGGAACTACCATATATGTAGCGAGTAAAGAAAAATATTATGGTCATATAGTAATATCAGATAAAATAAAAAGTGATACTTTTTCAACAATAGAATATTTGAAAAAGAATAATATTAGAACAATCGTGTTAACGGGTGATAATAAAGATGTTGCTAAAGAAATAAGTAATAATTTAAATATAGATGAATATCATGCTGAATTATTACCTCAAGATAAAGTTGATAAAATTGATGAAGTATTTAAAAGTAATAATCATAAAGAAAATATGAATGTAGCTTTTATTGGTGATGGAATCAATGATGCTCCAGTTATAGCTAGATGTGATATCGGTATTGCTATGGGAGGTATTGGAAGTGATGCTGCTATTGAAGCAAGTGATGTCGTATTTATGAATGATAAATTATCTAGTTTAATAACAGCATTTAATATTTCAAAGAAAACTACTAGAATAGCAAAAGAAAATATATTTTTTTCAATATTTATTAAATTATTAGTTTTAGTATTGTGTGCACTTGGAATAGCAAATATGTGGATAGCAGTTTTAGCTGATGTTGGTGTTACTGTCTTAGCAGTATTAAATTCTATGCGTACATTAAGATAATAAATATTACTTAATAAGTGAAAGGACGAAAGTCCTTTTTTTCATGATATAATTATAAGCATAAGAGAGAGTAAAATAGTAATATTCCGAACTATCAAGTTAATAAAAAAACATCATAATATCATGATATAATAATTATTAGGAGTTGATCTTATGGATAAATATTTAGAGATTAAAAAAATGTTTGAATCAAAAGAAGATAAAGAAAATGCTATTGCTATGTCAAAGTATATGAGAAATATGTTTGATTTTTATGGACTTCCTACTCCAAAAAGAAAAGAAGTTTATAATGATTTCATTAAAACTGAAAAGAAGTCAAAAACTATCGATTGGGAATTTTTAAATATATGTTATAAAGATAGTCATAGAGAATTTCAATATTTAGTTTATGATTATTTACTTGCAATGAAACAATATGTTTCTTATGATGATATACCAAAAATTAAAGAATATATAGTTAATAAATCTTGGTGGGATACAATTGATTTTTTATGCAAAGTTATTGGAGATATTGAAACAAGAGATTTAAGAGTTAAAGATTTAATGCTTGAGTGGTCTAAAGATGATAATATTTGGATTAAAAGAACAGCTATCGAACATCAATTAAATTTAAAGGATAAAACTGATTATGAGTTATTAGAAAAAATTATAATTAATTGCTTTGGAACAGATGAATTCTTTATAAATAAAGCAATTGGTTGGGCATTAAGAGAATATTCAAAGACAAATTCTACTTGGGTTAAAGAATTTATTAATAGATACAAAAATCAAATGAGTGATTTAAGTATTAAAGAAGCAAGTAAATATATTTAAAGATATCGTAAAATTAAGATATTCA
>JAZAUS010000021.1:0-15020 GCA_036342255.1 Bacilli bacterium
ATATATAAAGCAAATCTAGAAAGTATAAATGCATTAAAATTAGAAATAAAAATAATACAAAATCAAATTGATAAAGAATATGGTGGAATAAATGAGTAAATCAATAGTATGTGATGAAGATAAAAAATATTGTAGAATATGTGGATCAGAAAACAATTTAAATTTACACCATATTATATATGGAAAAAATAGAAAAAATGCTGATAAGTATGGTCTAACAATTTGGCTTTGCAAAAAATGTCATCAAGGTACATATGGAGTACATGGTAAATACGGACATGAACTTGATTTGAAATTAAAACAAGAAGCAGAAAAATGTTTTTTAGATTATTACAACAAAGAGATAGAAGATTTTATAGATATATTTAAAATAAATTATCTGTAAAGTAGTATCTCTTTTTTTAAAAAAAGTATTGACTATTACTTTAATAGGTGCTATAATTGAATTGTAAAATAAAAGGAGGAAAGAATATGAAGAAGAAACACAGCATATTACCATATATAATAATGGTGATTATAGGGGTTGGTTGTTGCTTATTGTTATGTGAAAGAGCAGAACAAGTTAGTAAAATGGAGTTGAATCAAAATGAAAAAATCAATTATTAATTATTTAAAAACAAAAACTAAAACACATAAAGCTATAATAAAAGAATTAGATAGAATGGAAGAAATAATTAAAACTATTATATCTATTCAAGCAGAGCAAAATATTATATTAGAAGAATATAAAAATAATAGTTATAAAACAAAATATTTAGAAGAACATAAAAAATATAAAGAATTATTAAAAAAATATAAGGAGGAAAAATAAATGAAAGAAGTATATATTAATATTAAAGATTTTGGTGAATTATTTATAGGTAAATACTTATATGAAAACATAGGTAAAGATATAATATCAATAGAAGAATTAATAGGAATATTAGAAGATGAAATAGCAGAAAAAGAAGTATGGCAAGAAAAATATGAAGATTTAGAAAAAGATTTAGAAGATAATTATATAAGTAGACCAATGAGTGATTATACAGGTGATAGTTATGATGATAGATTTTAAAAGGTGATTAAATGAAAGACATATTATTAGAAAGAAATAAATTGTTTAGAGAAAGTGTAGAATTAAGAAATTGTAATTTTAAAATAAATAACATGGAGAAAAGAGTAAAAGTAAGAAAGCAACAAAATGAAGTATATAATAAATTGCAATTTTATAATAAATTTATAAAAGCAAAGGAAAAAGTAGATGAGAAAGAAAAAGATATATGCACTATACAAAGGTGATGAATGGATCACTGATGGAACAAAAGAAGAACTTGCAGAATATTTAAACGTAAAAATTAGAACAATAGACTTTTATACAACACCTGTTTGGAGAAAAAGAACAAAAGATAATGCATATATAGTTGTTAAATTGGAGGATTAAATGAAAATTGAAGATATGAAAAAACTTATGGGAAATACACCAATAAGAGAAATGAAATATACTACTAAAAATATAAGAGAATTATTATGTAATGGGATTTATAAAGAATATCATTTTTATGTATTAAATTTAGGAAATCATCCAACAGCATATGTAGAAATACCTAAAACAAGTAAACTTTTTGGGAAACATTATGATGATATAGATATTTTAGTACATGGTGGATTAACTTATTCTGATGATGAATTAAGAACAAGTGAAAATACTAAAATGACTAATTCTTGGTTTATTGGATGGGATTACGCACATGCAGGAGATTATTGTGCCTATATGGAGGATATGAAAGAATGGGGATTAGATAGTATAAATTCATTTGGCAATAAAAAATGGACTAGTGAAGAAATAATAAATCATTGCATAAGTGTAATAGACCAAATAATAGAAGGAGAAGAAAATGAAATTTGAAAATATGATAAATACAATTCAATTAGGTAATTGTTATGAATTAATTAAAGATATTCCTGATAAAAGTATTGATTTAGTTATAATAGATCCTCCTTATGAAATAACAAATGGGGTTCATACTTCAGGATTTTTAAAAAACAGAAATGAATTAGATACAACAAAACAAATATTTGAAAAAAAATTAGAAATAGGAATAAAAAATGATATATTAAATGAATTAATTAGAGTTATGAGAAAAATTAACATATATATTTGGTGTAATAAAAAACAATTATTACAATATTTGTCTTTTTTTGAAAATTATAATGTAATGTTTGAATGCATAATTTGGAACAAATATAATTGTATTCCCTTGACTTATAATACATATTTACCTGATAAAGAGTATTGCTTATATTTTAAAGAAAAAGGTATTACATTAAATAATACTTATGAAACATCTAAAACGGTTTATTCAATTCCAATAAATGTTGCAGATAAAAAGATTTATAAACATCCTACTATAAAACCATTAGAAATTGTAAAAAACACTATATTAAATTCAAGTAAAGAAAATGACATAGTATTAGATTGTTTTTGTGGTAGTGGTACAACTTGTCTAGCAGCTAAAGAAACAGGAAGAAGATATATAGGTATGGAAATTGATCCTGAATATCATAAAATAGCAGTTAATAGATTAAATGGAATCACAGCACAAGGGCAAATAAGTATATTTACAGATACAGAACAAATTAAGGAGGAAAAATGAAAAAAATTAATTGGAGATTATTAGGTGATATAACTACTATATTAACAATGATAGTAGTATTAATAGGATTTTTATTCTTAGCTGATAAATTAAAAGAATATAAAGAAAGAATAAAAATATTAGAAGTACAATATAGACTTGTAGAACAAGACTTAAATGATTTATATGAAATTGATCCAGGTATAAGGGTAATAAAATGAAAAGTGAAATAATAAGTTTAGAAACAGCAAAAAAGATAGAAGAATTAGAAAGAGAAAACAAACATTTACACGAAGTAAATTGTAAATTAAGAAAAAATATAGAAATTCATAAAGAAGAAAATAAAAAACTAAAAGAAAAGATAGAACATTTATTAATAGATTTAGATGGAGAAAGTGAATATAAATTAATAAATGAAAAAGCAATAGAATATATAGAAAAATATGTAAGTTATTATGATATGGAAGGCGATTTAAGAGATAGATTATTAGATATATTAAAAGGAGATAATAAGTAATATGAAACCAATGTATGTTATACATTATAGTTTATTTAAAGGTGGAAGTGTTTTAAATAGATATAAGTTTTTTGAAACAAAAAAACAATTAAATAATTTCTTAATGTTTACACCTTGGATAAAAGATAATTGTATTATATTTGAAAATGTTGATAAGGAGCAAGAATAATATGTTAAAAATAAAAGATTTATTAAAAGAAAATTGTATGCTTAAATTGTATTTGTTAGATTTACAAGAAAGTTTTAATGAATTATCAAAACGAACTACTGATAAAGAATTAAGAAGATATATTAGAGATGTAAATAAATCAATAGATAATGTTTTAAATATTAACGAGAAAGAGAATATTGAAGATTTAGTAGAAAAAGTAAAGGAGTAAAGTATGAAAGTAGGAGAGTATTGTAGAACTATAAAAGGTATATCTAAAATTAAAAAATTAGCAGGGCAACAAAATAATATTAATTTTTATGAAGTAGATGAAAATGGAATACATCACCCAGAAAATCTATTAATGCATTTTGTATTAGAAAATGAAATAATAAAACATAGTAAAAAATTAATAGATTTAATAGAAGTAAGCGACTATGTAAATGGTAGTAAAGTAATAGATATAGCACAAGCACCAGTAAAAGCATTATATACAGAAGATATTAAGCAAACTGGTGCATTAAAACCAATAATAAATAATGAAATTGAAAGTGTATTAACTCACGAGCAAATAAAAAGTATGGAATATAAAGTAAAGGTGTGAGTTTATGAAAATAAAATTTAAAGGTACAAGTGATTTTAATTTTAAAAAAGGAAATATATATATTTTAGTCAATTTGACAATAGATAAATATGTAAATGCTTATATAACAAACAATAACAATGAAATAGTTTTTATACCATATTCCAGTTTATATTTATTTAATGATAATTGGGAAATAGTAAAGGAGTAAATAATATGAAAAAACATAAATTATTTAAAATAAATGATACATATTATATGAGTAATTTAGAACCAATATATGAAGAAGATATTATAAAATTAGTAGATGAAAGAGATAAATATAAAGAAGTATTAAATAAGATAAAAGAATATGTAAAGAATGATTATAATAGAAATGAAGAAGTAATAGATTATTGTGGATTTGATACATTTTATAATCATATTTTAGAATTATTGGAGGAAATAGAATAATGATCTATTTTATAGTAGGATTTATATGTTTTATATTAGGTTATTTCTTATGTGCTTGTTTAAATGTAAGTAAAGAATAGGAGGGGTAAATATGGAAACTGAATTAAAACAGCAAATATATGATTTAAAAGAAGAAATTAGAATGTTAAAAGAGCAGTTAAAAAGGCAACAAGAAACATATCAAAAAATGCAAAAGGAATTATTAACTTACTATGATTTATATGGTACATTACAAGCCATTGACAAAAAGAAACATATATGATAATATCAATATAGTGGAACACCAAGGTAATTAACAGCAATTACTAGGTGTTTTTTTGCTTAATAGGAGGATTAAATGAAATATCAATTTAAAGCAGATGAAGATAATATTACTTTATCTTATAAAGACAAATCATTTACATTTAAAACTAATGTAAAATTAATAAGTGAAATGCAAGGATTAATAATGAAATCAAGAATTAAAATGATTCAAGATTTATCAAAAGAAGGGCAGTCAGTAAGAGATTTAATAAAAGAAACTAAAAAAGATGGTAAAACTTATACTGATAACTCAAATAAAGTAGAACTTGAAAGAATATATCAAGAACAAGTAACAATGGATTTTTATAATAATAAATGTGAAGAAATATTTGGAATGGATCTAGCAAGTTTAATGATAGATATAGGATTACAAACAGAAGAAGAAGGAACTAAGTTTTCAACTGATTTTGTTAGTTATTTAAGTGGTAATATACCCAGATAATAACACAATAAAGTATCATAAAAGACCAGAAACAATATTATGTTATGGATATGAAAAAGATTTAATACAAGTATATGATTTTTAT
The DNA here is from genome assembly GCA_036342255.1 of Bacilli bacterium. Taxonomy (GTDB): domain Bacteria; phylum Bacillota_I; class Bacilli_A; order RF39; family UBA660; genus RUG11198. Next base: position 5,144 of record JAZAUS010000021.1, read on the forward strand.
TGTGCCAGATATGAAAATATAACATATAAAGAGTTTTTAGATTTAGGAATTAATGAACTTCAAAGAAAAGTAATGAGTATACCTGAATCAGAACCTTTATATATAATATTAAAATCAAGAGTAATAGATATATCAAAAATAAAAGATAAAGAAGAAAGAAAACATTGGAGAGAATTAAAGGAAATCAATAAAATACCTGATATATATAAACCAAATGAAGAATTAGAAAATAATATGGATAAAAAACTAGGAGGATTAAAAGATGGAAAAAGATTTATGTAAATTTAATGATAATATAGAAATTATAAACAAAGACTTTTCAAATTATGAAGATGAAAAAGGTAATTTATTTACTTGTAATACAATTAATTTACTTACAAGAGTAGATTATATGGAACTTACAAAAGAAGAATATCAAGTAGCAAAATTTAGTAAAAAAATAGAAGATTTAGAATATAATATAATAAATATAAAAAGACCAATACCAAAAAATGAAATAACAGGTAAAGAAGAAGATAAAACAACAATAGTAGAAAAAGAAGTAGCAGTAAGACAAGTATGGAATGTAAGTAATCCATATGGAGCATTTAAAAGTTTTACAAACAAAGAAGAAGCTATTGAAACAGCAAAAGCAATAAATAAAGAAATAATGGAATATTATAAATAATTTAAAAGGGTAGAAATGAGTATTTTCATAATCTGTTATGTTTTAAAACTCCTAACAATAATACTCATGTAGGGAACTAGGAAAGATACAAGAAAATTGCTAGTAGAGGGTTAAGCAGTATCTTAAAGGAGAAAATTATGGAAGCAATAATAATAACAAGTATAATTTGTATAACATTAATAATAATTGCATATATAGGTAAAGATAAAAAATGAAATATGGGAATGTATTTTATATACCACATTTTAATACAATAGGTGGTATAGAAACATATGCTTATGAACTTGCAAAAAAATACAAAGATAAAGACATTGTATTTGTATATAGTGATAAAACAAGTGATATAAATCAATTAAATAGAATAAGAAAATATGCAAGAGTAATTTATCAACCTTTTAATGCTACTGAAAAAATAAAATGTAAAAGATTATTTATAATGTATAGATCAAAAATAGATTTATTTGAAGCAGATGAGGTTATACAAATTATACATGCTGATTATGAAGCACAAAACTTAAAACCAAATCTAGATGAAAGAATAAAAGAATATTATGGTGTAAGTAAAGCAGTAGCAGATTCATATAAAAGAATATCAGGTATAGATGTAAAAGTAGCATATAATCCACTTACAATAGAAAAACCTAAAAAAATATTAAGATTAATAAGTGCAACAAGATTAACAAAAGAAAAAGGCAAAGAAAGAATGATAAAATTTGCTAATGAATTAGATAAAGCAGGAATACCTTATGAATGGAGAATCTTTACAAATGATAGTCTACCAATACCAAATGAAAATGTAATATATATGAAACCTAGACTAGATATAAGAAATTATATAGCAGATGCAGATTATTTAGTACAATTAAGTGATACAGAAGCGTTTAGTTATTCAATATTAGAAAGTTTATGTTTAGGAACACCAGTTATTATAACTAATATACCAAGTTCAATAGAAATGGGTGTTGTAAATGGAATAAATGGCTATATTTTAGACTTTTCTATGAAAGATATACCAATACACGATATATATACAAAAGTACCTAAATTCACCTTTAAAATGCCAAATGATATATATGATAAATTATTAATAGATGAACCAAATACATATAATCCAAATGAATTAGTAAAAGTTAAGTGTAAAAGAACATATAAAGATTTAGAATTTAACAAACAAATGAAAAAAGATGAAGAATTTGAAATAATAAAAGAAAGAGTAGAATATTTGAGAGGACTAGATTTAATATGGTAATAATTATGTGTGGTGGTTATTATGAAAACTTTAAAGAACATAAATCTTTATCAATAATCAATGGAGAAAGATTAATAGAAAGAACTATTAGATTATTAAAAGAAAATGGTATAGAAGATTATTATATAAGTAGTAATGATGATAGATTTAAAGAATATGGTAAAATATTAAAACACGAAAACACATATAGATATGAAGATGGTAAAGTAAAAGGTTATTGGGTAGATGCTTATTATCCTACTGATAAACCTTGTATATATTTACATGGTGATGTTTATTATACTGAAAAAGCAATTAAAACAATTTTAAATTATAAACCAAAAATAAATACTATGATAGGTAATCAATGGGCTTTAAATGAAAATCATGATAAAGTTGGAGAACCTTTTGGATGGATTATAGTAGACCAAAAGAAATTTAGAGATGCAATTAATAAATGTAAACAATTACAAGATGAAAATAAAATAGAACGAGGTTATGCTATATCATGGGAATTATATGAAGTATTAAATGGTTACGATATAAATGATTTTATAATAGATAAAGAAACATATTTAGTAATAAATGATGAAACAGATGATATAGACTATCCAGAGCAAATAGAAATACTAAATAAGAAAGTGAGTAATATATAATGCCATTTAAAAGTCAAGCAATAACAAGAAAATGTAAATGGTGTGATAAACCTGCTAAAAAATATTATATTGGAACTAGATTTAAAGGGTATTTTAAAACTTGTGGTAGTGAGGAATGTTTGAAAAAGGCATATAAGGATAAAAATGTAAGACAAAGCAAAAGAAAGAATAGGAGAATAAAGGAAGTGATTAAATAGTGGCAATTAATAAAGATAATCTAATATCATTAGCAGATAGAACAACGGAGGAAAAACGAGAAATAGCTATAAAAGGCGGAATAGCGTCAGGAGAAGCACGTAGAGAAAAAGCCACTATGAAAAAAGCACTTGAAATGTTATTAAATGAAAAAAATGCTAAAGGTAAAACCTATAGAGATTTAGCAACATTAGGATTAATAAAAGGTGCAATAGATGGTAAAGCAGAAAATTATAAAGTTATAGTATCATTATTAGGAGAATTAGAAGAAAATAATGAAACACCACAAGTAAATATTAATATAGTAGATAATAGTAAATTGGAGAAAATTTTATATGAAGATAATAATCAACAATAAGTATAAAAGTTTAAATGAATATATATATGAATGTAGAAAGAATTATTACTTAGCAAATCAAACAAAACAAAAAGAAACAATGTTATCAGCATTAGCATTTACTAAAATACCACCAATAAAGAAGTTTCCTATTGAATTAATATTCTATTGGCATATGAAATCAAAAATAGCTGATTTAGATGGTAGAGTACCAAAGAATATAATTGATGGACTTGTAAGAAGTAAAAGAATACCAGATGACAATGTAAAATACATAAGAAAGATAACACATATATATGTAGAAGATAAAAAAGATTTTGTCGAAGTTGAAATACGAAGTATGGAATAGAGGAATATTATGGAAGAAATTTGGAAATATGTAGAGGAGATGATATAAATGGAATTTATCAAAGTAGGTAAAAACTATATGATAAAAAATGGTAATGGAAGAATAATAAGTGAAAAAGAAAAATTACAATTAGAAAATGAAGAACTTATTATTAAAGATTTTCAAAGTAATGAATGCCAAGCAAAAACAACACAAAAATTAAAAAAGAATAAAAAAAGAATAAAAGAAATAGACACTGCAATTCAAGACAAGGAGAATGCAGATGATACTATCAAAAAAACAAATTAACTTATACAAAGATATAATTAGTCCTGATATACCAAATATAAGTGTATTAGGATCTACTCAAAGTGGTAAAACTTATGATATATGTGGTGCTTTAATTCAATATGCAAGAGAATTAAATAATTATGAGAAAGAACAAAGAAAAAAAGAAAATTATATACCTCGTGAATATAACGGAGCAATAATAGGGTGGACTACTGATACAATAAAATCAAATATAGTAGATAACTTGGTAAATATTTTAGAAAAAGAATATCATTTTAAAAATGGGAAAGAATTTACATTAAAATATGGTAATGCAGATAAATATTTAGAAATTTATAATGTAAAATTTTATTTTTTTGGATTTAATACAAATCTATCTTTTAATAGAATATTAGGTAAACCTTTAATATTTGTTTGGGTAGATGAAGCAGCCAGAATCTATACATCACCCACATTAAGAGAAAGCTTTGATGAACTAGCAGGAAGACAAATGTCGTTTAGTGGACACCCATACTATAAAAGAATAGATAGTTTTAATGTTGAGGGAAGTCAGAACCACCCATATAAAAAAGAGTATATAGATAAAAGAGATTGGAAACAATATGTATTCTTTCCATATGATAATCCAGTATTAGATACAGAAGAAAAAATAAAAGAAGCAGTAAAAAGTTTCCCAGTAGGATCATTAAGAGAACAAAAAGTATTTAATAAATGGGTAGTAGCAGAAGGTAGAGTATTTAATCATATATCAAAAATAACAAAAGAAGAATTTGAAAAAAACTATTTAATAAGAGAAATAGGAATAGGTTGTGATTATGGTAGTGTAAATGCAACTACTTTCAGTGCAATAGCATTAGCACAAAATCAAAATACAAGATTATGGAATTTAGTATTATTAGATAAATATTATCACGATCCTAAAATTGAAGGGGATACGCCAACAACAGAGTTCTATTCAAATCAATTAAAAGAGTTTATTAATTATTTACATAAAAAGTATGTAAGCATACCAATAAATACATTAGTAATAGATAGTGAGGCAAGTCATTTTAGTAATAGATTAGAAGTAGATGGAATAAGACACGAATTAGCAAAAAAAAATAATATGAGTGTAGATAAATCAGTACAACTGATGCAAAGTTTATTCTATAAAGATTTCTTGAAAATAATAGAAATGCCACATATAAGATATTTTATAAATAAAGAACCAGTATTTGGTGGACATGATATTGGTTTAGAAGAATTAGAAAGTTATCATTATGATAAATTAAGAAGTGAAAGAGAAGGTATAAATGCCTATGTTAAAGACTTTGACCATTATGTAGATGGAACAAGATATATAATAATGGAATATAGTTTAACAGGAAGATGCCCAATTGTATAGGAGAATAAAATGCAAATAAAATGTAAAAAGACAAAAAGATTTTTATGTAGTTTAAATTATGATGAAATAATAGACTTATTAAAAAAATATAATATAGTATTAGAAAGACCACTTGAAATAGTAATACCATGTAGAACATGCCATGAAAGTGAAGTATATCGTATCTATAAAGACCATTATGTATTTATAGAAAATAAGACTATTGACAAAAAATAAAAAATATGGTATATTCTTATTATAGAAGTGCAGTGTATTTGACCTATAAGGTGCAAATGGAAGCATAGGGGAAAACCTTATGCTTTTTTTGTTGGAGGAACAGATGAAAACAAAAGACTGGACTCTTTACTTATATTATAGTGGAGTATTAATTAAAAAAATAAGAATAAAGGAACAAGAAGCACCAGCAGATAATAGTTATGTAATAAATGTATATTTTAAGAAAAAACTATTTGGATCAAATAAAGTAGGTGTAATAGTTCGACCAGTAAGATTATTAAAGAATGATGAAAAAAATAGAAAAACTTACTGGGGTACAACATTAGAAACAGGAATAGAGATATAGGAGGAATACAATGTTAGGAAAATTAAGACATTTTAATCCATTACAAGCACCTTATATCAAAGTAAATGTAAAAGTAGCAAATCCTGGTTATACAAATGGAAAACCAAATATAAAAGAAGAACAAAGATATGTATTAGCACCATCTGCAAAGAAGATAGGAACATACATAAGAAATCAATTATTTGGTAGTGATTTATTAACACAAACAGAAGGATTAGATATTAACTGGTTAATGCCAACATTAGGGGAAGCATTAGAGTTAAGTATATATGAAAGAGAAAGTTTTATATATATACATAAATTTGATAATAAGATATATTTGGAATGTATTAAAAAATGTGATATACATAATCTAGTACAAAGATATGACAAAATAATAAGTTGTGATATTATACAAGATTTTGAAGGTAAAGAATATGATTATGCATTAAAAAGACATATAGAGTTAGAAGATGGTAATACAGAACTTACTTTCACAGCATATAAAAGAGAAAAAAATGGTAGTGAATGGCAAGAAATGTCATTAAATGCCTTTAATGAAATAAATCAAACAGAATATGAAAAAGTATATGAACTTCCATATGAAGTATTAATCAACATAGATATAGGACAAGACTTTTTCAAAGATAGTGTTAAGTTCTTAAATGAAGAAATGGAAATTTTCAATACAATGAGTAAAGAAAGATCTAAGACTGAAACAAGAATAGCAACAACACAGCACTATCAAAGTGGTGATATATATAATCAATGGCAGCCAAGTAGTAATATGTATGATGTAAAGACATTAAGTGTAGCAGGAATGCAAGATTTCTTCACATTACTACCAGGAGATAGAGAACATGCTGTATTTGAATATTTACAAGGTAATTATAGAATAGAAGAATATATGAATGCATTTAAGTTCTGTGATTATCAAGTAATACAAATGGCAAACTTAAGTCCTGCAAGTTTTGGATATGAAAAAGATAACTATCAAAATGTAGCAAGTATAGACTTATCAATGAATCAAACTGAAATGACTATTGAAGCTATAAAGAAGCAAATAGCACCACAAGTAAATCATTTAATAGTAAATATAGTTAAATTACAAGAACTTCTTAATATAGAAGATGATAAAATACCAAGTGATTTAGTATGGGATTATGGAGATAATGAAAAGTTAGATGATGACAAAAAGATAAGAACATTAAAAGCAATACAACAAACAATGGCAATTCCATACAATACAAGAGCAAAAATAATGACACCAATATTAAATAAACTAATAGATGAAAAAGTAGATGCTGATGGTATAACAAAAGCATACAACGAAGAAAGAGAAGATTTAAGAATAAATTATGAAGAATACTAATATAGCTGATAGTGTATTTCTAGTAAATTTAAAATATGTTAGATTACAAAACCTAACAAAAGAATTATTTTTTAGATGTTTACAAGAACACAGGGATTTAGACTATTTTAAAGCCCAAATAAAGAAGATTTGGGGTAACCTAGACCATTCATACTTAGACAAAGAAATAGATAAATATACAGAGGTTATTCATACTAGAAATATACATAATAAAGAAGTAGTAAGAATAAAACAAGAAGATGATGTTTTTGAATTAGTACCAGAATCAGTAGTAATAGATCAAGAAAATAAATTTGTTAAAGTAAAAGAAAGAGAATATAAAAATGCATTAAATAGTTCTGCATATAAAAAAGATGAAGATTCTTATTTAAAAAATAAAGTACAAAAATATACAAATCAAACAGTACCTTACTTTCCAAAAGCAGGAGGAAAACCAAAATATGTAGAACTTTCAACATATGCAAGTATGATACATAATACAAACTTAACAAGAGCAGGGTGGAATACAACATTAAAAGATGCAGATGAAATGAACCAAGAATTATTTTATATTCCATATCATTCATTTAGCTGTCCTCATTGTGTAGCACACCAAAATAGAATATTAACAAAAAGAGATGTAATGAACTTGATAGGTAGAGTAGATACACAAACAGGAGATATACTTCATCCAAATTGTAAATGTACTTTAACTTTCTATATGCCAGATACAAAGTTTAATAAACCAAAGTATTCATATGGAGAATTAGAAGAACAATATAATATAAGACAAAAGACAAATAGTCTAACATTACAAAAAGAAAAAATAAAAACAGATATAAAAATACAAGATAGACTAGGTAATCAAGATGAAGTAGATAAACTTAATCAACAAAGAAATAAAATAAATAAAACAATAAGAGAATTAAAAGAAGAACTACCAACAACAAGTTTAAAGAAACAATTAACAGCAATTAATAGATAACTTTATTAGTTGCTTTGAGTAGATAAGAAATTATCTATTCAAAGGTGCTAATAAAAGCACTAATGCACTTCTAAATTCGCGATAATAGGAGGAAAAACATGGATATTACAAAATATCTAAAAAACAAGGATACTCAAGTTTCCTCAGATGATTTTGACATCGAAAAACTTGAAAAAGATATTAGGAAAGGATATGTATTAAGTGAAGAAGTAGAAAATGCAAGAAAAGAAGCTTTAAAAGAAAACACTGCATCTTATACTGAACTAGAAGAAAAATATAATAAGCTTGAAAAATCTTACAATGATATAGAATCACGTAATACAGAACTAACTAATTCTACAAAAGGATTAAAATTACAAGTTGAAATGGTAAGCCAAGGTTTCAAAAAAGAAAATCTAGAAGAAATATCAGCATTAAGAAATTCATTATTTAAAGATGAAGAAGATGATGCAAAAGCAATTTCAATGATTAAAGAAAAGTATAAGGCAACATATTTCCCAGAAACTGAAACTAAGGTAAATATTCCAAATGAAGAAAGTTTTAATTCTACAACAAAACCAAAAGAGGAAATTAAGATAACTCGTAAAACAAGTCTTAAAGATTTAATTATTAAATAAGAAGGAGAGATAAATTATGAATTATACAGAAGTAAATTTAGATTTACAAGGTGTAGCAAAGAGAATTTATGATAGTTTACTATATAGATCATCATTCTACAAAATGTTAAATCCAAACTTTATAGGTGAAATAAGAACAACAGGAACACCTACAATAGAAATTATAAAATCAACTGATACATCAGTAAATGTAAGACAAACTAAAGAAATAGCAAATGCACTAACACCAAGTTTACAAGGTTATGCAAATGTTAAAGTAGACTTAACAGATCTACCAATGGATTATTCAATAAGAATTCCAGTATTAGTAGCAGGAACAAACTTTGCTAATACTATTGAAGATGCTATGGATAAAAAAGACCAAGCAGTAGCAAGAGCTATTGACACATATGGATTTGGAAAACTAGCAACAGAAGTTACAAATGAAGCTAAATGGGATCCATCAACAAAAGAAGAATATATTGATACATTAAATACATTAAAAGCAACATTATTCAATAAAAATGTATATGATGGATATAGACTAGCAATTTCTGCAACAGAATATGCTAACTTATGTTCTGCACTTACTTCAATTTTAAAATTTGAAACAGAAGTAGGAGTTAAAGGTGTAGATATGGGAACAGTAGATGAAGCATATGGAATTGAAATCTTCCCAGTAAATGACACTATAATTGGAGATGCTAAAGGATATTTCTTTAATAACTTAGCAATAGTTGGTGATTCATTCTTTGATTCAATGCAAGTATTCAATGGTAATTATCCAGGATTCCCAGGATATTGGGTATTAGAATCTAATATTCTATTTGGTGCTGAAATCGTACAACAAGATGCAATAATCAAATTAGTTGAAGAAGTATCAGCATAGTTAGAAAGGAGGTCTTATTATGACTTTCTTTACAATAGAAGAATTTAATGAAAAATATAATATACAAGTAGAACAATGGCAAATTGAAACTGCTTGTGAAATGATATATAGTCAAATAGGGGTAAGATATAGAAATCCACAATGGAATGATACTACTTGCCCTTTGGCTATAAAAAATGCAAGTATGGAACAATTAAGATTTATATTAGAATATGATATACCTTGTTTAGATAATCGTGGTTCTATTAAAGCAGGAGCAATGGAAAGTGATTTAATATCAGATATTTCAAAGAATGCTTTAAGAATATTAGGAAATGCAGGTTATTTATATAGAGGTAATCCACTTAACTATAATATGGGATTAAATCTACCATTTGGAGAATAGTATATGTTTAATATAAATGGATTTAAAGCAACATTAATACAAAA
>JAZAUS010000022.1:0-13442 GCA_036342255.1 Bacilli bacterium
AATAACTGGTTATTTATATGAATATGGATATATCAAAGAAAATAGATATTTAGAAATATCAGCAGAGTTCTTTAAGGGTAGTTATGTAGGTCATACAGCAAAAAGAGCAGAAGCTATTATTTCTTATGCAAGTGGTGGTGTATTATTTATTAAGAATATACACTTATTAACTACTAATGCAGATTCATTTAGTGGTGAGGCTTTTTCAGCCATCATAAATGCTTTATCTACAGAAAATAATATTAGTATTATTATTTCTGATATAGATGGTAGTTCATTATCAAATATACAAAACTTATTTACTTTAATATATGAGTTCCCACAATATACAAATAATGATTTATTACAAATCTTTAATATACAAGCATATAAAGATGGCTTATCTGTGCAACAAGAAACTTTTGTTAAATTAAATAATCATTTAATAAATAAACAATTAACTTGTAGGGATATTATACAAATCTATAATAATGCAAAGAAAAATCATATAAATAACTTCTCAAAAGGAATTATTACTGATAAATATGTGATTGTTCCAGAGGATTTAGTGTTAAATAAACCAAAAGTTAAATTAAACTTAACAAGAAAATAGTTTATAGGAGGGATTTGTTATGTTTACAATTAATATTGATGGTAATAATTATGAAGTAGGTAATTTTTGTGAGTTGTCTGCATCAGTACAAGAGCAAGTCTTAAAAAATATTGTGTCAGATGAATATGCTAGTTGGTCATATGATTTTGCATCTACAGAACGAGGTATAGAATTAGGTAATATAATACCAAATACTCTTAAATATTTACACGAATCTGGATTAGTTGTATATGATGACGAAGCACATATAGTTGGTCTTGGAGCAACAGAAGATACAATTAATTGGTTATCTATAGAAATACAACTTTATGATGCTTGTATAATGGATTTATTAGATGAGTCAGATAGAGAAGAATTAATGGTAAAATTTGGTATTAAGGATTATTATTCAATTTTTAATCATACTTATTCAAAAAAATGTACCTTAGTAGTTTCTTATGCTCCTGACACAAATATACCACAATATTATTTTACTTCTTGGGATGATGATTTACAAATTGATAAGAATGAATTTATGGCAGACATCTTAAATATATTACATTCACATAAACCACAAGTTCTTGTTGATGCTGAAAAAATGGCTATATCCGAATTTAAAGAATATATTCAAAACAGATTAAGTTATTATCAAGAAGAAACAACCGTTTATAATACAAAAGAAGATTATATAAATAATTATGGAGATTTATGGACTATAGATGGTAAAGAAGTTTCTATGTATGATAATGGTGACTTTTACATTAGGGGGTAATAATATATGAGTACAATTAGATGGAGTCCAGTATCAGCCCATTTATTAAACCAAGCACCTGGTACGGTTGTCTGTGGCTCACCTGGTTCTGGGAAGACATTTGCTCTATTAAACTTTGCAGCAAATTGTTTAGGTATGGGGCAAAAAGTAATTGCGATAGACCCTAAAAATGACTTTAAGAAATTATATAATGTAAACCCACGAATTAAAATTATTGACATTAGTAATATACAACCTGGGGCATTAAATCCTTTTACATTCTTAAAAAATATAGATGAAGAGGGAAATATAGTTCCAGTTAGTACATCAGTAATAATGGATATAATTGAATCATTATGTGGAAAATTAGAGGATAGCATAATAAATGCCATTACACCTATTGTTAAAGACTTTGTTACTAGAAATAAGAATAGTGATGAATATGTAGATATGCAAGATATGGCAGATTATTTATATGCAAATGAGAAGCCACAAGCACAGATAGTAGGAACAAAGTTAAACTTATATCAAGATAGTGATTTTGGTAAATTATTATTTACAAGAGAACAAAATATTGAACCATTAGAGTTATCAGCAACAGATTCAATGATAATATCTTTACACGGTATGCAATTACCAGATTATAATAAGAAAGTAGAAGATTATAATACAAATGAAAGATTAACATCTACAATTATATATCTTATTACTAGTAAATTATTACAGATATTATCTGGTGATAATTCAATACCAACTACCCTTATTTGTGATGAGGCACACTTATTATTTGCTAACCCATCTATGACACAAATTATTGATAGGTTCTTGGTATTAGGTCGTTCACTTAATGTTGCTACTATAATGGCTAGTCAAGGAATTACACACTTTCCACCCGATACATCAAATTATATTACATCAAAGTTTTTATTTAAGTCATCTATTGATGAAGCACAAGCATTTTTAGAGAGATTTGATACATCTAAATTAAATCCTTCTGCTGCTATTGATGTTAATGGTGTATTAGGAAGTGTTACAAAGTTCCCTACGGGAGTTTGTTTCTTTATGGATAAAGATGGTAGAAATGGTATTATTCGTATTAAATCAATATATGATGTATCCTTATTAACATCTAATCCTATTATAAAGTCAAAAGATAAACAGAATAATCAAAAGGAGGAAGATGAATAATATGAATTGGATACCTTGTAAAGAGGAATTACCACAACGAAGTTGTCAAGTATTATTAACTTATAAGGGTTTTACTGGTAATCAAGTTGCGATAGCACAGTTTAATCCAGGGATTAAAAGTTTTGAGTTTGAAAATGGTAAATCGGCTTTTGTAAGTGGAAGACCATATAACGCTCTTGCTTGGATATTAATTGAGCCTTATGAGAACTAAAAAACAGGAGGGAATTTTTAAAATATTATTATGAAAACTAAAAAATTACATATACTAATAACAATCTTATCAATGATTATTATAGTATTTAATTCAAAAACTACTACATTTGCCAAAGAATCTGTTGTAAAAACTAATAGGTCAAATATATTTGCAGTAACTACCGAAGTACCTGATATTATTGAAAAGTATGCTACTGAGGGAGAATTAGGTATAAAATACATAGATGATAGAATATGTGTTAGTGTGGGTAATAGTTTAGATGTAAATATTGCTGATTATATTTATCTCAAATTAGATAGTAATCACACGATACCTTGTATTGTATGTGATATTCACGAAGAATCAGATGGCGTAATAGTAAATATTTATGCTAATACATCAAGACCATTTATTAATTTATCGGATATAAATGAAGAATGGACTTCTGATATAAAGGAAATCGGTATTTTAGATACGAATTATATGACTACTGTAAGAGAAGAATTATCAGACTATGCTCAACAATTTGTTGGTAATCCTTATGTATGGGGTGGTGAATCTCTTACTAATGGTTGTGATTGTTCTGGATTCACTTTAAAAATATATGAACAATATGGTATTAGTTTACCACACGATGCTGAAGCACAAGCTAGTTATGGATATTCTGTATCTGAATCCGATTTAACTTATGGAGATTTAATCTTCTATCCAGATGAAACTGGTATTGGTCATGTTGCTATTTATATAGGGGGAGGACAAATAGTACACGCTTCAAATTCTGCACCATATCCAGACGGTGGAATTAAAATAAGTCAATATAATTATAGAGATATAGCTTGTATTCGTAGATTATTATAAATAAAACAACAACTTATACAAAAACAACTAAATATAGAAAATACAATTGAATAGTGACCCTTTAACCTAGCACCTCACTTGATATTTAAGTGTGACAACTGAATATGGAACTCGTTAATCTAAAAACTGAATATCAATAAAAAATTAATATTGAAAAGGGAGAAAATAAAATGAAAAAGAAAATATTATCTTTTTTATTATCATTATTAATTTGTATAAGTTGTTTATCTATTCCTAATATTTCTACTAATGCAGCCACATCTACTAATATTATAGTATTTACAAATCCCACAACAACATATAATTGGTCGCAGATTATACCAAATACTAATAATAGTTTTGCCGCTGCCATAGACATATCAACACCTTATGGTAATATGAGTATTCTTGGAACAAGTAATAATAACACAGGTTTAAGTGTTACTAATACAATTGGTCAAAACAAGACATATCGTGTAGATGGTCTTGGCTCAATAGGTTATGGTACTGCTGTGTATAATTTATTAAATAGTAAAAACTACACAAATGGTTATGTAATACCATTAAGCAATCCAAACTATTGTTTATATATTCCTATTAGTGTGATGGATAAAATAAATAGTAAATCATATAATTTATTTAGAACTGTTCCATATATACCAACATCTGGATTAGGAAATCTAAATAATGCAGATACCACACAAGTAAATAACACAAAAAATGTATTAAATGCTAATAATATATCAAAATCATTATTTGTAAATAGTGTATGTTTAGCAAATTCTAATGGATATTCTTCAGCAATATCTAATGATATAGCAGGACAAGGAACTTATTCAGAACAATATAATATTGATACTACAACATTAGGCGATATTATTGGACATACTGTAGTTAATGGTAATTTTACTATTACAAGTACTTCTGCTATTGGATTAAAATTCAATTGTTCTGTTAATATAAACAATTTAGAATTACGAACAGTTATGAGAGCTGTTAATACAACTGTTCCCGTTTGTAATGAAACAAGTAAAACAACTTGTAAATATTTTATTGGGGAGTATGAAAATTCTAAAATATCTAACATTCCTATTATGAAAAACCCTAATAATCATAATAAAACCACATCATATGTAAAAAATGCTGATGGAACTACACATAATATTGTAGTTAAATGTTCAAGATGTAATGCTACTATTTCAACTACAAAAGAAAATCATAGTTGGGATGGTGGTAAAGTAACAAAATCTCCTACTTGTACTGAAAAAGGAGTAAAAACCTATACTTGTTCAAAATGTAAAGCAACTAAAACCGAAGAAATAAAAGCATTAGGACATAGTTGGGATAGTGGTATTATTACTAAAAACCCTACTTGTACTGAAAAAGGTATAAAAACTTATACTTGTACAACTTGTAAAGATACTAAAACTGAAGATATTAATGCTTTAGGACATGATTATCAAACTGTTGTAACAAACGCTACTTGTGAAACAGATGGCGAAGTTGCAAATATTTGTACAAGATGTAATGATAAAAAAGTTATTAGTAAATTAGATAAATTAGGTCATAAATGGGATAATGGAAAAGTAACAAAAGAAGCAACTACCACATCAGAGGGTGTCAAGACATATACTTGTACTAAATGTGGTACAACAAAAACAGAAAGTATTCCTAAAAAAGTAGAACAGACAACAGAACAAAAAACAGAACAGACAACAGAACAAAAAACTACTACTGAAAAGAAAGAATCTACAGAAATACCACCAATATTAACTATTAAATTGGATTCTGATAATCTTGTAGATGGATATACCTCAAAAGTCTTTACAAAAGATGGTATTCAGTATAAAGTAGAGATTAATCCAGACAAATCTGTTTCTGTATATTATTGGAATACTAAAGCAAAGAAGTGGGAAACAATTCCTACAGAAAAGAAACAAAATACAACAAACACATATAATTACACAATAGTTACAAATAAAGATGGTACAAAAGTAGTAGTAATTAAACCTAATACTAAATTAGCAAAGGTTATACTTACAAGTTTTATATCATCAAATAAGAAAAAAGCTGTAGTAACATATCAAAAAGTTACTAATGCTAAAAAATATCAAGTTCAAATTTCTACAGATAAGAAATTTAAGAAGAAAGTTAAAAAATATACCACGAAAAAGACTATATATAAATTCAAAAAACTTAAATCTAAAAAGACTTATTATGTAAGAGTTAGAGCATATAAAAAGATTAAAGGTAAAACAATATATGGTAAGTGGTCAAAAGTTAAAAAAGTTAAAGTAAGATAATTTAGAGGTAGGGGTAGATTATTATATATAGTCTATCCCTATCTTAAAATCCTATTTAATTATATAAAGGAGTTAGCTATGCGTTGGATACAACATTGGAAAATAGGTACAGAATGTTTAGGTTCTAGTAATGGTAGCACATCTATAGCATATCAATTAGGTACTATTATGCCTGATTGGTTTGAAAAACAATCACCACATACAATTAATAAGTCATTAGATATAGTATTAGATAGAATATCAATTTTGTGTAGATTACCAAAATCAGATATTCGTAGACAATTTATGTTAGGTACAGTTGTTCATTTTTTAACAGATTTTTGTTGTTATTCTCATACAGAACAAAACTATAAAAAATGGATTTATCATAGAATATTTGAAGTAAAAGCACAAAAATTGTATTGTAGTCAAAAAACTTATAAGTATATATTAAATATGGACGATTTCTATAATGAGTTTATACAACAATGTCCTAAATCTGATTTTGGTGTATATTATTATGATACCTATAAAAATATAGCTAATTTTATTGATTATTATAAAGATACAATACAATATAGATATATTACTCCACATATTAAATGGTATTATGATGAAACTATTATGAATAAAGATACTTATTGTGCTTATAATTTAATTTATGGTGTTTTAGCTTTATTAGGCGAATTTCAGTAAAAAAAGGAGATATTACTATGTTTGATATTGGTACAGTTGTTCAAGATAAAGTAACTGGTCAAAAAGGTATTGTAGTTTCTAATGAAACAAATATGCCAGATACTATGTATGTTCTTATTAGAAATAAAGAGATTTATAATACATTAGAAACTCGAATAACTAATTGGAGAAATATAGGTTATTTTTCTGTATTTGAAGAAATTATAGATAGGTTGAAATAACGAAAGGAGAATAGGTTAATGGTAACTTTTGATATTGCTGAAAATAATCCAGGAGCATTAACATTTTTAACACAAGCATATTCATATAATCCATTTATGGCAGAAAATGCGTTTAGTAGAATGGAAGAAAATGGTATAAAAGGTGCTAAATTATATATGTTATGGAATGATTGTTGTAATAGAGATACTAAAAAAACTGTAGAAATTATGATTAATAATGATATTAAAGATATTATTAAACATATTAATTATGAAAGTGGTAGAGGAATACCTTATAAAGATTAAATATTAGGAGGATATTATTATGGGATTTACAAGGTATTGGACAAGAACCAATAAACCATATGATGAAGAGTTCGTAAATCAAGTACAACAAATAATAACAAAATGTGCTTCTTCTGGTATAACTATTTGTGATGGCTTTGGTAGTGGAAGTCCAGAAATAAGTATGGATAAGATTTGGATTAATGGTAGTGAAGAACTTAATACAGACCATGAGACTTTTGCTATTATAAATACTACATCCGAACATTTTAAAAGTGGTAATGATTTTTGTAAGACAGCAAGAAAACCATATGATTATGCTGTTAGAGAAATCTTAAAAATAGCTGAAGAACAAGGTATTGTAGTAGATGTTTGTGATGATGGGGATAATAATAAAATTGTCTCTGATATATCATATATGATACAAGAAGTACCTTATATAATGTTTTGTAAGTTTCTTTCAAACTCAAATAAAAGTCAAGCTAAATTATTAACTGAATTACAAAATCTTGATAGTAATAATATGAGTGACGAAGAATTATTACAAAAATATAAAGAAATTTGTTCACAAGATACGGAATTTGAAAAGTTTTTTAATGAGTATTTACAAAAATATAAAATTATGGAGGTATAAACAATGAACAATTTATTACCAATTTCATATAGTTATACAGATGTATTAACTAGTGGTGAACTTAGTGACGATATGTTATGGGATTATTGTGCATCTATATATCATAAAATGGATTGTTCTTCACCAGATGAAGTTTTACAAGATTTATTATGTGTCGAATATTTTCCAGATGTTACATTTCATACCTTATTAGAAAGATATTTAGAGGAACAAGGTAAAGATATTGATGATGTAGTAAGAGGATATGCACCACATAAAAAGGGATTTTTAATGACACACGGATATGGATATTCTTGGCAAGATTCAGATTTATTAGGTGGTAGTGGTGATGGTAAAGAATTTAATAAGTTTGAAGAATGGTTAGAAAAACAAGGATATTGTTTATCTTAAATAGAAAAGAGGTATTGTATGGGATTAGATATAACAAAGTTACAAGAAGCCTATAATAGTGGTGAGAGTAATGAGGACACAGTAAAAACAATGGAAAATATTGTTATGCGACAAATAGTTACTCCATTTATATCTAATATAACAGAGGATAATATACAAAAAGCATTAGAAGAATTGATATATGATTGTAGAAAACAACATATTTCAGTAGATAAAATACAATTAATGGTGACTTTTGCTATTATACAGAGTGGCTTTTTTGTATATAGATGTTTTATATCTTCAATAGAAGATGAAAGTGTTAGAATAGATATTCCTGTTCAAATTAATGTTACATCATTAGGAGAATTAGGTACATATTATAATAAAGAAAAAGAAATAATGAATATTATTATAACTAAAATTGATGAGAATATTCAAAAAATTCTTAAAGAAATCAATATTCCTTTTTCTTCTTATTGTTATGATATTAGTGATGTATCACAACAACTAATGTATTCTATAAACTTGAAAAAATTATTAAATGTATAAATTATACTGTAACATTATTTAAAGAAAAACTAAAAAAGGAGTAATAGTTATGTATGAATTTAATTATGCTTTTCAATTAACTAAAAAAATTATTTTTAATGTAAGTTATCATACTGTAGGTAGTAATGATTATCCATATTTTAGTACATCAGCAGATGAATTTAATCAACCTAAGACAGATTATAATAGATGTGGTCAATGTCAACCAGAATTATGTATGGGATTAGCATTACATTTTTATGAAAAATGGGATTATTTACATTGTAAAAAAATTGAAAACGAAGCTCAATTTAATGAACTTATTGAAGATATAGAAGAATTAAAAAATAAATATAATTATATTGAGGAAATTGCTGATGACCATGTTAATGATATTTCTTTTAATCGAATAAGAGAATTATCAAAATTAAATCCTAAAAAATAAAATAGGATAGAAAGGAAATTATATATATGAAAATAATTGATTTTGAAACTAAAGGAAATGTAATTAAATTATATTTTGGTACAGATGATGATTATTATGGTGATGATTGGAATGATTATCCCTATGAACATAATGCTGGAAAAGTATATGATAGATATGTAGAAAAAACAATAGATTTTGCTTTTCCTTTTGATTTTGATGTACTTACAGCAGAAGATGATTGGACTTATAATGGTAATTCTCCTTATTGTAAAGATGATTTTAAACAAAATAAAGCACCTTGTATAGTTGTATGTAAAACTTCTGATTGGGCAGATGTATATTCAAAACTTATTGGAGATAATTCTGATAATACATTAAAAATATACTTCAATACTGAGGAAGATAAAATAATTAAACAAATAACTGACTTTGGTGGAATTATTATATAAAAGGAGAATTAAAATGAATAATAAATGGATTAGAGCAGCAATTCCAGCATTACTTATACATTGTTCTATAGGAACAGTTTATTGTTGGAGTACATTTAAGGAATCAATAGCAAATCAAATAGGTATGTCAACTTTTGCAGTAGGTTGGGCATTTAGTTTAGCAATATTCTTTTTGGGTATGTCAGCAGCCTTTGCTGGCAAATTAGTAGAATTGAATATCCATAAATCTTCATTAGTATCTTGTATCTGCTTTACTACTGGTATGTTAGGAACTGGATTAACCATTAAGTATTGTACTGGTATTACAGCTTTATTATTAATTTATTTATTTTATGGTTGTATTATGGGTATAGGATTAGGAGTAGGTTATTTAACTCCCGTTAAAACACTAATGTTATGGTTTAAGGATAATAAAGGATTAGCAACTGGTATTTCTATTATGGGATTTGGATTAGCAAAGGCTATAGCAACTCCTATTATGGAAGTATTACAGACCAATTTTGGCATATCAGCTATGTTTTTTGTATTAGGTGTTATCTATTTTATAATGATGTTTATAGGACATTTATTATTGAAAAAACCAGAAGGTTGGGTAGAAAACAAAGAAACTAATAATGAATTTAAGTCTATTTCAATGTTTAAGAATAAGATATTTATAGGAACTTGGTTAATGTTCTATATCAATATCCATTGTGGACTTATGCTTATTACTTATGAAAAGCAATTATTGAATAATAAGTTTATGGGAATGGCTATATTAACTACAATTATTAGTGTAGTACCATCTATAACAGCTATATGTAATGCATTAGGTAGAATAGGATATAGTACAATTTCGGATAAATTAAAAGATAGAGCAACTATTTATCAAATAATCTTCTTATCTTGTGCTATAATATGTGGTATAACATTACCTATAAATATAGGTGTTATGATTATTATCTTATTAATGATTATAAATCTTGGTTATGGTGGTGGATTTAGTACACTTCCCGCATTATTAGATTCAAGATTTGGAATGAAGAATATTAGTAAAATACACGGACTCGCTTTATCTGCGTGGGCTATAGCTGGTATTACTGGTAATAACCTATCCGAGATTATATTGAAGAACTCTAATCAAAATTATAATTATATAATAGCTACAGCATTAGGATTATATATTGTTGCTTTTATTATATGTATTTGTTTAGTTAAGGGTAAATATGCAGAAAAAACGGATTAAAGATTATAAAACAGAAGAAATAGTACCTGAATTAAAACCTTTAATATATATTATATTAGTATTTCTTATTATAGTATGTATTATTAGTTTAATTTATGTACTATTTTGATTCAAGACTTCTTCATATCAGAAAATTTTTGCGTAAATCAGTAAATTTTTTCTGGTGTGAGGAGGAATTTTGTATTTAAAAATATAATTATTAGTACCTAATAATATTATTAGTAATTTATATAATATATTATTAGTGCTAATAATATTACTTTTCCCTGTAGACCCGTATTTTAACTGCTTCATGCCCGTGAAATTAGGCGTGGACCCAGAAAATAATAACTTTATACATACTATGTGTAAAAAAGTTTTTGAGCCTATAGGTATAATATAGGTAACCTCAAATATAAAAGCTATGAGGTATCTATAATACTTTCTATATCTAATAATACTATTGAAACTATATTAGATAAAATTGTATAATATTTAGGGGGTATATTATTATGGTTACTGGTAAACAAAAAGTTAAAGTACAATTATTATTTAAGGATACTGTTATATTAACTCCACTACAAATTGATTATATAAATAATCATATTACAGAGTTAGTACAAGATAGTATCACTAAAGGTAATTGTGTAAAATTAACCTTTTTAGAGGGATTAGATGAAGATGATACTTGTATAGTATCTGGTTATGAATACGATTTCTTATTTATGGCTGATGTAGAGGGTGAATATGATTATGAAAGTATGATACCCTCAAATATGAATACTACATTATCTTGGAACAATACCAATAAAATTGAAGAAATTGATGAAAATGTATTATATTCTAATTTAAGAAAACAATTATTATTGGCAGATTTTGGAGAAAAAATACAGAAAGTATTTGTAAAACTATATTCTATAGAAAATCCACCAAGTAGTAGTCGATTAAATTAATAGTTTTTTGGTAAGGATATTAATGTCCTTACCAAATCACAAAAAGTATCATAAGGAGAGAAAATATGACAAATATTGACAAATATCTAAAACAAATAAAAAATACGATTGATTTTAATCTTGGTGTTGTTACAGAAGATAATCAAATCATAGATAAACATTTAACTATTAACAAAATGGGGGAAGATATTAAATCTATGGCTGTAGAACAAATTAGCACTAAATATCAAGATAGTGCTATGGATGAAGATTTCTTTGAAACCTCTGTAGCACCAAGTCTTATTGATATAGAATATACAATGGCTTTATTATCTATTTATATGGAAAGTTATGGTGTTAAATCTTGGTTTTATGATTATGTTAGAGAAAAGAATGTAGTATATGTCTATATTCCTAATGTTGGATTACAACCAGCTAATTTAGAAGAAAAAGTTGAGGGTATAAATCATTTTGAATCGGCTTTATATAGATATTAAGAAAGGAATATTATTATGAAACCAATTAGATGTGTAATTAAAAACCCTTTAAAAATAACACTTTTATCTAATGATAATCAATATTTTGTATATGTGCATAGAAAAATTACTAATAATTATTTATTATTAAGCAAAACAACGCCTATATTAGAATTAAATGATGCAAAAAGGGCGTTTAGGGCATTAGTGACCAAATACACTTCATAGGGGGGGTATTTATTATGAGTGAACAAGAATTATTACAAGAATGTAAGGGGATTTATAGACAATTAGAAGACTTATATTGGGATAAGACATCTTGTGGATATGTTGAAACTATTAGGAAAATGTTTACTTTAGTAGGGGGTAAAGTATATTGTTTACCTTCTAGTGATTATATTCAATATGATGGTTCTATTGAATGGGAAAATGACAATACCTATACTATTGGTGGTTATATCTATGATAGGTATTTAGAAAGCAATTTCTTTAGACTTATTGAAGATTTAACTATGGGATATTATAGAGTTCATAGTGGAGAAATATCATATACTCCAAATCTTATTAAAACAATTAAATCATTATAGAAAGGTATATTAATATGTTAGAAACAATTGGTCGTGTAAGAGCATTTACAGTACTTAGAGTAAATAATAAATATACATCACTTCAACAAATATCAGAAATATTTACTTTATTAGGTTTTAGTAAGGAAGAATTAACTAGAACCTTTGACTTTAATGGTAAAACTATCTATATTGAATTTCCACAAGGCATTAATGATGATGGTGTTAGTATTGCTATTAAGACAGAAGAAAGTCAAATGGAAACAGTTTTACAAGAAAGAAATCCATCATTTTCAGAGAAAGTAATGAAAGAAGTATTTGAGATAATTGATATTCTTAATAAAACTGGAAATGATTATTATAATATTAGTTATCCAGACATACTTACATTCAAAATTTAATGATAATTTTATTAATAATTAAATATTGAGAAAGGCTACAGTAGTATTGTAGTCTTTTTCTTTACCATTAAAAAGGTGTTGCAATTCATTACTATAAATGAGATAATTTAAGTGAACTTTTAAGGAGGTTTTATTATGAAAATATATACTTATTTAGAAACAAATTTTGATATAATACAAAAATCTTGTGTATTTAGAGACGATATTGATGTCCTAAATTATACTGACGCTGTATATGAAAAATTAAAAGCAGATAATGTTCAAACCTCATTTACCATTGATACTACAACAATAAACTTATATGTTGGTTCTATGTATTCAAATAATCTTGAAATAGTTATTGAATGTCCATATGATATAACTGTTGATTGTGTTAATTCTATTACATTCTTAGATAAATTAGCAAATGCATTAGATAAAATAACCTCTCTTATAAATAAATCCTTTGAT
>JAZAUS010000023.1:0-11855 GCA_036342255.1 Bacilli bacterium
TATGTATTCTTTAGGAACTTTTGCAAACACTTCTTTTGAAGGTTTACCAAAATCCATACTATCGTTAGGTACATTAATTACATTAAAGTGGCTCGCTAAATCAGCATCAACTTTATACTCATCATTTATTACTAATGATTTATCATTTTTATATCTATCGATCCATGCTTCACTTCCATGAAGTTCATATGGAATTGGATGTTTAATGTTTTTACAGTTTTCTTCTAAAACAACGCTAAACTCAAACCCCTTTTTAGGAAATAGTTTTTCATTTTCTAACATCTTATCCCAAATCTCTTCTTTAGTTTTGTAGTCTAGTTTTTCTTTTGCTACTATTATAAAATCTAAATCAGATTTATTAGGATTAAAACTACCTAATCTTAATGATCCATGAAAGTATACTCCTACATAATTATCTTTTAATATTTCTTTTATCCACTCATTTACTTTAATCATTAATTCATTTACTTTCACAATACCACTTCCATAATCATTATATCATAAAAAAGACTAGTTTTACCTAGTCTCTTATACTTTTATTATTTATTTTTCTTTGCATTGATTGCAGCTTGAGCAGCAATATTACTCGCAACACACATTCAATATTACTAATTCTTTATATTATCATTTAAAATATTGTTTTTTATATATAATATATTTAATATTGGATTATGATATTAATACTAATTAAAAATACGTAATTATCAATCCTATACTAAAGGAAGAACAATTCACAATAAAACTAAATAATAACTTATTTATACAATTATATATAAGTACCTTTTGGAAATATTTATATTCAACCAATACTACAATCAATTCACTTACTATAACAATTAACCAAATAATAATAGTTATATCAAATATAAAATTAATAATTAGTAAAAAACTATTAAGTGTTGAATTAGTAATAATGTTAATAAAAGTAATATTTAATATATCACCCTTATTCTTTACTTTTAATAGTGTTGCTACAGTAATTTCAATTAAAATAGTAAATACTAATGCTTGATATAAACTAATTACATTATGAATTATTATCATTATCTACATTATTATCCTTATTTTTTGTTTTTTTTGATTTATTTACTATTATTATAATTATGACAATAATTATAATAGGTATTGTGTATATAGCTAGTATAGATAACAATTCAAAAGAACTAGAAGGTGGAAGACTAGATCCCCCATACCAATCTAATATTTGTAATAATTTTAATAAGTCCATCTATATTTTCTCCTTTCTACAAATAATATTTAATATTAACATACAAATTATTGTTAATGAAAATATTATTATACAATTAATAATAAGTGAATCTATTTTGAAAAAAAACAAAGGAAATGACCCCAAAAATAAACCTATTGTAGTAAATCCAAAAGCAATTCCTGGATATTTTTTTAATACAGAAACAATTAAACCTAAGGTAATGGCCATTGTCATACTAAATAATAAAATACCGATAAGTGATATCATCATAATTTTGTCACCAAATAATAAAAAAGGTAAAGCTCCAATAGTACTAATAAAAGCAGTTTTTCTAATACCAATTATGTCTATTAATACTCCACCCATACCTTTACCGATTCCCATAAAACAATATAATAATATTGTTTGTAAAATTGTCTTGTTCCATGATGTAGGTATTCCATATCCTATAAAAGCCCTAACAGCTACAATGAACACTGCAAGAAAAATTATTATTTTATAATCTATTTTTTTATTTGCAAAATTGTAATAATTTAGATTTTTTTCATCAATTAATTCTGATTTTTTTCTAGATAATAATATAGGTATTATCATTAATAAATTAATTAGTAATATAATTAATACTGGAAAATTATTCATAGCTAACAACTTACCTGTAATAATTCCAAAAGATCCACCAGCTACAAATATTGCACTTGGTGCCATTTTACCTTTAGAAGATTTTAAAGTTGTTTCAGCTCCTTCTATATGTATTAAACTATTACCTATAGCTAAAATAAAAATTACTAGCAAAGGAATTGTATTAAAGTATAGAAGGATTAATGATAATGAAGAAAAAATCATTCCTATTATCGCAAAATTAATTTTAATTCCAATATCTTTAATATACCCAAATATACCTTGTGGTATAAAAGCAAAAAAATCATATGTCAATGCTAAAATTATAATCAGAGGATTATTGGTATAAGTAGTAACTATATAAAAGGAAGTAACCTCTATAATAAAATGTATAATAGAATACAATATACCTAAATAGTTTTTTCTCATATTATCACCAACTTATTTACTATATAATTATTATATCACACAATTGAAAAATATTAAAAATATATGTAAAAAAAGACTAGAAATTCGAGTCTTTATCCGTTTAATTACTTATTGTTTTTTGCTTTGATAGCAGCTTGTCAAACTAGATAATTAACTTATCCAATATGGACGCTCATATGTATTCTATTAAAGACTAAAATGACTTAATACTTATTTTTCGTGTTCTACGATAAAATAATCTTGTTTCTTTCCTTTTACTTCTAAATTAATTGGTTCATTTAAAAATACTAATTTCCATTCGAACCAATCTTTATGTACTGTTATTTTTTCTACTACTTCCTCTATTAATAAATCATTAATTCCATTGTAATTAAAATCTAATAATCTTCTAACACTTTGTTTTGCTTTTTCGATTTTAACTTCAGGTGGATCTAATCTTTTTAATTCTTTTTCTAAATCTTCTATTTCTAATTTATATAATTCTATTTTATCAGATAATTTTTTTTGAAATGATTCATAATCATTTGGATTAACTTTCTTATCTAAATATAAATTCAATAATCTATCTAATTTAGTAGATTCTTCTTTTATTAATTTATTATATCTTTTTATTTCACTATTTAATTCATCAGCTTCATGGGTATCTATTTTTATCCCATTGAGTAGTATTAACTCTAACTCTATCCTATTGTGGCCATCTTCAACAAGATTCCTAAATATAAATTCAGCCATTTTTTCAAGTTTCCATTCTTGTACTTCTTTGACTTCACAATATTTATAACCATATTCATATTTCCAACCTTTAGGATGAGTTTTTCTATTATAGCATGCATAAGCATAAGTTTTACCTTTATTAGTTGTGTGATCCTTTCTTCTATTAAATGTTGAACCACATTCACATATCATTTTCTTACTCCATACATATTTAGGTACGCCAATTGCTGTTCTATCACCTGATACTGATGGTTTAGAGTGTCTATCTAATATAGTTTGTACTTTTTCAAAGTCTTCTTTTGAAATAATGGGTTCATGTGTACCTTCAACAACTATTTGTTCTATCTCTCCTCTATTCTTTTTTGCTTTTTGTTCAAGATAATCTGGAATATATTGTTTATTATAAACTATTGTTCCAGCATAGAATTGATTTCTTAATACTCGAGTTATATAAGCTGCATTCCATCTATTTAGTCCAGTTGATGTCTTATAACCCTTCCTTTCTAAATCTTTGGCTATAGTAGTTGTTCCTACACCATTTAAGTATTCTTTAAATATATATCTAACTATTTCTGCTTGATCTTCATTAACTACCATAGTATTCTTATTTACCTTGTCATATCCAAGAATATTTCCTGAACCCATGAATATTCCATTCATAAATGCTATCCTTAAACCTGCTTTTACTCTTTGAGAAGTTTTCTTACTTTCATTTTGAGCAAGTGTAGCCATTATAGTAAGTTTTAGTTCTCCATCATCATCCTTAAATGTCCATATGTTATCTTCAGTAAAATATACTTCAACACCAATCCTTTTTAGTTTTCTTGTTTCTTGTAATGTATCAACTGTATTTCTAGCAAATCTTGATACTTCACGAGTGATAATTAAATCAAATTTACCTTCATGCGCATCTTTCATCATTCTTATAAAATTCTTTCTTTTCTTAATAGAAGTTCCTGTAATACCTTCATCTATATATCTATCATATAGAATCCAGTTAGGATGCTTATCTAATATGTCATCATAATACTGAACTTGATTATCTAAAGCTGATAATTGAGCTTCATGTTCAGTAGATACTCTAGCATATATAGCAACCTTTCTATTCATTTTCATCACCTCTACTAAAAATTAACATTTTTATAAGATTTTGTTTACTGTGCGATTTTTAACATAAGAAAAAGAAGTATTTCTACTTCTTATTCACCTATATCAATTATATCAATATTATCGAAAAATTCTTTTAATCCATTAAAATCACAAAATCTTTCAAGATATAATTCTTTTTTTAATTCTTGTGGTAAATATAAAAAATATTTACTAAAACTATTTTTCTTAACTATTTCTGATACTTTCGTATCAATTAAATTATCATATTTGATATTTTTAATAACATCTAAATTGAATGAATCATCATAAAATAATTGTCCTAATGTATAATCACAAACACATCTATTATCATTATTAGATATTAAATATAAATCAATGCATCTTAGTTTTTTATCTCCAATAAACAATTGACAGCAATTTTCCTTTGCAGTTGTTATATTTATTCTTTGATTCTTTTTTAAATTGCCCTTTAAATATGGTTCTTCATATTCTTTAATAATCTCTATACCATAATCATTAACATAACTAGGAACTACTTTATTATTAAGAAAGTTAAATAGTTCATTTCGAACTAGTTCACTTCTCTCACCAATGCTTGGTTCAAATCTTGGAAGGACATATTTATTGAATGGTTCGACGTAGATTTTACGATTTTCAGGAATAGTAGAAACAACTATCCAACTTCTTCCAGATAATACAACTATTTGATCTTTACTTTTGTACTCATCATATAATCCAATTTTCTTTGTATCATATATTACTTCATATGGTTCCTCTGATTCAAACATTGCATAAAAATTTTTATTATGAACAATTTTTTCACCCTCATAACCAAGTAATAACTCGCTTGATGAATCTAATGAAGCAATAATATTTTTTGATATCATATGTTTCAATAATAATATTATAGAATGATTATCTATTTTATTAAAAACAGGATTATTATTTATTTCAGGTATTAATTGTTCTACTCTTATTCCATTATGTTCAACAATCATAGATAATATTTGTTGAAATAGGTAATCATAATTTTTAAAACTTATTATTGGCTTTTCAACTCTTCCTTGCTTCATTAATTCTACTGTTGTAGCTGATAACAGAAGAGATTCTGGTTCTTCAGTATATATTTGACTAATTCTATCTTGATTTTTTCTTCTACCTGTTCTTCCAATTCGTTGTTTCAATGAAGATACGGTAAAAGTACTATCTAATTGAATTATTAAATCAACACTGCCAATATCAATGCCTAATTCTAATGTACTGGTTGATACAATGCATATACTCTCATCCTCTTTAACCAAATTTTCTATTTCTTCTCTTAGTGCTTTGTCAATATATGAATGATGAGCGTAGAACTTTTTATATCCTAGTTTTTCATTAAGATTATATGTTAATGATTCAACCTTTTCCCTACTATTACAAAATACAATTGCCTTATTATTATCCGTAAGTTTTAAAATATCATCAATAATCAATGGATTAATAGAATCTTCTGAGTTTTCGGGTTTATCAAAATGCATTATGTTGTAAAATGTTTTTTTTGAAGAAACAGAACTACTAACTAATTCAACTTTATTAGTATCATTACATATCCATTGTTTTATTAAATCAATTCCATCAATTGTAGCCGATAATCCAAATACTCTAGGTTTTTTGTCAAAATATTTACCTAATCTATATAATAATGACTGTAAATGATATCCTCTATCTTGCCCTATAAATGAATGAATTTCATCAATGACAATATATTCAACACCTTTAAATACTTCTTTAATTCTTTCAGGTCTATTTATCATAAATGCCTCAATAGATTCTGGTGTTATTTGTAATATTCCTGATGGATTATCTAAAAAATTTTTCTTTATATTGGAATTAACATCACCATGCCATTTGGTGATTCTTATATTCATTTCTTCTGCAAGTTTATATACTCGTTTAAATTGATCATTAATTAATGCTTTTAGCGGTGAAATATATAGTATTTTAACTTCATTCCTATAATTATTACTATTTTCAACTAAACTTAGCATAGGCAAAAATACTGCTTCAGTCTTTCCAGAAGCTGTTTCTGCTTCAATAATTAAGTGCTTATCTGAGTTAATAACTAAGGGTATTGTTTTTTCCTGAATATCAGTTAATTCATACCAACCAAAATCAGCAATTCTTTCCTGCATTTTATCTGATAATAATTTAATACTACTCATAATTACATACTCTCAAATCTATCAAAAACATTATCTAACTCTGACTTTGTTTTATCTTCTTTATTCTCAACTTTATCAGAGTTTATTAATTGTTTGATTGTTATTTGCGGATTTTTCTGCAATACATTTAATAATCCAAAAAAATCCCTAATTATTTCACCAATAGTTATTTTATTATTTTCTAAATTATTATATTGTTCTTTAATAAAGAATATAATATCATCATCAGAAATATTAGAATTATATTTATAGTACAACTCATGAATACTGACAAGCTTCTTTAATAATATAAATATTTCTTCATTCGTTAAACTACGCAATTTTATAACTGGCTGACTATAATCATATAATTCATTACCTTCATATTTATTACTTGATAATCTTCTTTTTAATGCACCATAACTAAATAATCCTTTAAACTCATCTTCTAAAAATTGTGGTGTACCACTAAATGTTATAAATAAATTATGTATATCTCCTTGAATTGTGTCATTAAATATTCTTAATATCATTTCATAATTCTTATCTCTCATTGTTTTTAAAGATATTTTGTATAAGTTTACTACTTCATCAAAATTTATAATAAATCCTGAATATCCTGCTAGAACTACAAACTTGCATATTACTTTTAAGAACTCATAATAATTTTGGTCAGTTATTATAACTGATACTCCCAAATCACTTTTTGCTGAAGAAATATTTGGATATTCACCACTAATCCATTTAATGCAATTTCTTTGTTTCTCTGAATCACCAGATATATATGATTTCAAATACATGGTAAGTACATCTGAAAAATCTGTACCACCAAAACATGTATCCATGTCTTTTATT
Source organism: Bacilli bacterium (assembly GCA_036342255.1). Lineage (GTDB taxonomy): Bacteria > Bacillota_I > Bacilli_A > RF39 > UBA660 > RUG11198. The sequence goes on from JAZAUS010000023.1 coordinate 7,120, forward strand.
TCTTTTTTTATGTTCGATACAATCTTATCAATATATTTTTCGTTTGTTAAATCAAAATCTGGTTCTGATGAAAATATAGATATTTGATTGCTAATCCACATTTCAATAATATTTTCTATTGTATTATTAGTAGATGTTTTAGTTGTCATATTTTTTATAATTTCGACATAAGTTGCTCTTCCCATTCCATCATTATTATATAATCTTCTATATGGAGAAAAATCAACTTTTGAAACAACAAAATTTTTTGCATAACCTTTTTGCGTTATTACAGCTTGCATAAATGATTTTCCTGTCCCATATTTTCCAATAATAAATTTTGTTAATGATAACCCGTTTAGAACATTATCTAAATCTTTACTTATTTGTTCAATAACATCTTCTCTACCTACCATGATGTTTTCTATTCCACTTCTTGGAACTAATCCACTATTTAGGGCTGTTACGATATCATTTAATTCAGTATTAGTCATTGCTATTTTCCTCCTTTTCTATATTTAATCTCAATTTATCATCATCAATAATGATTAATTCTTTTTGTAGAATTGAAAAATATTTTTCATTAAGATTATTAATATATGCATTTAACATTTTTCCTTTTTTAATACAATATTGTTGAGCCGTTTTTTTATCTAGTATTTTATTATCAAACATATTAATGAATTCTTGATCAGTGTTTTCAAAAACCAACTTACTTTGAGAGTTATCTACAAAATTAATTTTAGTTGAATCATTACTAATTTTAGAAATATCTATTGAGAATTCTTTCTTAACTTCAGGTTCTTCCTTTTCGATGACATTGTTTATACTCTTATCCTTTTTCTTAAAATTCATAAAAAAGAAGTCTTCAGGTAATTCGTATCTACCATTCTCATACTGATTAATAACATAATCGTTTTCGTTCATATCATTTTGTGGGTAAATTAAATCATAACACAATTTTGTGATTTGGTTCATATCATGTTCAAATGAAGAATTTGAACAATATTTTTTATATTTAAAGGTGCCTTCCATTCTCTGTAAAGCACATGGAACACTATTAAACAATCTTCTTTTTTCAGTAACTGTTTTTATTTCAAACCATTTTTGAATTAAATCAACCTTATTATCAATATAATACTTAGCTAATAGTCCAGCATACTTTTTTAATCTATTATTGAATTTTTGATTACCATATAATAAACTTAATTGTTTATTTGTTAAATCACTTTTGCTTTCATTATAATGCTTTCTCCAGGTATTAATATTTATCTTATCTAACTCATTTATGGTAGTTAAAGAATTAACTAATGGATCTTCTTCAATCTTTTTTATATCCATATCAGATAAATTATAATAATATCCAACTTCACTTAACATATCATCAATCCATTGAGGTAGATAATTTATTAGCTTAGGATATAAATCTTTATATGAATTATATAATCTATCAAGTGCACTAATATTAAATGCAGCATTTGAATTAAAAGTATAACATATTAACTCATAAGCAAATATAAATATATAACTAATATCTGTATCTAAAATGTTGTTGTTCAAAAACTCTTTTCTCCAATATAAATACCATTTTAATTGATATTCGTTTAAATCTCTAATCTGTGCCCAATATGAACTAAATGGGAAGAAATCAGCATGATCTAAATATTTGTCCTTAAACTTATTAGATAGTTCAATCATATCATCTAAAAAGTATATCTCCTTAGTTGGGTGTAATTGTTCATTTATTTGTACCAATATATAATTAGGTGTTTTTAAATCTCTATATTTATCTAATATTATATTATTCTCATCATAAAACTTCCCAGTTAAATATTTTACTTTAGTATTCTTCAGATCATAATCATTATAAGATTCTGTTCCAATACTCAATCTAATGCTTCCTGGTTCAGTGGTAACACTTTTTTGAACATTATTAATAGCGTTGTTTTGATTAAAATGTGTTTTATCAATATTTGCATATGATAAATTATGTTTATTATTATCTATAACAAATATTTTAATTAACGCTATCCCAGAAACAAGACAAATTATAAACGAAGCAGTAGAAAAGTCTTCGGTTCCTAAACTACCAAAACAATATGACAAAAGTATTAAAGCAAATATTACTCCTAATACTCTACTTGTATTTTCTATTTTTTTAATTTGAATTTTCTTCAAAAATTGTATTGAAGATACAATATCAATAATCCAACCAAATGAAAATAATCCAAATGTACATAAATATACTAATCCTTGCATTGGTTTTTTATCTATAAATTTATGTATTCCAAACAAACCAAATAATATGGTTATTATTAATCTTGCAACAGCACTCATAAGATTCACCTACAATCATATTAATTATACCACAAAAAAAGAAGATTTTTTCATCTTCTTAACAATTCGTAATATCTTAATCTTCCAATTATTTATTTCATTACTTTTTCAAATCTAAACATACCATCATCTTCCTCATAACAATCTAATGGTCTATTTGTATCTGGATGTTTTTCATTAAAATATTCAACTATATGAAATTTTAATCTATTTACATAAAAGTGAATATTTCTTTTATCAAAATATGGTGTACATGTTTCCCATACTTCAGTATCTGGATATAACTTTTCTATTTCTTTCCAAATAGTTTGTCCTATGCCTTTACTTTGAACTCCAACTTTAACAAACAAAAAATCTAAATGGTTAATATTATTTTCATTAATAGTTACAATAACTCCACCAACAATCTCATTATTATCTATCATTTCAAAAGCATGACTATTTGGATTATTTAAGTTTTCATCAATATCTTTATCTGGTAATACTTGTTCTTTATCGCTACCATATATTGATTCGTATCCATATTGAAAGGACTCTTGCATAAGTTTTTTAAATTCATTTATATCTTTATCTCTTAATTTTATTAATTCCAATTTAATCACCTCTAAATTTAACCACTTATAAATGGTATTCTAATTATAAATGCTAATATTAAACCTATTATTAAACTAATTCCTAAATTAATTGGTTTCTTATATAAAACTACACAAGTAACAATAAATGTTATTGTATATAGTATTCCTCTAAAATCAAAGTAGAACATTCCTAAACTAAAGCAACTTGCAAACATAACAAATATTATTAGACTGCTAACTATAATTGATAATTTGTTTTCACTTTTACTATACCAGCATATGCATGCAAGTATTGGAGATACAATAGTAAAACCATACCAAATCATCATATAGTTTCTTGGATTAAATCCACTAACTATAATTGTATACAAATGATAACTAATGCACATCCCTGCAAAAAACAAGAAAACATTTATACTTGCTCTTATAGGTGATTTACTAAATACTGAAATAGCAATAGCTATAAATAACCAAATAGCCATTTCAGAAAAGAAATTATTTAAATCAAGTTTGTCAATTATATTCATCCACCATATATTACTATCAATAGCTAAATTATCTAACCATTTAGAAAACATTCCTAATGCTATTCCAAATATGAATATTAAAACAGTATTAATTATTTTACTTTTTAAATTTAAACTATCATCTACTTTTCTAATATTATTTAAAATTTCTTTCATACACATCACTCTATATAATTATATCACACAAAAACGGATTCTCATCCGCTCTTAATTTCTTAATATGACGATTATTCATCTTCTACTGTTTTAGCTTCACTTCTTTCACAAGTTCCACCATTATTTTTTACATATGCATCAATTTTATCTAGTGCTTGATAAGCGTCTTCATATCTATCAGCATCTGTTATGTTAATTAAATATCCATCTCCACCAGCTTCTTTAATTTGACCATTATTTTCATAATATACAAATCCATAACTATAAGATTCATCATGCAATGAACATTTAATATTAATTTCCATTAGTCTTCCAGCATTGTGCTCGTATATATTTTTGAAAACAATTCTTAGACCAATTAAAAGTATTGGCAAAACAACTATAAAAATTATTGCAAATTTCAATAATTTAAGAATTAATCCTGCTAATTTTTCTGTATTAGATGTTTTTTCAACTAGAATATCTTTAATATCATTATCTGTTAATTCATCTAAGCTTACTTTAAATATTTTAGATAACTCTTTTGATTGTTTTAAATCTGGAGATGTTTCGCCTAATTCCCATTTACTTATAGTTTGTCTTGCAACTCCTACTTTTTCAGCAAGTTCTTCTTGCGATAGACCATTCTTTTTTCTTAGGTCCATTATCTTTTTTCCAATTTCCATAATCATCCCTTCTTTCAAGTACCATATTAAAATATTTGAAATATATTCTCTACCAATTTTAACTGGAATATTCGCCCGTTTCGTTAACATTTAACTTTATATATCTATTTTACCATAGAAAAATAGAATTTTTACATTCTCCTAATATCTTAATATGACGATCCTTTTATTTATCAAATTTGAATAATTCAAGAACAATAGAAACTATAAAAAGAGTAATACCACTATATAAAAATGTATATCTAATTATATTCCAATGTCTATCATCAGGAAATATACGATTTAATACTATATTTAAAATAAATACAACAATAATAATTGCCATAAATACATAAGAAATAATCGTTAATACCTTTTTTCTTTTATCAATTTGTTTTCTTAATTTAATTAAATTTTCCTCGGATTTATTCATATAATCATTCCCCTTAATTTTTTCACCAGATAATAATTCATTAACATTAATATCTAACTCATTACATAAGTCTTTTAATAAAGAA
>JAZAUS010000024.1:0-11267 GCA_036342255.1 Bacilli bacterium
GGCATAACACTATTTTTCGCCCAAATAATATCTTGTCTTAAATACCAACCATCTTTTCTTAATGCAAATGCTAACATCCACGGTATTCCTATTAAATCTTTAGGTTTGGCTTCTCCACTATTACTTTTTTTCAATATTCCATTAATTGTTCCTAAAGATTTAGCTTGTATTGAATTTTCATTTACAGTTATACTTCCGTCACCATTACGACCCTTTCCACTTCCAGCATAAGAATCTCCAATATTTAACCAAAGTGTTCCATCATTCTTTAAGACACGCTTAACTTCACGAAATACTTCTACTAATTTTGATATATATTCTTCAGGTGTTTCTTCAAGTCCAATTTGGTTACTTATACCATAATCTCTTAATCCATAATAAGGTGGTGAAGTCACACAACAATCTACAAAATTATCTGGTAATGATTTTAGTATATCAAGATTATCACCTACATATATTTTATTTTCATACTTTGTAATATCCATTTATAATTCCTTTCTATAACAAGCCAATATTTCTTAATACTTTTTCAATAAGTGTTTCTACATATTTAGGTGGTTTTGATATTCCTTGTTCCCATCTTGATATGTTAATGGTTGGTATATCTAACAATTTACCAAACTTTGCTTGTGAAAGACCAGTTTTCTCTCGCATTTCTTTAATTGTCATTTTTTTAATTCCTTTCTATAAATTATAGATAATTTATTTCTTTTTAGGTTTCCAATCTTTTCTAAGTATTTCCATACATACTATATCACAATATTGTCCATCATAATATTCAGATTCGTGAAATCTTCCACATTCTACAAAACCATTTTTAGTATAACATTTTATGGCTCTTTCATTATTACCATTAACACAAAGTTCAACTCTGTGCATATTTAATTGATTAAAAGCATAATTTACTAATAAACCAATAGTTTCTGTACCATAACCTTTATCTCTGCCACATTCTTCACCAATACATATTCCTAAATAAGCAGTAATTCTATTATAAGATAAAGAACAATTACCTATAAGTTTATTGGTTTCTTTTTCTACAATATTGAATGTAAGTTCCCAATCTTTTCGTTCTCTTTCAGCCCATTTCTTTTCATCATTAATATTAAAAACTCCAATATGATTACCTATCCACATATTAATAGTTTCATCATTCATCCATTTTGTATATAATTCTATTGCTTCTTGGTCAGTTCTTAAAGCACATAAATTTACTTTATTTCCGTGTAATCTAACAATATCTTGACTTGGATTTTTCATATATTCGCCTTTCTTTTATAATACTTTCTTTGATGATTGTAGTAGTTTTATATATATAGGGAAATTATATATCCATAAGACAACAAGAAGAATATCCAAAGTCAATGCAACCGTTGGTATCCCATATATATAATCCATTATCATAATTGTAACAGAGATTATAGTACATATAGAACTCATTATAAGTCCTTCATATCCACAAATACGCTTAATTTTCAGTAAAGCTTCTTTTTCATATTCGTGCAATATCATATATATTCTTCTACATTGAAAACAAAGATGTACTATAATTACCAAAATCAATATTATATGTAATATTGTTTTAATTAATGTCATATTTAATTTCCCTTCATTTTATACATTAGGTTTCTTTTTTACCCGTTATCATATATTTTCTACTATCATAATATTCTTTCTTATTTTCTTTTGTTTCATTCTCTTTTAAGACTTTATTACGGATAGCATTATAAATATCTTCGTCCATACCATCTATCATAGATGTAATAAGTTCATCTCTATTCATTTCTATCCATTCAAGAATTTGCATACGGAGATAATCAGCATAAGTCTTAATTTCACGCTTTTCTGTTTCTCTATCACCAAAAGTGAACTCCATATCATATTCTTGTTTTAGAGAATTGGGTACTTCTTTTTCTAAAACTTCAGTTAAATATGCGTTTTCACACATACCTAATTCACCAAAATTATTGTCGAAAAAGTTATCAACAGCCATTTCAGTAGCCCAATCAAAACCATCTAAAAAGTTTTTATTTGGTTTATCTAAAAAATCCTCATTATAATAATTATCATTTCTACCATCTGGAAAAATCATATTAAAGTCCTCCTTATATTTTTCTATATACAATTATTATATAATACTATTATATACTAATTATATATAAAACACAAGAGAAAAAGGGCAAATATTTTAATATTTTACCCTTAATTTTTTAGTTATTCTTTATTTTGTTTTATACGATTTAATAGTTTATTTTCTCTTTGTGGTGCTTTCTTTTTAGCATCATCAATTAATTTGGCTTGTTCTTTTGTGGTGGCTTTTTGATTAATTACATATTCTATTCTTGCTTGTGCTATAGGTAAATATTCTGATGTTAATTCAATTCCAATATATTTATATTCAGCTTTTCTTTCTTTATTTTCCCACATACAAGCCTTACCAGTACTACCACTACCATTAAAGGGGTCTAACACGACACCACCTTTAGGAGTAACTAGACGAACTAAATATTGCATTAATTCTGTTGGTTTTACTGTAGGATGTATATTTCTTTTATATGTAATAAATCGTTTAGATACATCATCCTTTTCTTCTGCTTCTGGATTTGTAGCATTTAACTGTCTAACTGCTTGAACCTCAAATTCATCTAATCCTTCATCTCTGTCTTTAGCAGAAGTCTTTGCACAATAGAAATATCTTGCAGCTGAACCCTCGTCACCAACGCCACCTAAATGAGAACATTCTTTTGTTCCCCAACCACCATTATAAATATTTCTAAATGTACCATTCATTGAAGCTTCTCCACTTCCACCAGTAGATTTAGTGTATGGAAAACCACTACAAACCTCTTTTTCATCTGTTTCGTTATAAGTAAGAATTACATTTGATGGAAATCTCCCATTTATATTAGCTGGTGTAGCGACATTTTGCTTATAATTACCATATTTTTGATATTCTTTATTATTATAATTATCTGTAGGGTTTTTAGATGCTTTAGCATTTATCATATCTATATCATCTTGACTTATAGGAACTCTACATTCACCAATATTAATACCACCAATTCTATATTTAAGTATATTATCTATACAATTACCCTCAAAAGGCTTTCTAGCGACTATAATAGGTTCATAAGCAGGTTTTAGACAAGTATTCCAACCATCCCATTCATTTTGTGCTTTATATATAGGTGTTGCTAATCTTTCTGCTGTATCTCCAACATTAAAACCTACTTTATTTTCACCACCATTAAGTACATTTTTTCTACCCGCGTCTTGAAAATCTGGAGCATTAGTATATCCTATTATTTCACTTTCAACACCGTTTTTCTTATCAATAGCAAGACCAATATTTAAGCCTTTTGCCATACCACTTCCGTACATCCACATGATTGTATCACGGATTTCAAAACCAGCGTCTTCTATAGCACACGCTATTCTATGATAAGTTCTACTACCACCAAATGCTAATAAATATCCACCTGGTTTTAATACTTCAAAACACTTTTCCCAAGTTTCTTTTTGAAAGGCTATACCACTACTATCCCAACCTTTATTCATAAAACCTAATTCATAGGGTGGGTCAGTAATAATACTTGATATACTTTCTGGCTCAATATAATCAAGCATATCCAACATATTACCCTCATATAATTTATAATTATCGTTTTCGGAATATAATTTCATTGTTAATTTCCTTCCTTATTTTTGATAATACTCCATAGATTACCACCACTATGTTTTAGTCTATCATTAGATATTTCTATATATCTATCTACTATTTCAGTACCAATATAATTTCTCATAAGGGCTTTCGCAGCGCATAAGGTAGTGCCACTCCCAGTAAAAGGGTCATAGACTACATCTTGTTTATCGGTCATCAATTTAATAAAAAATGTTGGTAATTCAATAGGAAATGTTGCTGGATGTTCGTGGCTTGAATTATCTGTCATTAATGTAAGTACATTAGATGGTCTAACCATTTCAGCACAATATCTTTTATGCATAGACATACCAGAACCATTAGTTACTTGACTTGGATTTGTACTCTTTCGTTTACTTTCATTCTTAAAGTTTTCTTCACTTGCTCTAACAAGTACATTATTTGGATAAAACTTATATTCATCTGTTTTTGTAAACCAATAACAATATTCAAATCCATTTTTTAATCTTTTATTACCACCAGTAGGAAAAGGATTTACCTTATTCCAAATATAAGTATCTTTCCACAAGAATATTTTAGATAGTAATAATACACTTTCTAATACATAAGTGCTTACACAACCATTATTTATATGTTCTTTTATATTTAATACAAAACTACCTGAAGGTTTTAATATACGATATATTTCTTTACCTATTTCTTCAATCCATTGAGGATATTCCGTTTCAGTAATACCACCATAAGTTGTTTTGCGTTGCTCTGCATATGGTGGAGAAGTTACTACTAAATCCACACAATTATCTGGTAGTGTTTTCATATAAGTTAAACAATCTTCTTTTATTATTGTATTTAATTCCATTCTTATTTTATTCCTTTTAATAATCTAAATAAACTTCATATGCTTTATCAATAACATCTATACATCTATTATAAGTGGAACGACTTTTGAAATATGCGTCACCAATAACTGTATATTTATCACGAATATACTCATTTTTATCTTGATTATAAATACTCCAACCAATATACCACATATTATCAGATTGTGTTCTACTATATACTAAAGAATCAATATTTGTATATATAGGATGTATTTTTTTATCCATTATCAAACGAACTTCATCAATATCATTTGTATTTGGAAACAAAATATATACCTTAAAATTATCACATTCTTTTTGTTTTTCAATAATATAATCATTTAATGATTGTTCTTCTTCATCTGTCAATCTATCTTGTTCATCATATACAAATACTGATGGTTCACCTTTAATAGTAAATTTATTTAATATTTTTTGTTCATCTTGTTCTTGTATTATATTATTCTGTATTTTACTTTGTTCTATTTCATTTTGTTCTTGGGCTAATTTATTTACGGATATATAAGCATTAAGTAATCCAAAATAATGCCCTTTGTTAAAACCATTATCATCTATTATATACCATTTATTATAAACTTTTCCAACAATAACTGGTATGGTATCTATAGAAGTATTACCTTTATACTTTATTTGATAATATACATATACTGTATAGGCTTTCTTAATATTTAAACTAATACCATTTGTAGCTAAAGTTTTTTTAAGTTCTTCGACATCTTTATATTCTTCAATATATGTAATATCGGTCAAAAGGCTTATATAATGATAATTATCACTTTTAAGTTCATCTAAATGACTTTTTATATGCTTATAGTTCTTATTTATATATTCAGATGGTATATATTCTGCTTGTAAGTTATCAACATCTTTATTTGTAATCATTCGTGCATAGGTTTCTACAGTTGTTCTTACCATCTTTTCATTTGTCTTATTTAAGAAATGTATGGATAAAAATCCTATTAAACCAAATATAATAATAGTTCTAATTATAGATATTATCGGATAATCTTCGGATAAACCGTGTATGTATAATATTATTAAAAATAATCCTAATAATATTGTCATAACAGAACCAATCAAATTACCATTACTATTAATACTAATACTATATAGAAAGAATAATATACCACAAGCACATAATAATAACCCTATTATAAATGCTATTGGCTTATAATACCAAAAATCGTCAGAGTAAGATATTTTAGTTGTTTTATAAATATCATCAGTTTTGGATAATTTTGTATCTTCTTCGGCTAAGAAATTATCCTTTTTTGATTTTGGCTTTTTATCGCAAATAGCCTTTACAGAATATAAAACACCTACTGTTGCTATTGGCAATAATAGTAATGCCAAATATATCATAAAAACTCCTTTTTATTCATATATTTCAGCCTTTCTTTTTCATATATTTCATTCCATAAGTTATAGTATTACTAACATCTTTATTAGTTTTACTACCACCCTTTTTACGATTACATCTCCAACATAAACATTGTAAATTATTAACATCTGCTCCAGTACCACCTTTAGCAACAGATTGTATATGGTCAACTTCAAATAATAGATAATCACCTAAACCTTTTTGAAAACTATCTAAATATTGTTTAGAAATACCACATATTTGACAAGTATAATTATCTCTTTCTAATACATATTGTCTATCAGATTTAGATATTTTTCTTCTTGATGCTATATCTTTGGCTTTCTTTTCATTTCTTTTTATTGTTTTCTTATATTTATTTGCACTTGCACATATAATAAGACATACAATAAGTAATATAACTATTACATAAACTAATAAATGATTCATAAATCTCCTTTATTTATTCTCTTTTAAAATATCAATTAACATTAAACAAGCAAATTTAACATACTTAAATTGTTTTGATGAACATTGTCCGTACTTTATACAATTTTGTAATATACTTGTCACTTCAGTATCAGACCTATTTATTCCTAACATATTTTTATATTCATCATATTTAGAATAATCTCCTAATGGAATAATATGTTTTTCTATTAGTTTTTTAATAAAGGTATTTACAATTACTTTGGCTTTAGCAGGTTCTAAAAACTCAAATTCTGAATATGCTTTTTCGTAATAATTTTCCCAATTAACAATTATATGTTGTTTATTTCGCATATTCCAAATAAACTTATTTATTAATTCACTTGCTTTTTCTGTTGGTATTTCCGCATCACAATAATCTTGTCTTAAAGTATCTAATTCTTCATCACTATAATTATTTTCATCAAAATCCCAATTTGAAACTCCACCAAAAAATCTACCTACAATTCTATTATTTTCATAATCAAATTTTATATCCGTTGCATAATTAAATACTTCATATTCTTGTAAATTATCTTCAACATTATGCATAATATCTGATATATCTAAAGAAGTAACAGTAGATTTCATAAGTTCTAATTCTTCTTCTTTATCTAGTAAAAAATTCAGTATGTCATTTGGTTTTGCGTTTTCAATAAAAGAAGAAGAACGACCATAATAATATCCACCATTATAATATACATTAATGGTTATTTCATATTCTGGGAATTGTTCATCAAAAAATGATTCAAATTCATTAATTATACTTTGCTTAAATTTTGTAGTATCATTAATTTTTAAATATGTAATATCATTTATTTTTACAGACATTCCTAACATTCTACGATAATTTAGTCCGTAGTTTGTAAACTCAATATCATCTAATATTTCTTCTATGTTATATTTATCTGCAATTCGTTTTAAAACATTAAAAATATCATTTTTATCTATATTCTCAAAAATACCTAATTTTGTATCAGCAATTATCCTAATAAAACAAGCTATGCCATTATAATTCATAATAAAAACTCCCTTTTTTATAATTTAAGATATATGACTAAATTCTGTGCATCTTCTGCTATTTCTTTTGCTTTTTCAATATCTATAATCATTTGTTTTTCTCCTTTATCATATCATTCCAAGAAACACAATCTTTTATATTAAGTTGTGAGAATATTGCAGATAATATACAAACCACAATAGAATTGCCTGCTTTTTTATATAACTGTGTTTCACTTAATACTTCTTTTGCTTTTTCAAAATCTTCATCTGTAAAATCCATCAATCTCCAACTTTCTTTTGGAGTTAATCTTCTTATGTCACCATTAACATTTAATACTTTAAATATTTCTAAAGGAGTATTATGTTGTATAGTAGGGCATAAGAAACCATTACTCAATACTCTACCATTTCTTGTTAAACTTGTAGGATATGCTAAATCAGTAACACCACCAATATAACATTCTATATATCCTTTTATTGTTTCTTGTTTAATACCTACCATAGTGTCATTTATAGGTATTACTAATTCTCTTGCTTTTTTAAGATTTTCTTCATTAGGCTCTATATCTTCTAAATAATCACATACTGTTTTCTTTAAAGGTATTGGTTTTGGAAATTCATATGAATAATCTCCTAATATAGACACCATAAAGGTTCTATTTCTATTTTGTGGTACATTAAAGTTTTTAGCATTTAAGTCCTCAACATAGTTTTTATATCCCAAACTTTCTAAAAATGAAGTCCATTCATTAAAAGCGTTCAGATTATTTTTACCGTGTACTTGTGTAACATTTTCCATCAATAAGATTTGTGGTAAATTATCAACTTCTTTTAAGATACGCTCAACTTCCCATAATAATCCAGACCTTGTATTACTATTTTTAGCCATACCTTTTTGTTTACCACTTAATGTCAAATCTACACAAGGGAAAGAATAAGTCATTATATAAGTATATTCATCTGTATCCACAATCTCTAAATCAGCACCGTTTACCTTTTTAATGTTTATTGGTGAAAAATTGGTATTATGAATAGAATTATATGCAATAACAGCGTGTTTATCAAAATCAATACTCTTATAATGTTCAAATGGTACATTTAATCTCTTTAATGCCATAGCTTGACTACCAACACCAGAGAATAATTCAATTAATCTTATTTTATTGTTTATTTCAATACGTGGTGGTTTATCTAACACACCATTTGATACTTTCATATCTAAAAGTGACATATGTTACTCCTTTAGCAATATTATTAAAAAGTATGATTTGTTTCATCTTGTAAAATCAATAAAATCCTTTCTATCATAAACCACAAAAAGAGATTGTGTATTATACAATCTCTATTCCTTTATGGATATACTATTTCTACCAAAATTACGACAAATAATATCATAAGCAGATTTTGATAATTCGTCACCACCTGAAGAATAAATATAATTTTTTAGGATGGTGAAATCAATTTCATAATCCCATAATTGAAAACAAGTTGCTAATATACAAGCATCTGTGTCACAACCTATTATATCTACAGAATTATCTTTTAAGAGTTTTAGATTATTTCTTACATTTAATCCATAACCTCTTTTACCTAATAAAATATCGGGCTTAAACTCCAATTCTTCTCTTTTCATACAATCTGTAAAATTAAGTCTATCAGTATAAAAAGAGTTCTTATGATTTATAAATCTTGTGGCGATTATCTTATCATACTTATTTTTATTATTGTTTATATATTCAATTATTTTAGAATAATATGGTTCAACCTTAAATGTTGGTTGAACATCAATTACTAATAATATTTTCAAATATTTCTTCTCCTAATTTATAATTTCACAAAGAACTTCATTCCCACAAACTGTTTGACGATTTATGGAATTACCATTAATGTCCTCTAATATTATACAATTCGTTGGTCGTTCTTGCAACGGATAATTATTAAAATACTCTGATGTATCTGAGAGTTTCATAACAATTGTTCCATAATCAATTGCCCTAAATTTACTACCAATTGGAATATCCTTAAAAAACTCTGCCATATAATTTCCTTTCTAATTCCATTTTATCTTACTTATTCTGTCTCCCATTCTGCTAAACCACTAATATACTTACGACTTGCAACATAATCTGCATTATGAACAAGTCTCTCAAAATCAGTTCTTGGCTTACTCATATTTGTCTTACCATCTCTTGATACACACCACTTACCCATATGTGTATAAATAGCACCACAAATCATTTCAATCTTGAGTTCATCAATATTTGCCTTTGTAAGTGCCTTTCTCACAAAATCTCTTGCAAGAATAGGATGCTCAAAAACAGTATGCTCTGAATAATTTCCATTTTCATCTACAAGACCACTCTTAAGACAATCGTGGAACAAACAAGCAACTCTTGTAATATCTCTATTAACAGAATTATCTCTAATAAACATTTCATTAGTTACAAAATCGCAACCAACAGTACAAACCATAATACTATGTCTAACAAGACCACCATCACCCAAATCACACTCTGGATGGTACTTTCCAGATGAACTAGCAGGTACTACCCAAAAATAGTCTGGTACAACAAACTCCTTATCATCTGTATCACCCATCATAGTAAGACAAACATTTCTTAACTGTTCATCTTCTATCTTCATAATCTGCTTTCTAAACTCATTTTTCGACTCTTCAACTGACCAATTTAACATATCAAATACTCCTTTTCTTTTAATAATTTATTTATCACACATATATGTTTATCATACCTTAAATAATAGAAAAATTAAATAGATTTTTTATTCATTTTTGATTTTATGTATAATAACATTCTTTGGTTCACTATTACCCACAAATACTGGTTCTATCCATTTTACTCGTAATTCCGTTCTACCCTTACCAACCCAATATTTATGCCAATGAGCAGCCCTAAAATGTGGTGTAGGCGATTTTCTTTTAGTAGTATCATCATTATTATCTTTATTATCATTTTCATAGTCTTTTTTGATAATTTCTATCTGTTTTCTAAAAGCATTACCATATCTAACACCAACATCATCAATTTTAACTTCTGACCACTTATTTTTAACATTAGCACCCTTTTTAACTGGTTTATAAGTATTTTTTGTCAAATCACTTTCTGTTATCTGTGGTTCTTCAATAGAAAGATATGCTATCATTTGTAAAGCAAACAAACTAATATCTTTTCTACTAACATTATTTGTTTCAACTGGGTTTTCTTTTGATTTATAGAATAAGTGATTATATTGTAAACCTTGTATCATAGTGAAATCTGGGAACTCAAAGTTATTATAATCCATTATAATAATATCCCTATCATCATATATACCACCAAGATAAAAACTAAATAATAAGCCTTGTTTTGTTAATATAAACACATTAAAAAAGACTTGTATATCTGTGGAATGGATATATACAAATATTCCGTCCACATCACCAAAATCACAATCCATTGTATCAATATAAAATAATTTACAAGGCAAATGATTTATCATAGACCTTGAAATCTCTAATTTAGAAGTATTCATTAGAACAGAAGCAAAATCTTTATCTGGCTTATATACTTGTTTAGATTTACTCCATTCTTCAAGAATAACGGGTAATATTATACCATCTTTAATCTCTGCGTGAACATTGATTTCCCCATTATCTATTTGTTCTTTATAAGAACCATATAGACCAGCTATTAATTGAAATAGAGCTGTATTTATATCACGATACTTATGTGTTGATTGTCTATTTAAGTATTCTTGTGACAACATAAAGTCTAACAACTCTTGAGCTGTTAATTTCTCTATATTTTTACAACCAAAATTAAGTAAGTTTATTTTAATCTTTTTAAAACCCAATTGCATCTGGTTCATATATTTAAGTGGTGGATAATCAACCATA
>JAZAUS010000025.1:0-11262 GCA_036342255.1 Bacilli bacterium
ACTATTTCTCCAGTTTCAAATTGAACATCAATGTCTGTAGAACCCCTATATGCAATTATAGTCATTTTTAGACCATTACGAGCAATTATAGACTCCCCAGTTCTATCTATATTTCGTTTATAAGGTATTTGTTTATTAGGATTAACTATATAACCCAATTTGAAAAAATCATATCTTTTATTATATACAATAGTACCATCTTCAAATTCTATGGTTACATTATGATAACCATTATATTCAATGATTTTCATTTTTTGACCATTTTGGGCTATATTTGTTTCTCCAACACGATTAATTTTAACATTTTTATGCATTTATACCACCTTTACCAACATACAACATGACTAGATGTAAGTGACTTTTTTACTTCATCAGTTAATGGAATAGCAAAAACTGAAATATGTAACTGACTTTCCATTATCTGAATAAGTGTTTTAATATCACCTAAATCATGATTCACTTCATTTTCACCATATTTATCTTTAAGAACAGAGATTACATCATTTGTAAGTGTATCAATGTCCTTTTTCTTGATTTCATCAATTGACTCATCAAAAAGTACTTCACTAACTCTGTCAACCCAGTGTCGTACATAGTTTGGAACTATATATCTACTTGGGATTAACTCAGGTGCAGGTCTATCAATAGTAATAAAATCTTTACCACAATGATTATCTATACGGACATTTTCAATAATACCTTGACCATCATTATAATTATAGTATGAAACTCCACCAAGATTTTCATATATAGTTTTATTACAAAATGGACAAATTGTTACAACATCATTTCCAAACATATATAATTACTCCTTTTTATTCTTTAATTCTTCTCTAATTCTATATAATCGAGAAGTAAATTCTTTAACTGTTAGTACGGTTTCTGATTGTTTCTTTTTACCTATACTATGTGTTAAAGTAGAATTTCCCGTAGCAAGAAGAGCCTTTTGAAAACCAGTATTTTTAGCTAATTCATTATAGGCTCTATCTAATAATTCTTGATATTCTTCTGAATCTCTTTTATATTCTTTTCCTTGCCAATAAAGTGTTTGTGTACGATACCACTTTTTATTTTTTCCCTTAAATTTTGCTGCTTTCCCCACCAATTTACATACTTCTGCTTGTATTTCAGGGTTACTAAACTTTAGTGATTGTAAAAACCCCTCCATAGAAGCACATTCTACACCATCTATAACAAATCCGTGTGGTGCAAAATTAGATAAACTTGCTGAAGGATAGCCAGCTCCACTACCAATATCCATTGTTATAACCTCTTTCTATTCAGTAAATTCAATTTTCAAATAATTTTCTATTTCACCATTTTGAACTCTTTCTTTATAATACTTAAAATTAAGATTATATATACAATTATCACAATCTTTGATTGAACAAGAATTACAAAACTCGTGTAACAACTTTTTATATTGAAGCTCGTCATAACTCATATTTGGTGATACTTTAATACCAAATTGGTCTAAATCATATTTAAGTTGGTTAATTGCTTCTTCAATCAACCATTGTTTATAATCTTCTTCTGACAACCATTCAGAAACCCAATCATCTACAACTGTTGACCAACATCTATATAAACCAGTTTTTGGATGTTTTATATTTAATCTTCCCATATATTATTCCCCATTTCTGTTATCTTACATATTCAAAGTCATAACCAATAATTTTCACCAACTCTGCGTGAGTAAGTTTTGGAAGAGGTGGTGGTAGTATCTTAAAGTTTTTAATACTATCTATAAGTATATTAAGTTCATTTTTAGAAAAATAATTATCAAATACATCTGGATAATTCTCAATAGAAATAATAAGTGCATTAACAAGATACTCAACAAGCTCTTCATCTGTGTATTTATGTAATAGGTCACAAGCTGTTTTTGAATCCTCACAAATAGGCTTATCTTTAAGAGTTATTACAAAATTATTCTCTTCTCCAATAGAGTACTCAAAGCAATTCCAAATATCTGTGTAATAACCATATTCGCCCCATTCTTCACAACTATTCTCCCAGTAACCATCTGAAAGCTGAACTGAAAATTCTCTAAATAGTTCATATACCATGCGTACAAAGTCTGTCTTAATAATAATATTTCTTGTATTATTAGTTTTCCTCATTTGTTTTCTTCCTTTCCAATTAGTAAATAAAACAATTGTTCATTAGTACTATATTTATATAATAATGTAATTTAGTTGCATAGTAAATAGATTTTCCATCAAAAATAGGGCTATCCCACAAGAGATAACCCAATTATTTACTTATATCGGCAATTAAATTTCCTATTTTATAAGACAATAAGCATAAAACTACTCATCCAAGCACATATTGTTAGAATAATACTCAATACTCCAAAAATACCTTGATTTATGTCATATTTAATTTTAGTGCGTTCATCAACTAATCTAAATAATTTAAACATAATTGTTGATATAATCATAAATTCAACTATACACACAAATAATAATATAGCAATCTTAAAAACTAACATAATCTGCCCTCAAAACTACCATTTTTACTCAATATACTAAATAATTTAGTTAAATTATATAATGTGATTTCATAATCCTTACGAATTGTTCCTAGAACTGGATTTCCGTCAAGCCAGATACTATATGTTTGATTAGAATAATTAAGATGTATTCTATCTAGCATATTTAACTTCTTTTCTTGTTTAATAACATAATTAGAAAGCGTAATTAGATGATGTAATTCATCTTTATAATCATTTTCATCAAGTATTAATATTTTCCCCATAAATCTAAAATTCATATATAATGGAGTAATGTTGTTATTCATTATTTATCCTTTCTATGATAAATAGACGAAATAAAAGTTTCATCTTTAGTAAGAATAGGAATTTCCTTTTCTACCCAATGTTTTCTTTCAACATTCTTCTTAATTTCACCATTTGGAAGTTCTACATCTTTAAGATAAGTTTCTTTTAGTACAATACAACCTCTCTTATATCTTGTAGGGAAATCATTCCAATTAATACCTTTCTGTAACATAAGCATATCTTGAATATCATTAGATTTCTTTTTCTTAAGTTCTTCTGTTGTAAAATATGCCTGACCTACAGAAGCAATACTATTCTTTGTGGCATCAAGCTGTCGGCTTAAAACATAATTATGTACTTCTGTTACATTTGGTAGGCAAAATACTCTACTATCAAATAATGCTTTATTAATCTTATTAGCATATCCATTCTTAAAGTAATGTTCGTCCTTATAAATTGCATATGATACCATATCTGCATAAATTCTATTAAATTCAAGAGTACAGATACTTGCTGAAATAGATACAATCTTTTCTACATTACCATTAAAAAAGCACTCAAATCCATTCTTTGTTTCATCATTGAGAATAAGACTAATTTCATCTGATTGTGTATAACCAGCAACTACACCAGGAATCTGCTTACATAATTCTTTTGTAGTTTCCACCATACAATCTGAAAATATTTTATCAAAAGGCTTATCAAACTTCTTACAAAAAGTGTGTCCAGCTCTCATATCAAGTCTAATGATTTTTGGAACACCTAAAGTAAGAAAAGGCTTTGATACCTTTTCATATTCTTTCATTTTAATATCAAGTGCGTTATATTTTTTATTTCCCATATCAATTATCCTTTTCTAGTATTCTTCAATTTCTACTTCAACAATATTTGCATAAGGTACGCCAAGGCTATTTACACAAGCCTTTTTTGCTTCTCTTTTATTTTTGGCGTAACATCTATATCTATAGTGCATACCACCTTCAGATAAATATACTACACAATATCTCTTATTCATAAGATAATCCCCCTTTATTTAGTATATTCAAAATCGTAACCGACAATTTTTACCAACTCTGCGTGTGAAAGTTTTGGAAGTGGTGGTGGCAGAATTGTCCAATTATTGATACAATTTATAATTACTTCTAATTCCCTATCAGAATAACGAGAGAACGCACAAGGAGCTTCTTCAATAGAGTAAATAAGTGCTTCTTTAAGATATTCTGCAATTTTAGTATCCGTCCACTCATGCATCTTTTCACAATCTTCTGTGGCTTCTTTATATATAGGTTTTCCTTTAAGAGTGATTACAAAGTTATTATCCTTATTTACTGTAAAGTCAAAACAGTTCCAAATATCTGGATAATACTCGTCTTTATATGTTCCCCATTCTCCACCACTATTTTCCCAATATCCGTCTGATAACTGACCAGAAAAATGATGGAATATATTATTTACTTCAACTACAAAGTCTGTTTTGATAAATATTTTTCTTGCTTTCATAATTATAATCTCCTCAATTAAATTAATTGTTTTTTTATTTATGAGTAAATTATAGATTATTTTGCTCTATAAATAAATAGATTTTTCAACTATTTACAAAAAAAATAAGACCTTAATGGTCTTATATTTTATTGTAAGTGTTTTTTCCCTTAATCTACCATATAAATACCTAATTTTTCTGCATATTCAGTAGTTAATGTAATTTGTTGCTGTGTATGACCACCAAATTGATTTAGTTTATAAGTGACCTCATTATCATCCCCAATATTAATATCATTAATATTATAACAATCAAAAACATAATTATCATCTGTATAAATAGTATATCGTGTCCGACTTGAATTATTATCAATAATTTTATTAATATGAGAGGTATATACTTTATCTGATATAGTTGATTGAGTCTGGCGATAATATAATACTGTCATGGCAAAAAAGACTATCATACTTAAAATACTAATAGTCATAAAAATGGCAACCACCTTATCATTGTTCTTAAAACGACCAACAATAATAGCACAAATCATAGCAACAACAATAGCGATAACTGCAATAATATCTAACATAATATTATCCCTCTTTCTTTATTTTTAATTTATATGTTGTTTGTTGTGTTGTAGCAACATTTGGTTTTGAACTATTTGATTTATAAGCGATTAGATAATTTGTATAATCATCAATAAAGTTTTCACCACAATAAAAATCAATAAAGTCACTAAAAATAAAATGTCTTATTTCCGTACTTTTAATCCAATGATAACCAATATATTGACATTGTTCCCATATTTTATTATATTGTTTAGTTTTCATTAATTCATATATTTCTTCGTTTGTAATCATAACTAAATATCCTTATATATAAATGTTATGTTCTACAAGTAATCTTTTAGCACATTTTCTACAACAATGTTGATAATTACCATTAATGTTGTCTCCAGAAACTTTAATACTAAATAGGGCTTTATATTTACCACATTCACCACAACGACACTTAATTTCTTCAATATTATCAGCGACCTCTAATAATCTTTTAGAGCCTTCAAACATATGAGTTCTTGTGTCTGTCATTAGCCCAAAACAAGTAATATTAATATCAAAATTATCTACTATATCTACAAGTGTATTTATAGTATTTTCAGTACAAAATTGAATTTCATCTATCAAGATTTCATCATAATTCTTTACTATTTCTTCAATATTCTTAATATTTTTGCCTAATAAAAATGGTTCTAAATATTCACAAGGAATATGCTTTCCATTTCGAGATTTAATAAACTTACCGTCTCTTGTCGCTTGTTCAGATTTTAATACTAATACCTTTTTATTAAATTCTTCAAGAAACTCTTTCTTTTTTATTAATTCTGCTGATTTACCAGCTCCCATTGTACCATACTTAAAAAACAAACCACCCATAGATTACTCCTTTTCCAACTCACTATCATTATTAATTTCAAATTCACCATAACAAGAAAT
Source organism: Bacilli bacterium (assembly GCA_036342255.1). Classification (GTDB taxonomy): domain Bacteria; phylum Bacillota_I; class Bacilli_A; order RF39; family UBA660; genus RUG11198. The sequence goes on from JAZAUS010000025.1 coordinate 5,756, forward strand.
GATTACTATCTTCATTTCTTTTTCTTTTTCTTCTTCTTTTTCTTTTACCTTTCTTATCCTTTTTAATTTTTTCTATATCATATCCCATATCTTTGGCTAATGTAAGAAATCTTTGAGATTTTGTTAGTTTATCAAGTCCAGTTTCAATAATTTGACGAACTCTTTCTCTTGTCAACCCATACATATCGCCAATGTTCTGTAAGGTCAATTCTTCTGTATATCGAAGATATATCATTTCCTTTTGTTTAGGTGTCAATTTTGTATTAAGAATTTGATTTAATTCTTCGTTTAATGATTTATTTATAAAGTCATCTACAAAACTTTCTGTAGTAAAAAGATTTGGATTATTCTCAATTAATTCTTCAAAAGGTAAACAAGTAGTATTTTCAAAAGCATTATCCCATTCTGGAATATTTTTACCATAATATTTGTCCATAGCATAAATCGGCATTGAAATACTTCTATTTTTATATAATTTTCTTTTTATAGAATTATATATAAAAAAGTACACATTATGAGTAAAATCATTTTCATGACGACAACATTCAATAATTCCCATATATCCATCTTGTAGCATATCATCATAATCTAAATCAAAATCCTTATAATTCTTAAAACAGAAATTGATTATACTATCAATCTTATATTGATAATGCTCACATAGATACCATATAGCATCATTATCTCCTTGTCGGGCTTTTACTATATTTTCTTTTAGTTCTGTATAATCAGTTGGTCGCATAGGCTATTCCTCAAAAAACTGACATTCGTGATATTGCCCTACACACTCATTATAATTCATACTGATGGGATTAGTACAAACATCTTTTTCATAATGCCTACAATCCATACAACAATGTGTTTTATTCATTTCTTCAAAAAACTTTAAAGACTCTATCATATTAATTTCTTCTGATGTCATTTTTTGTTTCCCCTTTTTGTAATATATCTGTTAACATATCTGTTAAATAAATTGCTATATTATGTGCTATACAATGTTTTCGTTCTAATCTTGTAAGATTATCTGAAACATACATCGTTTGTACAAATGCCTTATCATTAATAACAATAGCAAAATAAATACGATTATCGTCACTTGGATTATTAGGGTCTGTGTCATCAATTATTCCAGTTACACCTATACCAATATTTGAATTATATGCTCTCTTACAAGCATTTGCCATTTCTAATGCTGTAGCTAATGAATATACACCATTTTCTTCTATACAATTAGCATTTACACCTTGCATAATTTTAGCTTCATTACTATATGTAACAAATGCTCCTTTCATAATAGCAGAAGCACCCTTTTTATTTGTAAGTAATGTAGCAATAAGTCCAGAAGTACAACTTTCCATTGTACTAATACTCATATTTAATTTTATAAGTAATTCTGTAATGTTTTTATATAATAACTCATTAGCTATAGATAATCGGTTAGTTGTAATACGATTGTATATACTAATACACTTACATCCGTCTTCATCTAATTCATTTATCTCTTCAGCACCAAGTTGTCCATAATATACAAAGGTTCTATTATTATTTTCAGTAAGGATTTCAATTGCACCAAATACTGAAAAGACATTTATAGTAGAACAATCTGATACATATTTCTTTGTTTTAGGTGCTATATAGTCTCCATTTATTACTATTTTTTCATTTGTATTATTATAAATTATCATTTAAAAACCTCTATTAGAAAAAGTCTGTGTCATTGAAAAAATAAGCTGCCCCAGATGCATAAAAGTTTCTTGAATATTCCTCTTCCATATATTTCTGAAATTGATTACTAAACTTATGGATAAATGCCCAATATTGTTGTTTAGTAACAAGATGATTTGTAGATATATGTAAGGTTTGTCCAATAACTCTTGCATACTTAATTTGTTTTTCAGAGGGTTGTAATGCTTTAGGAAGTTTCCAGTTACCGTCTTCATTTTTTATTCTACATTCTTTACAAGAATAGATAATGATTGGTTCTTCTTCACTATAAAACTCATCATTATTTCCATCCCAAAAATATATTGATTTTGTGGATTTCTTTTCAACCATTATTTTTTTACATTTAGGGACATTTCATATTCTTCACTCCTTTAATACATTATAAAATTATTATCAATATAAATAAATAGATTTTTTAATTAATCAAGGGTATATAAGGCTTTATTACCAAATCTAAAGGCTTTATATTCTATTTTATCCTCATATTTACTATTTACCCAAGAATTATAATCTTTTTCAACATATTGTGAATTACCTTTGGCATCTGTAATTAATAGGTAATACTTTTCTTCTCTAATACCTAATCTTCTATCTCCATAAGTAGGCTTTTCTACATCCTCTGGAATATTAGTTTCTTTCCAATATGGAGTGTGGTCTTGTGCATTAGTATATAAATCACCAATATATATCCATCTGTCTATATCATAATAATATTTGGTTTTATATACTGGTACATCTTTATATACTGGTTCATCATAATATTCTGTATGATATACTGTTTTATATCTTGGTGTTTGTACCGTTTCACATTGACCATTACCTAAATCTCTATAAGAAGTATCATAACCATCTAATACTTGTTCACTCACTTCTCTTGATTTATGCTCATAATGGTCTATAACTTGGTCATAATGATGTATTTCAGAGTTGGTTTGTGTAACTCTACCACCATTAGGAACACTCCAATCATCTTCGTGACAAAGGGTATATTCCTCAACGTGTATATTTCGTTCCCAACTAAATCCAGTTACTAATGAATATTTTGTAATAGGTATTAGTAACCATAGAAGAAATACCATTACAATTACTATTAAACCAACACTTATTATTGTAGCATTATATGATTTCCAAAGATTCTGCATAAAACCTATAACATTTTTAACAACACCACCATTATCAATAACATCTTCTTCTGCTATAGGATTATTAATTTTCTTTTGTGAGTATGAATGTTGTTCCTCTATTTCTTCTGTATCTTTAATATCTTGGTCTCTTTCTTTAATGTTTTCCTCATTGAACTTTTTATGGTTAGAAGATTCATACATATCTTCATAATCCATACCAGTTCTATATGTATAATTTTCTTTATCGTTGTCACTTATTTCTGTTTTATGGTTAAAATAATCCGATTCGGACTCTTCTTTACCAGCTCCACAACGAGTACAAGTAGTATCATAATAGTTATTCTGATTTCCACAATAAGCACAATTCCAATTTGGTTTACGATTAATATCCTTTTCTGCTACCACATCAGAACTAATACCTTTTTCATCTACATATTTTTCAGATATTTCAGATTTTATTAATATTGTACCATTATTTTTAGCATTAATAACTTCAGGGTTATCTGGCATCAAATATTTAACATCTTTTGGTATAGGATTACCACACGCTAAACATTCTCTACTATCCCCACGAATTATCTTATTACATTGTGGACATTTCCAATAACTATATACAATCATTCATTTATTCCTTTATAATTCTAAAAATATTACATTCAATATGTTTTTCTTTTAATTTTTGTCTAACTTCATCTATAGATTCACTATTAGCACTAACTTTAAGTATTATTCCCCAATCATTTGGATTAATTGTTTCAATTATGTAATTATCTCCCTCTAATTCATAAGCATAATGTAATAATCTTGGTTTCATAATATATGCTCCTTTTATAAATATTCTTCATTATTTTCATATTTTGGCATAGCATCAGAATTTGCCCATTCATCATTTATGGCACAAATTAAACCTCTATTTCTCATATAATCATCAGTTAGAGGAACTTGCCAAAAATAGAACTTTGCATTATGAATTGTTCCATCTACAAGAATAACATTAACATCATATATACCTCTTTCTGTAGGCATATTATCAATTACTAATAAATCAAAACCATTAAGAGTTTCTAAATCTCCATGTAAATACATACCATCTGTATTTAAGACCGTTTGTTTAACATCAGTATCCATATAAGGATTTTCAAAATCAAAGTTTAATCCATATACAGTTGTCTTGTTACATTTCTTCATTAAAAATCTCCTTATACTTCTTCAAAATCAATCTTTACTCTCTTTGTAACTGTAATTGTGGCAATACCATACTTAATACCCTTTTCAAAATCATACTTCTTAATTGCATTTAATAAAGCTTCTGCCTTATTATAATCCATTGTGGCATTATTTAAAGATATAGTATCTGACCACTTGGTTTTAGACACTCTTAATATGCCATCTGTATCTTTTCCATATCTCTTACAACCATCAAAATACTTAAAATTAGCTGTAGGTATATATAAAGTTGTCTTTGTATTTGTTACCTTCTGCATAATATTACCTCTCTGGAAACTTTTCACTTATAATAGTATTACAATATTGTATTTTATGATAAGGAAACTTTTCTTTTATTAAATTATATATATTTTTCTCTGGGTCAGGCACATACGAACATATAGCAAATACCTTATTAGGATTTAATTTCATTGTTTTAATAAAATCTATAATATTACATTGATAATAAATAGCATTATTTTGATTAAATCTATATTCAATAGGAACTGCTATATCTACTCCAATATATGTAGGATAATCCTTAAAATATACACATTGACACGCTTGATAGCACCCTAAATCTATAATAGTAAAATCTTTAGGAATATTTAGATTTTGATATACCTCTAAAAACCCTAAAAATCCATATTCATACTCACATTCTTCCCATTCGTGTAAACGTAGCATTTCATCTTGGTATGTGGCTAATATTCTATTACATTCGTCAATATATTGTTTACTCATAGTTCTTCATATTATATACGAAGCAATAGTTCGTATTCCTTTCTATCAGTTATAATATCTTTTATTGTTTTACAATTCTTTATTTTCTTTCCCATCCGTTTTGTCATTAAACAAAATACAATTATGTTTATCACAAAAAGTGATTTCTTTCCTAATTGCACACATACCATTTCCTTCGCCATATTTCTTTTGGGTATATTCATTTATACTCCAATACTTACAACGATAACAAGATTCTGATTCCATTATATTTTCTCCTATGACTTATGCCTTTTCAGATATTCTGCAATTTCTCGTGCATCTGGCATCTCACCAACTTCATTATTAATAGTTTCGATTGCATTAACAATTTGACTAATTAACGCAATATCAAAGTATCTTGTTCCCCAATCATACATAGGTAATTCTCCGTCCATTGAGTAGATACGCTCATACTCATTGATATTGTAGTTTTCGTCCAAATACTTTGTTATTTGATAATGTAAATCATCTACCTTTGAACGAAGTTCATTATACTTTATCATTTTCTGCATTATTGAATTATCTAACATATAACTAATCCCTTTTAATAATATTCTTCTGTAACTACACACATTGTATCAGTTAAAGTAGATACATCTGCATCTGATACAGTAGCAATTTTAACTATTTTTGGTGATTCATTTTCACTAAATATAGCGTTAATAGTATATACAACTAAAAACGCTG
>JAZAUS010000026.1:0-10848 GCA_036342255.1 Bacilli bacterium
ATATGGTGGCATAAATCCGTATTCTGGGTGTATCCATCTTGCTAATGCTTCTGCTCCTACAACATTACCTTTTATATCTGTAATAGGTTGTAAATATGGTACTATTTGATTAGTTTGTATTGCTCTCTCTAATCCAGTAATTAGTTTCTGTTCTTCAAGTATATTATTTCTAACTTTATCATCATAATAACTAATTATGGTTTTATATTTATCTGTATTATTTGCTACAGCTAAGTGTGCCCTATCAAACATTATAGATATATCCATAGTTTTGTTTACTATCTTATAAACACCAACATGGATAAAAATTTGATGTTCTAATCCCTCATAATCTACTATAAACTTTGAAAACTTATTCAAAAATAGTTCTTCATCAAAGTTTTCAACTGGCATAAATAGACCAAAAGTATCACCAATTAATCTACCATATAAACTTTCACTACCTTTTATATTTTCTTTTATCCAATTAGCAAATTCTACTAATACTTGGTCACCAAATTTCTTACCAAAAATATCATTTACTATCTTAAAATTCTTAATATTTATGTAAACCACATAATATTGTTGACCAATACTATTCATAGTATGTAACATTTTTGATATAGAAGAATATAGGAATTGCATATTATATAATCCAGTCAATTTGTCGTGGGTATTATTATATAATTCCTTTTCGACCATTCTTCTTCTATGTGTACTATCTTTAATAATTAGATATGAGCCATCTAATAATTTATTATCCGTTTTAACTGATTTCTTTTCTACAACAAAAAATTCTTTATTTTCTGGTAAAAATAAGTCTTTTTGCCAATTATCACCTTGATTTTCTAAATCTCCAAATCTCTTTTTTATAGCTGATTTAATATCACTTACTTTACCTTGTGGGATATTTAATAATTTATATCCCACATCATTAGCCCAGACACATTTATTAGAAGAATCAAATATATATAAAGCATCATTCATATCAGAAACTATATTTGATAACATTGTATCTAATAAGCGTAAAGGTCTATGATATATAGCAAAATAGAATAATATGATACTAAATACACTATGTATAATAACCGACTTATCAATATCTACTCGAACTGTCATATAATAGGCTTGAACAATACCCGAAATAAATAAAGTCACTAAAATAATAGTGAACTTCTCTCTGTATAATTTAGACGATTTAATAATTCCTATTACATAAATAAGTACAACAGCCCCAAATATACTATAATCTATAACTCTATGTATTACTAATCCAGTTAAAGCCACAGATTTATAATATATTTTACCCTCAATTAATACTGGGTCTAGTCTAAATACTTGCTTAAAACAACCTAAAATCAATAGTTGGACTAAATCAATCGTACCTAATATATACATTACTGTTGGTTTTTGTGGTTTATCTCTCTTTTCGGCAACACCTTGACAATAAGCATTAGTAAAATATACTAATGTTACCATTAATATGGTCATTCCAACATAATATATATAATATCCAATTATTGATATAAGTTTATTATGTGAGCCTATAATTATTAGACTCGCCAAAATAGGAATTGTAACTGCTAAATTTACTTTACTTATATATCGTTTAATAGGTTTATCAGATTGTTGCGATTTATATATACATAATACTTGTAATAGTATAAGAAAAGAAAACAAAGCAGAATACTTTGTTTGTATATTCATTAACTTCCCTACTTTCTTTATTAGTTTGTTGTCCGTATTAGTTCATATAGTTACACTTACTAATAGTATAAACCATATTATATTGTTTGTGAATAGATTTTTTAATTATTTTATTAATCTATGATTTAAGAAAATCCCCCTATTAGTTATAACTAATAGAGGGTGTTATAATATTATATATTTAAATCTTCATCACAACTTATTCTTTCTGTACCTTGTATTATTATATCTTCTACTGTTGTATTACCAAATACTTTTGCATTACCCCTAATTATTGTATCCATGCCAATATTTGTATTACCATATACCTTTGCATTATCACAAATTATTGCGTTAGAATATAGTTTAGCATCATCAAATACTTGTGCATTATCATATATCTTTGCTTTATCTAAAATACGAGAATTTCCATAAACTTTAGCATTATCATAAACTTGTGCATTACCACTAATTTCAGCATTTTCGTGTACTTGGGCATTTCCAAATACTTTAGCTTCATCACTAACCCAACAATCACTTCTTTGAGATAAATTATCTTGTTTTTCTATCCAACCACCTATTACTCCATCTTGAATACGCTTAATACGGTGTAATAAATGACCATTCCAATTCATTGTTTCTTCTGTAAACTTATATTTCATTATAAATTACCCCTTATCTAAATTAGTTATTTTACTAATGGTAATATTATTTTATTCGTTTTCTTCCATATCTCTAAATATAGCGTCTTTAATTCTTGGAATAAAATCTAATGCTTCTTGTAATACATTTATATACTCTTGTGTTTCAGCAATAGTATCATCACAATATCGCATACCGTGTGCAATTGTTATTTTATTATAATCTTTATAATCTTTTTCGTGATAATCATCTGACCAACCAAATCGAATTTCTACTACATATTTACTAGCATCACCATCACTTTGAACTTGATAAAGAGTTTCTTTTAATTCACCGTTTTCATCTTCTTTGCGTATCTTATATAAAATATAATTATTATATGAAGATACTAGTAATTTATCTCTCATATTATGTTCTCCTTATCCTTCAAATACTTTAATGGTTTTAATTTTATATTGTTGTTTTAAGAACTTGGCATCTTCTAATTGTCGAAATTCTTCATAAAATATTCTATCATTTAATGAACAAACTAATGTATAATCAAGTTCTCTATCTCTTGTTACCATTACATAGTATCCTTCTCGTATAGATAATCCCATACTGTCATATAAATATAAATAATTAAGTTGTTCATCTACACTATCAAAATACTCAATAAATTGGTTTTTATCTTCTTCATCTTCAAAAGTAAACTCAATTAAAAATGTTATTGGTGAATGTCTTGATACACCATATTCTCTATCTGGTCTATATCCAAATAAATCTTTATGCCAATCTGAATAGAAACTCCAATCAAAATCCTCTTTTTCATGGTTTTCCTCATAATACTTCTTACATTCAGCTTTTTCTTCTTCATTTTGTGCTAATAAAGTCATATAATTAGCAAGATTATTACATATTTTATCTAATTTATCATCTGATATATATGGTAATTCACTACTATGTACTAACCAATAATCAATCATATCAATTTGGTCAGTTCTAATATATTCATTTATATCACCATAACCAGATGGTACAACAAGAACTTCGTCACCATTTTCCATAGTAATTGGTATTTCAATAGATGGAGCATTTTTATTTGCTAAGTCTTTTGCTTTCTTCAGTATTTCATTTTTATAATCGTTAGCATTTTTACTCATAAAGCACCCCCCTAATAAACTTCTTGTTCTATGACATTTGTTATAGTTATTGTTCTTTTAATAATTGCTTTACCCTCTAAATTATGTTCATTTATATAATTTTTAGCACTAACATATGCATCACAGAAACAATCTCTTAAAACAGCACCTTTATCTATATCCCTATCCAAGTGCATATCACCCTCTTCATAAACAATATAGGTCTGGTCATCATCTTCAACACTATATTTTTCGTGTAATTCATATGTTTCTTTTAATTTTTTAATCATTGTAGTTTCTCCTAATCTTCCATATTATTAAATATTGGTTTCCCTATAAAACCACCAAATTGTGTTATAATTATAAGACTATCTATTGGTGTATCAAAATCAATGTTTTTAGTGTTTATTGGTTTCCCATCTAATGATGTAGATAATGTAATATGAGGTAATGGTATTGCTTCATATAATTCTCTTAATTCATTCTCATAAGTATCATTAGGAGCTTCAATTCTTAATAATTTTACTAAACATCCCTCATTATTCCCATCATTTCCATACATAGTTGCTTGAAAAACTGCTTTACAACCATATAAATGTTGATGTGTTTTAGATGGTCTAAATTCAGTTGTAATATGTTGAAAATCAATACTTTTCTCTAATTTAGAAGATAAATTACCACCTATTACAAAAAATCCTTCATATATAATATTCATAAATATCCTCCCTAATGTGATAATTTATTATAAATCATCAAAACAAGCACCAGCTTTATTTTCGTCCATACCATTATTTATACAAGTAATATATCTATTCATTACTCTCCATTCAACAATTTCTTTAATTCTACCATATTCTTTACTTGTGACTTTACCACTTTTAGATGTCCATTCTAACTCATTACACTCATCTTTTAAGCGTAATAAATCACCTTCATCATTAATTTCTGTACCAGCTACTTCAAATGGACATTTAATCTTATCTTCTCGTAAATCATATATAATACACCATATTTTATCATTCATACTTTCAAGATTAAATATCCAATCTTCTTTAACCCAATATTTTCTTTCTTCACTCATAATAAATACCCCTTATCCTTCTGGATTAAACAAATCCCTATGATTATTTACATAATCATTTAAGTTATCACATTCAATATCTAATGTATCTGATATATATTCAAGAATTTCTTCAAAATTAGTATATGCTTCTGACCAAAGACAATTTGTACCACCATTCATTACTACTTCTTTCCAAATCTCAAATAAGTTATCCGAAAAGTTCAAATCTATACAATATGTACTAATAGCCTTATTTTCGTCATAATTATCTTGTAATACTTCGTTTACCTCTAATATAGCTTCAAACTTTGCATCATTAAAAATATATTTACTTGGATTTGCTACCCCTACTTCATCTATACAATAAGTATTTTCAAATAAATCAAATAATTCTTTAATATATTCTTTACACTCAATCCAATTTTGTTCATTCATCTTCTACTTCCCCCTTAATTAGACTTCTAATATAATCAGCTAATGCCCAATTATTATCAGATAAATCATATCCTGGTTCTAATTCTCCGTTATACCATAAATCAACCTTTTCTCGTAATTCTTTATTTTCTAATTCAGCACCATTAAAGTAATCTTCTATTGATTGAATAATTTGTTGTCCATATTCATCAGCTAAAACACCATTTCTTTTACAACTTCTTAAGAAATCAAATCCCCATAATCCTAATTGAGCGTATGTATGTGCTAATTCTATATCTTCTTCGGAAAATAAAGGTTTTTCATTCTCCTCACCTATATGAATTACCCATCCACAGTCAACTGGATTAGGAATATTATATTGTTTTTGTACCATTCTTGTTTCATATGGTGTCCAATCTCTACTCATAATATTATCCTTTCTGACTTAAATATTTTTCACATAATTGTTCTAAAGTAATACATAAAGTAAGTTCAAATTGTAATGTAAAATAATCCAAATCTGAACCTTCTTCAAAAATAGTTCTTTTGAATATATATTCTTTATCAATATAATCGTTCATATAATGTTCGGATATATAATCATAAAAATAATCTGAAAAATAGTCTTTATTTTCTATTTTATATTGGTCTAATATTTCATTATAATCGCCCTCACCTTTAACATTCCATTCAAAAGAATCAATAACGCAATCTCCGTCTTTGAATTGTTCTTCAATATACCCATAGATTTTACTATCCATAAGTTCTTGTGTTGTCATATTATCTTTAAGATTATCAGGTGCAAATCTCAAAGAAATACTTCCATTAATAATAATATCCATATTAAAATACCTCGTCCAAATCTAAAATATTATGTTCAATATTAGCCTTTTTATAATACTTCATAAAATCAGCTTTTTTTACAGGAAAGATATTATTAGTATTACTAATATCAAGGAAATCTCCCTTTTTTGCTTGATATTTAACTACTGTATCTAATCCAATCAAATTAGTATATGTAATATCCTCAAATAATTCAATAAATTCATTTAAACCATTAGTTGAATTTCTTTTTTGTGCAAAAAATGAATATCTTCCAAATAATCGTTGTCTTATAATATATTGTTCAATATCGTCTACTACTATCATATATTTTTTGTAAAGCTCCTTTATAATATTAAGTTCTATAAATAGGGTTTAATTTTAAATAACATATCAGAATAATGAGGGAAATTATTTCTATCAGTTAAATATTCTATTAAAATATCTAAATCATCACCAATACCCTCACAATGAAAATCTTTTGAAACATCAATAATATCATTATCAACAGCATATTCTAATTTATTAAATATATAATCGGATAAATCATCAGAGGATTCACATAAATAATCATTACTTTGATACCATTCATCTACTAATGATAAACAATAATTATCATTATAAATTGCTTCTATTATAGCTTTTGGACTATCAATATTCATTATAAATTCTGTATTATTACTATTCCAAATATCATCATAAACATCAGAATTAGTAATTTCATTATCAACTATATCTAATTGAGAATATATCTGTTTACTTATTCTGATTTTACCAAATACACAGTCATCACAATAAATGCTTTGTGGAGAAAAATAACACATTAATACCTTATCTCCTTCATCATAAATAGAATTGATATATGTGTTTCCACTCATACCTCCATCATAATAAACAAATTCCATATTTTTATCTCCTTATCATAATACATATTAATTTAATTTCTTTCATCATAATCGCTTTGTTTATAAGCATAAAAAGTATCTAATTCAATAGTTTCACTATCCCAATTAGAGATGAAATGACCATATCCGTCCATACTAATACATTCTTCAACAATACCATCAATATCAAAATCTACACTATAGTTTTTGATTATATAATTAAATTCATCTGTTCCATAATCAAATCTATACCACTCAGCATAAGAATCATATTGATTTTCAACATCTTCAAATAAATAAGTACTTAATTCTTCAATTAAATCCTTTTTACCAGTATATTCGCCAGATTCATTAATTTCATCATCTTTAATAAGATTATTTTCAATACATTCTTGTATTAATCTGTTAGCATATTTACCCTCGCCAACTCTATCATCTTCATCTTCAATATCTCTAGCATATGACTCATAAAATTCTCTACAAGCATCCTTAAACCATTCACCATCTACATATTTCTTACATATAGTTTCTCGGAATGATGGAGTAAATGCTTCAATACCTAAATCATCAAGTAAGTTTTCAACATCATCTTTAACAGCATTTCTTGATTCTTCCTCATCCATAACTAAAAAAGTACCTTGTTCTGTATAATATTCATTATACTTATCAAGACTATCTTCATCTTCAATTTCAATTTCATTAATATCAATTTCAAGATATTTTGCTAATTCATTTCTCTTTTTCTCATTAATTTCTAACATAACTACTTATCCTCCTTATATTTACCAACATATTCATTTATAAATCTGTCAGATTGTTGAATTAAATGTAAAATATCACTACTATCTTCAATACACACTTCAGTATCATCTACACAACCAGTATCCTTATCATAAGGCATCATCCAATCCATATCATATTCTTGCATAGCACTTTTTTTAGGACAATAAGCAACTTTACCCATTACACTATTAGTTTCTTCATTAAAACCAAAAACAATAGCCCAAAAATAATTACTATCTGTATCAAATACCTCATAACAAGTCAATGAATGGTCATTTACACATTTACCAGCTAAATACATTAAATCATTTATTTTACTCATAATTACCTCACTTTCAAAGAAAATGGCTAACTTATAATAAGATAGCCATTATGTTTTAACTATTCCTATATAATTAAATAGGAGTTAAGATAATCTTCTTGTTATATATTTATATTCTTTTCCAAATTCTTCTTCTACAATTTCATGAATATCATAATGGTCACTTATTGTAGTAAGTTTGGTATTGTCACTAAATAATACAATACTTAAATCGTTACCATACCAATTATAACTTCTACCCTCATTTATAAGATTTTCAAATAGTTCAACTACTCTTTCATCAGAACATTTTACTTCTTTTACACCAATAGCGATAAGTGCTGAAAGAAATTCTTCCATAGAATATTCAAATAAGTCTGGGCTATGAGAATACCAACAATATGTGTCATTAAATAATATATTTAGCATTGAATCCTCATTATTAGGTACTAAAGTAACAGTATTTGGTACTGATACTGAATCCTCTGGATTATATACAAATACATGACAACTTGAACTATTTGTTTCAAACATTCCATTTCTTATGCTAATCATAATTTATTACTCCTTATTATCTAATTTTTTCAGTAATACTCATATCAAAATCATCATCTATACGACTATTAATATAGCGTTCAATATTATCATATAATTCTTCATTATGTAAACCATTTAATTGATTTTCAATATCATCTGAAAAACCAATCATTTGGAATACTTTTGATAATCCTCTTTCATCTTCTGCAATACGTATTATTCTACCTCTACTATCTTCATAATAATATGCAGCTATATTTTCAAATATTTTTATATACTGCCAATCTACATTTTCATGCTTAATTGTATTCCAAAACAATAATACATTCATACCCTCATATAATTTACCTACTTCTCTTGATTTTTGAAGAAAACTGGGTAACCATAAATCAGCACTATAAGCGTTTTGTATTGCCATTAAACACTTTTCAACTGTTTCTGTATCTGTTTTTAAAGACTTAAAATATGCCAATTCCCTCACTTCCTTTCTATTTATTATCTCCATATAGATAAATAGACATAATTTTACTATCTGCATTTTTTATCTCACTAGTACCATAATTCAAATGCTTTCCTTCAGCATCTACACCACAGATAAAAGTTTCATCTTTCTTAGAAGGGTCTATACTCATACCCTTTTCAACACTAAAATATTTAGGATTTTCAAAATTAGTATCCGTTATTAGTACAGTATAATAACTTAATGGTATATTTACTATATCAATTTTATCATAATACAAACATACACAATAATATACATTTTCGTCATCATCTAATACCATTCTAAATCCTACTAGAAATCTCTCATAGGGATTATTTATAGATAATTTATGTAAAAGATAGTTAAAATAATCAGTTTTTGAGTTGATTAAATTAATCATAAATAATTTAGGATTATTAAAAAATATATCTGGTATGATTTTATATTCTAATTGATATTTTATTTGGTCTTTTTCATTTAACATATATTTATTCCTTTTCACCTATAATTCCTTATACAAAAGGTAACCAATACTGACTTTCTGTAATTATTTGATTACATATTGCAGCAAGTTCTGATTTAATATCCTCATTAAATACCCATTCATCAAAGGCTAATGCTCTTAAAAAACTATAATAATCAGAAAACTTAAAACTTCTACTTTCAATAAAATCATCAAAAACAGGAGCTTCTTCGCTAGTATCACTATTTGATACTAAAACATATATATCATAGTGATACATATTTAACATAGTATCAATATATAAGTCTAATTTTGTAATGGTTTGTGGGTCATCAACACCTATAATTGTAGAAGCAATATAAGATATTCCCTCTACCCATACTTCATTAAAATCAAAAGTAGGCATTTTGATATATGGTTTTAAGTCATTGTCATCAATTATTTGATTGTTTTTATAATTATTATTCAAATAGTCTATAATAGTATCAAAACACTTTTCAAGTCTATTTCGTGTTTCAAATGACATTTGTTTCCAGTCTGTTCTAAATTCGGATTTCATAAATACGCTCCTTTCTAATAAACACTCTCGTGTATATTATTTATGGGTTACTTTTCTACTCTCATAATATAACTTTCAATTTGTACGATATTTGTCAAAGTTCCATCTTTAGACCAAATAAGTTTAAGATTATTTGGCAAAATAGTAGTATTTTCTACCCATACAGATAATCTATCAAAATAATCAACTAACGCATCTCTATAAGTATCAAATACTTTTATATCTTTAATGTCTTTTTCAGAATTCATAATACAAGTAATATATAACATTTGTTTTCCCTCTTTATAATATAAATTATTGTTTTCAGTCTTCGTTTTATACCCTAATAAAATTATCTTCAATCTTACCATTAAGTTTAGCAGTACTATATATTACATCATTTAATTCATAAGTTTCACCTTCAACATTAACTTCACCATCATCAATTTCTTCATCAGTAATTTCATATGGTAATTCTGTTTTTGATATAATACCATAAGTCATATCAATTCCATCATTAACATAATTATTTACAAAATCAATAGCTTTGTTTTTATCTACCATATAAAATTGATTTTCATCATAATATCCGTATTTATGGTCATATGCAACATTATATGACTCAAATTCTTCATTATCTGATGTTAATAATATACCTACATCTACTAAATAAACAGTTTTAAACATACTCATAATATAATACCTCTTAATATCCTCTATTTAATAAATCTTCTATAACATTTTGACAATCTTCTTCTACTCGATTACATGAAGCTACAATTCCGTCCTCATTATCAATGCCATCATTACTATTATGATAATCCCAACCAATAAACTAACCAGAAATATCTTTAATAGGCATCTCCATCTTCATCAATTTGAAGAACTACTGAATTAACTAATGTTACATATCCTATAGGCTCACAATCTTTTAATAAATCTTCATCTTCTTTTTTCCAATATTTTTTTGGTATATTTGCAGATAAATATACAGTTTTATTATCTTTAGCGAGATAATAGTATTCACCATTAAAAGACCCAATAGTATTTAAAGCATCTACAATTTCCTCACGATAATAATCATCAATATTCATAACATTTATACCACCCTTGTTGCGTGTTAACACTAAAAAC
>JAZAUS010000027.1:0-9646 GCA_036342255.1 Bacilli bacterium
AAAGGATTATGGAATGGTATATCAAACGTAACAAGTTGGATAATAAATAAAATCAAAGGCTTTGGAAATAGTGTATTAAAAGCAATAAAGAGTATATTTGGAGTACATAGCCCATCAACAGAATTTGAATGGATAGGAAAGATGAACGTATTAGGATTAGAAAAAGGTATGGAAAATATGAAAGATAAAGTAC
Source organism: Bacilli bacterium (assembly GCA_036342255.1). Taxonomy (GTDB): domain Bacteria; phylum Bacillota_I; class Bacilli_A; order RF39; family UBA660; genus RUG11198. Next base: position 194 of record JAZAUS010000027.1, read on the forward strand.
AAGATACATTAAATAGTGTATTTAGTATACAACCATCAGTAAGTGGAACAATGAGTTCAACATATAGTCCTCAAGTACAAGTAAACGTACAAAATAACATGGAAATAGATCCATTAGGACAAGTAGTCAATAAAATAAAAACATTCTCAGGTGGAGCAAAAAATGATTATAATTGGGGTGCAAGTATATGATGAAGATATTAATAGATAATGAAGAAGTAGTATCAAATAGCAATTTACAAATAAAAGAAGAAATGTTATCTACTTCTTCTACAATATTAAAAAATTGTTATCCAGCCACATGGGAAGAAGATAAAGATTATACAAGTAGATATTATTTTCCAAAAGACTATTCAAAATGTAAAATAATAGATGAAACATATTATCCTGAAATAATAGGAACAAGAGTATCAGGAACAAGTTTAAATATAACATATGATTCTAATTTAAATTGGGATTTCGAACAAGTACAAGGAAATACACAGCAAACAGGGACACCAACACCAGATAGTCCAGTACCAATACAAACTGTCACTGGTAGGCAATTGGTTAGTATAAATCATACATTTCCAACAGGTTATACACCAGTAGATTATATAGAAAGTAGTGGTACACAATATATTAATACAGGTTATAAAGTTAAACCTACTACAAAAATAGATTTAGATTTTGCATATATAGGAACTTCAACATCTAATACGTGGATACCTATTTTTGGAGAAAGAGGAGCAACATCACAAACATATTTTGCATTATTTGTAAATGAAACTAATTTAAAACTTTCACCTAACTATGGTGGATTTGACCCAGGTAATACTTCACAAACAACAATAGAAAAAAACAAAAAATATAATATTAAAAATGATGGTGGTAATTTTTATTTAGATGATGAATTAAAAAGTGATATAAGTACATATTTAACATTATCTGAAAGTGATAAAAATATATTATTGTTTGATTTAATACTAACTAATGGTTATACCATTAATAGAGGGTGTAAAGCAAAAATATATCAATGTAAATTCTATGAAGGAAATACTTTAATAAGAAATATGATACCTTGTTATAGAAATAGCGATAATGAAGTAGGTATGTATGACTTAGTAAATAATGTATTCTATACAAATCAAGGGACAGGTTCATTTACTTATGGTTCAATAGTAGGGGAACAACAATATGAAATAAATCTAGGTAAGAATTTATTTGATAAAAATAATACAAATAAATTAGATGGTTATATAAATAGTGCAGGAACTATAACAAGTGAAGCAAAAAATAAAACAATATATATACCTTGTAAATCAAGTACAACATATACAGTATCAAAAATAGCAAGTACAAGATTTGGAATAGCATCATATAGTACAACACCACAAATAGGAAGTACAACAAGTAATTTTACAAGAGATAATTCAGCAACGCATTTAACATTAACAACAGGGTCAAGTGATACTTATTTAGCAGTATGGTATTATAACCATTATAATGATACTTTAACAGAACAACAAATACTAGATAGTATTCAAGTAGAGGAAGGAAGTCAAGCAAGTAGTTTTAGTCCATACTTCACACCAATAGAACTAAATAAAATAGGTACATATCAAGATAGTATTAAAAGAAGTACAGGAAAGAATTTGTTTGATAAATTAACTGCAATAGTAGGTAAAAACTGGAATGGAGATAATATGGTATATTCTATTGCTAGTGATTATATAGAAGTAGAAGAAGGAAAAACTTATGTAATATCAACAGCAAATATGAGTTCATATTCATCTACAACAGTTGTAAAATTTGATAGTAATAAAAATGTAGTATTACCAGCAATTACAACTAATCCATTTACAGTTCCAGAAGGAATTAAATATATTAAATTATCAATAAGAAGTGCAACTTCACATACTTGGACACAAAGTGAATTAGACAATGCACAATATCAGTTAGAGCAAAATTCTCAAGCCACTGACTTTGAACCATACTTACCAAAAGGAACTTGGTATATTGAGAAGAAAGTTGGTGGTGTTGTATTAGATGGTAGTGAAAGTTGGGTAAAAAGAACTGATGTTTCAACAACAAATACTTCTTGTTTTAGATTAGGTTATGATAATGTTATAAATCTTCAATCTGTTTTATCTAACAATTTTATTTGTATGAATAATATTAGAGATGAAGAACATTTTAGATATTCTTCAAATGTTAATGGTTATGCTTTTCAATTATTTATAAATAAATCAAGATTAGGCAGTGATACTGCAACAGGGTTACAAACTTGGTTATCGGCACATAATACAATAGTAAAATATATTTTAGCAACACCAACATATACTGAAATAACTAATGAAGAATTGTTAGGGCAGTTAAATGCAATAGAGAATGCAAGTTTATTTGATGGAACAAATAATATAATTGTTTCAAGTGCTAACTTACCAGGAGCAATTCAAATATATTATAATTACCAACACGAACATACAACACAAGATTTATTATTCTGTGGATGTGTAAAAAATACAGGAAATATAAGTTTAAATCCTAGAGAACCACATTATGTAGATTTACAAGTATTAGATTTTAAAGATTTATTAAGTACAGGTGAAACACTTGACTTTGTTATAAATAATAAAACAATTACACAAGCAATTACACAAGTTGTAGATGCAATAAGTGATTATGGCTTTGTAGTAGGAGATGTTAAAGTATTAAGTCCAAATGATATAATAAATGCTTATTCAACATTAAATAAAACACCATATGATGTATTTCAATATATAGCAGATATAACTCAGTCAAGATGGACTACAAGAGTAATAGATGAAAATACAATAGCAATTGATTTCTATGATCCATCATTAATGCCAGAAGCACAGCCAATAGAAGATACAGAAGAATATTATTGTAATAATGAAATAGATAGTATAACATTTAATTACTCAACAAATGATTATAGAAATAAACAAATAATGACAAGTGATGAAGTATATTCAAACATAACACAAACAGAAACAATAATTGCTGATGGATACAGAGATTCATTTATATGTCAAAATAAAATAGGTGTAATAACAAATATTAAAGTAAATGGTATAGATAGTACATTTACAACAAAAACAGAATATGAAATGGGAATAAGTGCAGACTTTATCTATACACCAGGAGAAATGACATTTACAGCAAATCAAATATATCCAGCAGGAACAATAATATCAATAGAATATTATGCAATAGTAAAAGGTAGAGAAATAGTATTAAATACAAGTGAAATCACAAGAGTAGAAGATCAAATAGGTAGAAAAGGTATAATAAGTAGATATGAGAATAGAAATGATACAACATCAAGCCAAGAATTAATAAAAATAGGGCAAAGTTATATTAAATATAAAGGTAATGCAGAAATAACATTAAAAGTAGTATCAGAAAATAATTTGTTCAATGTAGGAGAAATAGTTAATTATTCTGCTCCACTAGAAGAACTTTCAATAGATTATATGGTTAAGAGTAAAACAATAGATATGTATATAAATGCAGGAAAAATATTCTATATATATGAATTAAGTAATAATTTTAATAGTGAAAATGCAATAAATTATTTTGATAATCAAAGAGCTAAAAATCAAGGTAATCTAGGTCAAGGAGAAACAATAACACGTAATATAGATATAGAAGCAACAGCTTTAATTCAATTTTATGATTATACAATAGAAGAAGTACAAGTAGGAACAAATACAACACTTGACTTTACATTAGATAGTGTATTATAGGAGGTAAAATATGACAGAAGATTATAAAGAACAATTACTTAATTATGTAACAGGTAATTTAAATATAAATAGTGGAACTCAAAAAGATTTTAATATTGTAGAAAGTAAATATTTTAAATATAACGATAATGAATGGAATCAAATAAAAACCACTTTACAAGATATAGGTAATACATACATTACAGGTATATTACAAAATGATAAATTTGATGTAAATATAATCTATGGAACTATTTCACCTACAAGTGATACATATAATGATAAAGGTTTTTTAATATATTTAGATGAAAATTTTAAACCAATTCAATTAATATTAAAAGATAAAAATGGAAATGATTTAAAGGGTTTTCATAAATTATATTTTGATGAAGAAACTAATCGTATATATGGTGTAATAGGACATTGTTATTTATCAAATACAAGTTCAACAATTCATAATTATTTTACTTACTTTAATAATTTTTTAATAAAAATAAATAATGAATATTTTGTTGATGTTAAATATTCTTATGATTTAAATGATAATAACTTCCAATGTCAAGAAATAATAAAGGATCCTACTTCTTCAACATATTTAATGATAGGTTCTTCGCCAAACTCAAAATTAAATATACGAGCAATTCAATTGAAAATAAATGTTGGCAGTGAAAATGAGTGGACTAGATGGACACCAAGTACAACTCCATCAAAATTATTTGTTGCTTGTTATGGAAAATATGTTGAGAATGAACCTTATTTCAAGATAATTTATTATAACTATGAAAATGGTAAATTAGAATTGATGTATAACAATGGGAATAATCTTCAAACAATATCATATTTAAATATTTTAACTGATAATGTAATAAGACCTTATACAGTACTTAGACCATTAGAATATCAATATTTAAATGAAAATGAAATATATTTTTCAATACCATTACAATGGGAATTAACATCAGGTGGAACAACTTATAGAGGAGAATTGTCAGCAATATATAAATATGATGGAAATTCTATAACATTATTATACAAGACACCTGTTGGAATGGCAGAAATTATTGATGAAACAACTTATTATAATAATATATACCAATTAAATTTAATAAAGGATACTGATAATACATTAATTGCATTAAAAATTTATTCTAATTCAACAACAAATACAACTAATATATCTATTTTCAATTGTTCTAGAAATACATTAATAACAGATAATGATGATAATTGGATAAATATAGGTTCATATTTATATTTATTACCAATAGTAAATGCATTAAATCAAACTACATTTTTAATTAGAAAATATAATATTGCACAAATATGCAGTTTAAATTCATATATATATTTAAATACTTCAAATTATACTGGTGGATTTGAAATAATATTAACTAATTTATCGCCTATAAATAGTTATAATGGTGAACCTTATGTAGACACAAATGTACTTAACCCCCTGTATGCAAATCTATACTCAAATGGATCATTAATATTTTCAAGAGATTTATACAATATTTCAAAACAAAATAATATGACTATGTCGAGTGTAGAAATACCTAATAATTATTTAAATGATACTACAATAACACAAAATGACTTAATAAGTGAAACTAACTTACAAATGAATAGTAATTTACAAAGTTGGACTAAAAATATATATGAAGTAGTAGACTTAAACTTCTTAAATACAATATCAGTAATAGATGAAGATACATCTGAAACTTATTTACAAGGTGCTATAAGAGTAAATAACTCAATAACTGATATAAATGATTATGAAAATGCAAGTTGTACTAAAATAAGAATTAATTATGAAGATAATACAACAAAAGTATTTCCAATAAGTTGGGAAGAAATAAATTCAACACATAAACAAACTACATTTACAATATATGTAGATAAACCTATGGTAAATATAGATTTTATTTCAAATGATGAAAACACACTATATTTAACAAAACAATTAAATGTAATAGTAGGAAAATACTATACAATAAATGAAAAAATAAAGGTAGGTGAATAATATGAGTAAAATAACATGGGCTGACAAAGTAACATTAAATAATCAACCTAGTATAGCAGCTATAAATAAAGTAACAGCAGCAGATATGAATGCAATTAAAACAGCTGTAAATGATATAGATGATAAATTATCTACAATAACTGATTTATATACTGCAACTGGTGATGTATCAGGTGGTTCAGTAACATTAAGTGATAGTATACAAAATTATGATTTTATATTAGTAGGAATACAAGCTGTTAATTATTCAAAAAGCACTATGCTAATACCAACAGGTGATATAGTAACAGGTTCTGATAATTATAACACTTATGAAATATCAATATTTCAAAGTTCAAACACATATGCAAGTTTACAAATAAAATTTACTGATAATACAACATTAGATTTAAATGCTTCACATTATTCAGGATGGGCTGATGTTTACTTGAGATATGTAAAAGGAATAAAATTATAATGTATTCACACGAAATAAGAAGATTATTAGAAGAAAAAAAATATCTAGTAAGTATAAAAGAATATATAGAAATAATAAGAAGTCCTCAAGTAGATCATATAGAATATAAAAATCAACAATTTCATATCTGGACTACTGATGGATATGAATTTAAACTTCAAATAGAGAGGAATAACAATGGAAAGCATAACAATAGGTGAAATAGCAAGTATACTAGCATTTTTAGTAGGAATAATAGGTTCAATAGAGTTTTTAATAATAAGACTAAAGAAAGTCTTTAATAAGGCTATTGAGCCTTTAAATAATAGATTAGATGATATAGAACTTTCAACAGATAAAAATTTTCTAGTAAGATTTTTAGCAGATATAGAACAAAATAATCCAATAGATGATGTAGAAAAAGAAAGATTTTATGAAACATACGAAAGATATAAAAAACTAGGTGGAAATTCATATATTTCTCATAAAGTAGAAAAATTAGAAAAGGAGGGAAAATTATGAATAAGAACTGGTGGAAATGTGCTGGAATCAGAGCAATAAAAACAATATGTCAAACAGCAATAGCATCAATAGGAACAGCAACAGTAATGGAAGAAGTAAATTGGATCATGATAGGTTCAGCTTCATTACTAGCAGGAATATTGAGTATGCTAACAAGTTTAGCAGGACTACCTGAATGTGAAAAAGGAGAATAAATTATGAGTAAAAGAGAACAATTTGTAGAAGTAGCAAAAAGCCAAGTAGGTGTAAGAGAAACAGGAAATAATAATGTTAAGTATAATACTTGGTATTATGGTAGAGAGGTTTCAGGAGATGGCTATGCATGGTGTGATGTATTTGTATCGTGGTGTGCTAATGAAACAGGTATATTAAATAGTTTTGTACCACGTGAGGCATATGTACCTTACACAGTAAATTGGTATAAATCAAGAGGTTTATATCATACTAAAGACTACACACCAAAAGAAGGAGATTTAGCAATATTCACAAATGAAAACCATATAGGAATAGTAGAATATTATGATGGAAGAACACATACCATAGAAGGTAATAAAAGTAATATGGTAAAAAGATGTGAATATAACACTTGGGGATCTATAATAGGATATTGTGAAGTACCATTTACTGATGAACTAAAATATAGAGCTCATGTAGGTTTTGTAGGTTGGATGCCTTGGGTATCTAATGGAGAAATAGCAGGAACTACTGGAGAATGTAAAAGAATGGAAGCAATTCAGATAGACGCACCATTTGAAATAGAAGCAAAAGCACATATTGAATGTATTGGTTGGGTAGATTATGGGAAAATAAATAAAGACACTATAATTGGAACAACAGGAGAGTTCAAAAGATTAGAGTGCTTATGTTTAAAAGGAAACTTCAAATATAGAGTACACATACAAGGAACAGGATGGAGTGCTTGGACTAATGCAGATGGAATATGTACTCAAGGAACAGTAGGACAAGAATTAAGATTAGAAGCTATACAAATAGAAACATTATAGACAATTTTAAAAAAATATGATATATTATTAATGGAACTTCTTCTGTTCTTAGATTAGAAGATTTTTCATAAACAAACACAAAGCAACTATTTATTGGTTGCTTGAAGTAGATATATGTAAAACAGGAATACCTTGTAGGTGGGTTTCGACCATTAGTGCAGTGAAATAAAGACGCTCCACCTATTCTTTATATGGTAGATGTATTATATCTATTTCAAGGAACTATATAAGTTTTTTGTAGGTAGTGTCCTGTTAATATATATTTGTGTAATTCTTTTATATTTTTATAAATAGTAACTAATTTCCTATATATTGTATTTTACTATATATTAGCAGGACAGTGCTTATGAAAGCACTTTTTTATTTACTCAAATTTAAATATACCTAAAATTCACCATTTTTATAAGCAAAATTAAAGAGTTTTAATCAAGATAGTATAATTATATTATCAAGGTCAAAACTCTTTTTAAATGTCTTTAAATTAAGTCAAAATATAAAATATGTAAAACAGGTAAAAACATATTGACACATTAAGTCATATGTGGTAGTATTAAAGCACACTAGAAAGGAGAAAATGAAATGTTAAGAGTAAAAGACATAATGAAAAAATATAGTGTAAGTAAAACAACAATATATAGATGGGTAAAACAAGGACTACCTATAATTAAAATTGGAAATATAACTTACATTGAAGAAGAAGCTTTAATAAAATTTATAAAAGGAGAAAAATAATATGGCTGATGGGAAAAAATATTATTATTTGAAGATCAAAGAAAACTTTTTTGATAGTGAGGATATGAAACTATTAGAAAGTATGGAGAATGGTTATATATATTCTAATATACTTATGAAAATGTATCTATTAAGTTTAAAAAATGGTGGAAAGTTAATGTATAAAGATAAAATACCATATAATTCAAAAATGCTTAGTACCATTTTAAACCATAATATAGATATTTTAGATAAAGCTATCAAAGTATTTAAAGAACTTAATTTGATAGAAATATTAGATAGTGGTGCAATATTCATGTTAGATATACAAAATTACATTGGAAAATCTAGTGATGAAGCAGATAGAATAAGAGAATATAGGAACAAAATAAGTACTGAAAAACAAGATTTGTTACAAATGTACGAAAAATGTACTACAAATTTGGCAAATATTAAAGATATAAATAAAGATAAAGATATAAATATATATAATATATACGCTCAAAAATTTGAAAAATTTTATGAAGCATATCCTAAAAAAGTATCTAAAGAGAATACTAAAAAATGGTTTTTAAAGAATAAACCTAATGATGAATTATTTAATAAGATTATGGAAGCATTAGAAAATTATAAAAAATCTAAACAATGGGAAGATAAACAATATATACCATATCCAAGTACATGGTTAAATCAAAAAAGATGGGAAGATGAATTAGAAAAAGTAGAATCTGAGGAAGAAAGATTACAAAGATTAGAAAGAGAATTAATGGAGGAAGAAAATGAAATTAAATGAAGTTAAAAATTTAATAGAAAGAATAGACATGCATTATGATACAAACCATAGCAAAGATGATGATTATGTTAAAGAGTGGTATAAAGAATTAAAAAAATACGATAGTGAAGATGTAAACAGAAGATTAGAAGAACATTTAAAAGGTGAATATGGAAACATACCACCAAAGTTATATTTTCTAATTAAAAACTTAAAAACACCAGAACAAAAAATAAAAATGGGAAGTATATATAC
>JAZAUS010000028.1:0-8635 GCA_036342255.1 Bacilli bacterium
ATATGATGGTTTTGATATAGTTACAAATGAACATATTATCCACGAAAATTCTGATTTTTCTTCATTTGCCCGTGAAAATCTAAAAATAGGGGATAAAAATGAAGTAGAGTATATAAAAGATACTAAAGGTAATATTAATAAGATTACACAGATAACTCTTACAGAAGAAAATGCTGAAAAACTAAATCTTATAACAACTGTTGAATTTGATTAGAAAGGGAATATTTATGAGTAACCAACATTTTACAAAAACAGATATAAAAATCCCTAAAACAACAACTAAAAATATAGAAGATATGGTTAATCTATATAAAAATCTTATTATTACAGAATATGGTAAGAAGTTTCAAACTTTATATAATAACAAAATAGGTATTGAAGATTATCTCACTATGTTAATAACAACCTTTTTTATTATTACATTTGTTTTGATAGTAATACATATTAATATTAAGTTAGTGTTATTACTTTGTGGTATATTTTTACTGAGCATTATTATTATTGGGTTGATATTTATTAGATTAAGACATAATCTAAATAAACTGGTTAATGAAATAACTACTAAATATCCTTTAGACCACTTCTATAATAAAGAAATCCTATTAAAAAATATCATAATAGATGACAAAAACGATACTCTATATGGTATGTTTTTTGAATATTATAAATTATTAGACCTATTGGAAAATCTTAATGGTAAATCTAAGTATGATATATCCAGTTCTTCACACGATAAGTTTATATTAACAGAATATGTTTTTGGTAATTATTTTGATGAATATAAGATACCTTGTAATAATAGAAATGAATTTGAGAGTATATCTCAACACGATTTTACCTATATAGATGAAATATATCATAATTGGGAAATACGAAATATTGTTAATAATATGACAAAATCAGTAAAATATTAAGTAATTACTGAGAAATTTTATAAAAAATATTGAAATTATATGAGAAAACTTGGAAAATTTTCAACTTTTCTCTTATTTTATATGTCATATTATAAAATAATACAAAAATCTATTTATTTTATTTAATTTTTATATTATAATTAAGATGTAAATTAAAGAAACCTATTAACAGACATATCCTATATTTGCACTAATATTAATTAGTGGTTCTTATAGGATTTTTTATTGAAAGAGAAAGTTGATTGCTTTTGAGGAACAGCAATTAAAATATAGCCTCCAAAAAAATGAAAAAGAAAATAACAATACTAATGATGGTACTAATATTTGTTATGAGTACTCCAATTACAACCTTTGCGAAGGGGAAAGAGAAATATCCAGGAAGTACAACTTATACAGATAATTCAACTCCTCCAAAGACAAATAAGAAAAAGACTAAAAACGGTCCACAAGGTAATCCACCAACAAAGAAAGGTAAAGCACCTAATAGTGGAACACCTGAAGTAACCATATATAAGAAGAATAAGAGTGGCGTTACTTATGTTAAAACTACTTCTAAAAAGAAGAAAATCAATATTCCAGATAAGGTAGCAAAGAACTATAAGGTAACAGTTGTTGGTGACAACGCTCTTAAAAATAATAAAAAGGTTACAGAAGTAACTATAGGTAATAATGTTAAGACTATAGGAAAAAGTGCCTTTGAAAATGATACTAAACTTAAAAAAGTAACAATTAAATCTACAAAACTTACTAAAGTTAAGGATAAAGCATTTAAGGGAGACAAAAACCTTAAGAAAGTAACAATTAAGTCAAAGAAAGTTACTTTTGGTAAGAAAGTTTTCAATGGATGCAAAAAGGTAACATTTGTAGCTACTAATAAAGTAAAAAAACTAATTAAAAAAGCTAAATAATGATACCATAATAAAGTGGATTAATTAATGCTCACTTCTTTATGGAGTGGGCATTTTTATTTTGCCTTATATATCTCACCATTAAGGATTTCTAAAACTTACAAACCTCTTGCAATTTTACAAGTTTTTATTTATGTAAACCAAATTTTTGTTAATTTTTCACGACAGATGAAAAAATATAATTGGATTGACTATACATTTTGTGGAAAATTAATTTTTTTGGAAAAATCTATTGCATTTAATAGTAAATAATACTATACTACTAATAGTACAAGATACTATTTAATCTAATAAAGAGAAGAAAGGAAGTATAGATATGAAAACATATCAATATTCGTCAGAGGAAGAAAAGAAGTTTTTAGAGAATTATGACGCTAGTAAATATGAGCGACCTTCTGTTACGGCTGACATAGTAATTTTTACTATAGATAATACAGATAATCTCAATATTCTATTAATCAAAAGAGGGGATTACCCATATAAAGATAGATGGGCTATTCCAGGTGGATTTTTGGAAGTGGGAAAAGAATCTATAGATGAAACAGCTATGAGAGAACTAAAAGAAGAAACCAATATAGATAATGTATATCTTAAGCAATTATATACATTTGGTAATCTTGGAAGAGACCCAAGAACAAATGTTATATCTGTAGCATATATGTCATTAGTACCAAAGGATAAACTCAATATAATTGCTGGTGACGATGCAAAAGACGCTCGTTTATTTAAGATAAGTTATGATGTAGATGGTATTATTTTCACATCAGATGGAATTACTATAACAGAAGATGATTTAGCATTTGACCATTCAGAAATTGTAAGAATGGCAATTACAAGACTTCGTAATCGTATAGATTATGAAGATGATGCTTTTAATCTTCTTAAAAATAAAAATGAATTTGCTATATCTGAACTTAAAAAGATATATGAAACTATACATAATAAAGAAATCAATTTAGCTAATTTCAGAAAAGCATTTTTAAGAGATTATGTAAGCACAGGAAAAGTAATTGACCTAAATAAAACAATTATTTCCAGAGGAAAACCTACTAAATTATATGCATATAAAGGATAAATAATATGGTATTAAATGAACGAACAGAAATAACAGAAAAAGTCATACATATAATGGTAACTACATTATGTAATAGAAATTGTAAGCATTGTTGTAATAAACAATATGACTTAAATGATATTCCACAAGTTACGGATGATGAATTAAAAAAGGCACATACTATATGTATTACTGGTGGTGAACCATTTTTATATACATCACCAAATAATATAGCAAAATATTATAAAACTCATTATCCAAATATAAAAAATATATATGTTTATACAAATGCTTTAGAATTAGCAGATTATTTAAGTAATCCACAAAATACTTTAGATTATATTGATGGGGTTAATGTATCTATAAAAGTACCTTATGATAAGAAGTGTTTTGAGGAAATTATTTATAATAATAAGCAAATAAATAAATTAAAAAGCAATTTATTATATGTTTTTGACAATTTAATACCAAATAAAATAGGTAATTTTACATATATTGATAGGGAATGGCAAGAAGAATTTAATCCCGCTCCCGATAGTATATTTAGAAGGGCTTAAATAGGTGATTAATATGAAAATAGGGTTTTATGGTGGTAAATTCCTACCAATGCATAAAGGACATTTGTATTGTATAGATGTAGCCTCTAAAATGTGTGATAAAGTTATTGTCATAATGTTTATAAATGGTGATGATGAATTAAAGGTTATTTCTACTAATAAAGACCCTTTATTAAAAGTAGAAGCCAGAAAGAAACAATTAAATCGTGTGTGTGCATTATATCCTAATATAGAAATACATATAGTTGATGTGTTAACTGTCAAATTACCTAATGGTGAAGAAGATTGGGATGGTGAAACACCACTTGTAAGACAATATGTTCCACATATGGATTATGTATTTTCAAGTGAACCTCAATATGATGAATACTTCAAAAGGGCTTATCCAGAAGCAACACATATATTAGTAGATACAGAAAGAAAAACATATCCAATTAGTAGCACAATGATAAGAGCTATGGAATTATTAAAGGAGAAAAAAGAATGGATGGTCTAATTTATAATAATTTCATTGAAATAATGAAAGAAGAATTTGATAAAAGACTAAATGGAATAGAAGATTATAATAATGATATAGTTAGATTTTATCTTTCTTATCCTCACGAACAAGAACTCCTTGGACTTAATATATGTTCAATTCCATTTGTATTAACTGAACCTACTAATAAACCATATACACTAGATGGTTATATAAGAACAGATAAAATAGAATATTTATGTAATGGAAAAATCAAACATAGATAGAAAGGAAGGAAAAATTATGGAAAATGTGAAGACAACCACAGTAGCAGAATATAATGAACCAAATTTTATACAGAAGATAGGAAAAGCATTTAAAAGTTTGAAATGGTATGAAATAGTAATGTGTATAGTAATGTTAGGAATTTCTATTTATTATGCTATACAACCACAAGAAGGAACACCACAATGGTTAGCAATTATAAACTTTATTTCTGGTCTATGTGGAATTATATGTGTATTCTTCTGTGCAAAGGCAAATAGAATGAATTTCCCATTTGCTGTAATAAATACTACTGTATTTATGATATATTTAGCATTTTTTGGAATATGGGCAACATTTTGGCTTGAAGCAATAGTATATTTCCCTATGAATATCATTTCTTGGATAAATTGGTATAAGCATAAGGACGATGAAGATAAACTTCTTGCTAAGTCAAAGAAACTTACAATTGCTCAGAACATATTTGTAACAGCAATAATTATAGGTGTAACAGTATTTGTTCACTTTGTACTTCAGTTCCTTGCAGGAGATACTTGGATGAAGTTTGCAACACAGTTTGGTTGGAATGTAGAAGTTATGAAATGGCTTGATTCGGCTATATTTGCAATCGGTGTAGTAGCAGTAATCCTTGAAATGCTTAGATATAAAGAACAATATGTATGGTGGATTATTACAGATGTTATCGCTGTAGCACAATATGTATTAAAGAAAGACCCTGTATATACAACAAAAAAGACTATTTATCTTATTGAAGCAATTGTTGGTATTAAGAATTGGAATAAACTTAATAAGAAGAATGAAAATAATGAATAAAGGAAAGAAAATTATGAAAAAAAGAGTACTAATTACAAGTTTACTGATTATAATGATGTTTCTATTATCAAGTTGTAAAACTACTACTACAATATATGAAAATGGAGAATATACAAAATATGACCAATTTGTAGTAATAGAAGAAAAAAATAATTTTGATGAAGGTATTTTATATACTGTATATGATAAAGATACTAAAGTCATGTATTATATAATAATTAATAGTTATAGATGTGGAATAACACCAATTTATAATACAGATGGAACAATTAAGGTATATGAAGAAAAGGAGTAACTAATATGACAACAGTAATAAAGTTAGATATAGATGATGTAACAAATATACTTGCAGAATATTTTCAAGTTCCTAAAATGGATATACATATTATGAATTGTGGATATGAAGAGGGAGATGGACCATATCCTGGTAGAGGAAATTATATAGATATAGAGGTAGAAAAAAATAAGGAGTAGTGCCTATGGCTAATTTCTATTTAGTATGTGGTATTAGTGGTGGTGGAAAGACCATATTAAGCCAAAAAATAATTGAATTAAATCCTAATATCAAGATGTATGATGTTGATGAATATTACGCTATGATTAATGGTGATGAATGTATTCACGATAATTTCTTTGATGTATGGATTAAATTATATCAAGATTTACACGATAGTGAAATGAAAGGCGAAGATGTATTGCTTACAACAAACGCACTTACAGTTCATCAGAGAAATCAGTTTATAGAGTGGTTTCCAACATTTAATCATCATATGTTATGGGTAACAGCACCAAAAGAAAAATGTATTGAGGGAAATCAATCAAGAAGAAGACAAGTTCCTATGGAAAAACTTATGAGAAGTTGGGAACGAATGGAATTTCCTAATGCTAATGAATATGGTTGGGATAGTATAGTCCAGATAACAAATTGTTGGGATAATGATAATTATATCATTTTTAATCTTAAAGGTGATATTGAAAAGCTAATTAAAATTCATAAAAACCATAATAAATTAGATTTAGATAGTTTTTAAGAAAGGAAATTAAACAAATGAAAACAAAATTTAATGAATTTAGGAAAAAGTATGGTAGTGGACAAACAATATTTGCTATTCTTGTAGTACTTTTAGTTATATGGCTAGTTTTAGGAGAATCTATTTTAAAAGTAATTAATCCTCAAACTTATATAGTTACAGTACAAAGTAAAGAAGTAAAAAATACCTCTGATGATAGTGGTAAATATTTAGTATTTACAGTAGATGCTGAAACTGGAGAATCCAGAGTATTTGAAGTTACCGATAGTTTGTGGAAAGGCAGATTTAATTCCGCAGATGTGTATAATATGATACAAATAAATCATACTTATAAATTTGAAACTGGTGGTTATAGAATACCATTGTTATCATATTATCCAAATATATATAAATATACAGATATAACGGAGGAATAAAAATATGAAAAAGTTATTAGTAGTAGTAGATATGCAGAATGATTTTATTGATGGAGTACTTGGTACTAAAGAAGCACAAAATATTGTGGATGATGTGGCTAATTATATTGATAATTTTGATGGAGATGTAGTATTTACAAGAGATACACATCAGAAAAACTATATGCAGACACAAGAAGGTAAAAATCTACCAGTACCACATTGTATTGAGGGTACTAATGGATGGCAGATTAATCCAAAACTTAATACGAAAAATAAACTTATTTTTGATAAACCTACATTTGGTAGTGTACAATTAGGCATTTGGACAAATTGTATGAAAGAACCTTATGATGAAATATATTTTTGTGGCGTATGTACTGGAATTTGTGTGATTAATAATGTTGCAATTGTTAAAGCATATAATCCTGAGACTAAAATTAAGGTAATTGAAAATCTTTGTGCTTGTGTAACTCCTGAAACACATAAGACAGCTATTGAAGCTATGAAGGTATTTCAGATAGACATTGTATAAGAGGATAACAATATGAAAATTGGAATTGTATTTGGTTGTTTTATACCACTACATAAAGGTCATTTATTCTTAATAAATAATGCAATAAAAGACAATGACAAGGTTATTATTGGTGTTTGTGGTAAAGATAACGATAGAGGTAAAGATTTTATACCTTTTAAAGATAGAATTACTCTTATGCAGACTAAATACCCTAATCATATAGTTGTTCCTATTGATGATAATAAATTACATTTAGATGGTTCTTTCTCAATGAATAATTGGATATTATGGGGAAATGAGTTATTTACTAATGCTAACTTAAATCCTAATGATAATAATATATATACTTGGTATATGGGAGAACCATCATATAAAGAAAAACTCGCACAAATATATCCTAATCATAAATTTAAACTATATAATAGAGGTAATTTAGGCGTTTCTGGTACAAAAATAAGAGAAAATACTATGGAAAATATTAAATATATTGATAAAGATTTTATAAATTATTTAAGGGATAAGCAAATAATCTAAAAATCTATTTATAAATAATATTAGTTATGATATTTTAATAAAAAAATATATAAGGAGAGATTATATGAAATTAAAGCAAATTATAAACAGTTTATTAGAAACAGACCTTTATAAGTTTTCAATGGGTCAGGCAATTTATCATCAGTTTCCATCTTATAAAACGACTTGGACATTTAAGTGTCGAAATAAAGATGTAAAGTTTACATCAGAGATGGTTGATGAAATTAGAGAGCAGATTAAGGCTTATTGTACTTTACAGTTTACAGAAGATGAACTTGAATATCTTAACAATATTAAGTGGTTTAAGGGTTCTTATATAGACTTTTTAAGACTTTGGAAGCCACGATATGAAGATTTTGAAATTACAGATAATGCCGAATGTGGTTTATCTATTGAAACCAGAGGTACTTGGTTAAATACATCTATGTACGAGATACCTACACTCGCAATTGTCAATGAAGTGTATTTTAGAATGGCTTATAATTATGATGAACTTCTTGAAAGTTTTAAGGAGCGACTTAATGATAAGTATAGTAGATTAGCAGATAATAAGATATATACTGGTGTATTCTCTGAATTTGGACTTCGTAGAAGATTATCAGCAGAAGCACAAGAAATGGTTATTCAGAAGTTTGCTAAGTTGAATGAAACACCATATAGTTGTGCAAGTACTTTTGTAGGTACATCTAATGTATATCTTGCTAAAAAGTTTGGTGTAACACCAGTTGGTACTATGGCTCACGAATGGATTATGTGTGTAGGTCAGGGTGACCATAAGCATAACCCATCATATTCAAATTATTACGCTTTGAGGGCTTGGGTAAATGAATACGGAGTTCTTAATGGTATTGCTCTTACAGATACAATTACAACAGATTGTTTTCTTAAAGATTTTGACCTTACTTATGCAACACTATTTAGTGGTGTAAGACACGATAGTGGTGATGCATTTGATTGGGGAAATAAGATTATTGAGCATTATCAGAAACTTGGTATTGACCCTACAACAAAGACACTTCTATTTAGTGATAGCCTTGATTTTGATAGAGCAGATAAACTATTTAGATATTTCAATGGTCGTGCAAAAGTAGCCTTTGGTATTGGTACATATCTTGCTAATGATACAAAGGTAGAGCCACTTAATATTGTTATGAAAACAACTCTTTGTAA
>JAZAUS010000029.1:0-8624 GCA_036342255.1 Bacilli bacterium
CAGAAAGATTATTTAATTTAATACAAAAAATTTCTGAAATTGAACTTGACAAGTTCAAAATTCGTGCTAAGTTCTTTGAATGGGGTGGTAAAGTTCAAGTAGATATGTATGAAACTTATAATTTTACACCTATTAATCAAGTATTTGACACACCTAATAAATCTTTATCCGAAATTACTACATTAGTAGAAAATAGAGATACAGAATTATATGATTTTATAAATCGTTGTTTAGATGCTTTGGGTGATTTAATGGAAAATGGTGAATATGGTGGTGTATATGGCCCAATAAGTGAATATAATGAGTTTTATGCTATATTACAATATTTAGGGGGTAAATAAACTATGAAAACAATATTAGATTATGATTTTTGGTATTCTTTAACACAATATGCTAATGAAATATGGAAAGGTTATTTTTCTGAAGAAGAAATGAGAGAAAATGCCCAAGTGTATTTAGATGAATGGGAATATTCTATAAAAACTAAAGAATTATCTTATACTATTAGTAAATGTTTAGAAAACTTATTAGAAGATAAGGCTTGTAATATTGAAGAAGCTATTGATTTTATAACAAAGATTAAAAAAGAAATAAAAAGACATCAAATTAAAGAAGTTGATTAAAAGGAGGTTAATTATGAAATATAAAGTAACAACGCCAGATGAATGTTATGTATTCGATACAGAAGTAAAAACAGAAGAACTTGATTTAATATTAGATGAGTTTGCTAATCAATCAAATTGGGTAAATGAATTTGCAAGTGAATCTATAGATTCCATAGACGAAAAAGATAATAGAGATGAAATATGGGCTGAATTTGACGCTTTGTATATTAAAAAGAAGAATGAGTTTTATAATACCCTTATTAGTAAAGGTAGAGTTAGTTTTACTAATCAAGGATATGTTGAATATGTAAAATCTTGTAAAGTAAAACAAATTGAAGAATATAAAAATGCGAGTACAACAGAATATGAGTGGTCTATTGAGCGTATTGATGATGAGTAGTAAAGGAGATATTTATATGGAATATATAGATGGTGAGGATATTGATGAAATAAAGAAATTATTATTATATAGAAAAATAGTTGATGTACAATTACATAATGATGACATGACAGGAACTATGGTATTAGATGATGGAACTACTTTAAAAATAGTTTCAAATGAGGGTTGTGGTGGATGTAGTAATGGTTGGTATTACTTAGAAGAATTAAATAAATGTGATAATGCTATTACTAATGTAGAACTTGTATATGATGTAAGAGGTTATGATGAAGTAATTCAAATATTTGTATATGCAGAAGATACAAGAATAAAGATAATTGATGTATATGGTGATGAGGGTAATGGTTACTATGGTCGTGGTTTTGTAATATATGTAGAAAGATAGAGGAGGTTAGTATTATGGGAAATCCAATGTTTAAGGAATTCGGAATTGAAGAATTAACAACTTTTTGGGATGATTTTACTATTGCAGATAAATTTGGACTTGATGCAGTAAGAGATACTTATAATAGAGGTTTTAAGTATGCAAAAACTAATTATAAATATTTAACAGAATTTGTAATGGTATTAAATCATAAAATTTGGCAACATTATGAACATAATAATGAATTAGCTGAATTATATAATGAATTATGGGAAAAAGCTGATGCTTATGCTTGTGATAACTTAAAAGATGATGAATTATCCTATTTCTATAGAACTACTGATTAAATCCTATTTAATTATATATAAAAGGAGGGTTTATTATGAAATTTGTATTTATGCGTCAAGATGAATTAGGAGATGAAAGTAGAGCCTTTGGTTCAGAGTTTTTAGAGGGTGTTCACGAATTCCCTAATTTTGATAGTGATGATGAAGCTATGCAAGAAGCCTTTGATGCTTGGAAAAATGTAATGGAATCCAAAGGTAATAAGGAATGGCGTGAGAAATATGGACCAGAAAGTACTATATATTTAGAAAGAGAATATAGTGATATGTCTATGTCCGATTGGCATAAATTAGGATATGGATTAGATTAAATAGGAGGTTAATGTCAATGAATATTTGGTGTGATTTTACTTTTATAATTACAGAAAATGATAAAGAATCTATATCATATAGTTATCAAGATGCTGTAAATGCAATATTTTCCGACCATTTAAGTGAAATTTTTTATTCTAATATTCCAGAACTACATATTATTACTGAAATCAAGAAGTATCTTTGTGATAATATGGATGATTTTGTATATATTTATGGTAATGAATATGTAAATGTTGTTTCGGAAAATTTTGTTGATGAGATAGGTACTGTAAATGCAATAGATACATTTTGGAAGAAGTTCGATAAAGTATTATTACAAGAACTATTAAATGTTTTTATTGATAAAGTTACTTTTTATTCAAGAGATACTTGGAATGATACTGATTTTGATGAAACATTTGATGAATATGTTAAAGATATTAAAGGCTTGGATGGTAAAGATAGTAAAGTTTTATATTGTGATAACGATAATATCTGTATATTAGATTATTGGGGTCCTATAAAAGATTTACCACATTTAGCAGAGTAATTATGGATTAGATTAAGGAGGAAGTTTATAATGAAACAAAAAATTATTAAACTGATAACAATGGCGTTACTGATTGTATTTATAGTTAATATAGTACCTTTTAATAATGTACAAGCATCAACAACTATAACACAATTAAAACAAGGACAAGTTAAATATGTTAATGGTAAGACATCATTAAATATTACTTGGATTGATTATTCTAATGTATCTTATTATGACCATTATCAAATAATTGTTAAAGGTGCAAAAACTGGTAAGGTTTACTTAAATAAATCACAAACAAGTAATAAGATAACATTCAAAATAACTGATGCTATGAAGTCAGAAAGAGTTAATATTGCTGTTAAAGTAGTAAGAATAATTCCAGATGGTTGCACATATGATAATTTAAGTGGTTTTAGTGATGAAAAACTTACTGTGAATAATCAATGGATAATGAATCTTAAATAATATAAGAGGTATTTAGTTATGGGAGTACTTAAAGCAGATGTTTTTAATGCTGGTGGAAATTGTTTATTATATTATGGACAATTTGAAGACGGTTTATATTTTGTAATAAGCGAAAATCAATTATTTATTCTGGATACTAATTATCTTGAAGTATTTGAGGACAATTATTATATAAAAACTGGTGGTATTACAACTAAATGGGAAAAAGAACATACTTTAGAAATGTATGAATTACGCAACGCAAGTAATGATATTGTAGAAATGGTAGAAGATATATTTAAGAAATTAAAAGAAACCCATTCCAGTATTTATGATTGGAATACATTATGTAATATAGAATTATTTAGAGATGGGAGATAAACTATGAAAATCAAAGATATTTTTAATGTATTAGATACAAGTGAAGTACAAAGAATTTGTGTGTTTCCTAAAACACAACCAGTATTAGGTATAAGACCAAATGAAGGAAGGTTTGTTTCTATAAGTATTACTGATAGGGATAAAATTATGCAAATATTAGATATGGAAGTAGAACAAATATCTATTTCAGATGGATTCTTAAATATAAATGTATAATTTTAGATGGTTATCCAGAATTTAGTAAATATGCAGACGAATTAGAAAATTGTTTATAAAAAGGAGAAATCAATGAAATCACAAGCGTGTATGGTGTGTCATTATAATTCTTCACCATTAGATTTAGTTAATTTACAACGATTATCTAATTTTTTATCAACAAAAGTTGATGTTAGCCAAGTATATAGACCAAATAGATATAATTGGCACTCTAATAATAAATGTCAATATGGTATGAATTGTAGTAAGACACATAGTTATGATAATTCTTTCAGACGAATTACTACTGAATTAGATGAATTATTAACTGGTTATATAGAACAGACTGATTGTAGTGATTACCACGAAATATTAAGATATTTACAAGGGTATCAAGCTACTGTATATAGAGAGTTTGAAATTGATGTTAGAAAACATAAAGCAAAAGAATAAGGAGAATATTATTATGACTACAATTACTATAGAAGATACATCCGAATTAAGTTGGTTATATAGTAATGACCAATGGAAAGATTATGTATGTGAAGATTTTGATGAAAATGTTGTATTGTTAGGAAATCGTCATAATCAAGAATATGCTGAAGCAAAATGGTGGATAGATGCTAAAGACCTTATTAGTGATTTAGACCAATATTATGAAGATGATATTCGTGATTTATTTAAGGACGAATTTGATGAAGATACAATTAGTAGAATATTAGATGCTTATAATAAGACAGATTATAGTGATAATATTGATTTTGTAATAGAAATTATTCAAATTATGCACCCAAATTTAGAAATAGAAACCAGTACCATTAGAGGAAGTTCCCAAAGTGATTGGAGAGATGTAGTATATGTAGCTAATAAAGTCAATGTACGCACATTAGAGCAATATTATTGGGGATTATTAGTAGAATTACATATTGAAACCGATGGTGATACAGATAGATGGGAAGTTTTAACAGAAGATGATTTTTGGGAAATGGAGCGTGGTGACCTTAAAAAAGGATTAAGGGCTATGTTTGATATACCTAGTGATGAAGAAATAGTAGTTAAAAGAGTTAATGGTTATATAACAACACCTACATATGAAGAAATTTAAGGAGAGTTTATTATGAGTAAAGAACAATATTGGACAGATGTATCAGTAGCATTAATGAATTTGGCACAAGCATTTAATGAGTGTAATAAAGCCTTTGATAATGTTGATGAAGGTGAACTTAATAATATTATTTCTGATAATTATCCATTTGATATGTCATTTGATGAATTAACACTTGAAGTAATACATTGGAGTCGTGATTGTAGAAAAACAATTGCAAATAAACAATCATAAAGGGGATTTTAATATGGACGCACATACAAAAAGAATTGAAAGATATAATAATCTAAAACACACTAAAAATCAAGCAGAATGGGAAGAATGTGTTAATATAAGAGAATCTGATTTATATAAGGGTATTGAACTTGATGATGCTTTAGATATTATAGAATTATTGGATGAATTTTATGATAAATTAAATGCACTTATTGATAGTCAAGGTCATTCTGGTATGAGTTATTCTGTTTGTAAATCAATTATTAAACATTTTCATATATGTGAAAATACAATAGATGATTTTTAAAAAGGAGAAATGATTATGTATGATAAAATAGTTATTTTAGAGGGTAATATTGATGAACTTAAAGAACATTTAGAAATGAATAATTATGATTTTGATATTATTGGTAAAAAAGTTTATGTCTTTACAGAAGAACTTGATTATGTTGTAACTGTTTTAGATGACCATCAGTATAAATATTTGATAAATGATGGTAGTGTAGAGTATTAAAGGGGGATATATTTATGTTACGAGATTATGATGAAACTATACATATTTGTAGTGTTGAATATTTAGACCATACTTATGAAGTTATTACAAATGATTCTAGTACTGGCAGAGATTTATTATTAGAATATTGTTTAGACTTATATAATGAGCGTAATGATACTAATCTTACTATGGCAGAATTTGAAGAAATTGATGAGTATTATGATATTGATGATAATATTGAATATGTAGAAATGCAGATGAATATAGTATTTGAGAGGTAATTTGTTATGAGAGAACAATATATTGATATAATGAATAAAGTTTTATCTGAAACAGATTATCAATATGCTGATTTATACAGAGAAGATGATGAAACTTTTGTTTTAATATTAGAAAGTACTGATAGTGTAAAACCATTAAATGAGGCTTTTAGGAATGTATTAAAAGAAAATAAGATTGATACTTATCCAGATTATACTTATGATACTTACTATATTGAGTTTGTTTCTGGGGATAATTGGGGATTTAGTGACGAATTTTATATTTGTAGTGAGTGTAATAGAGCAATTAGAACTACGGACGGATATGCACATATTAAAGTATGGATAGGTGACGGTTTCTGTATGTGTGAGGATTGTGTAAGGGCTAATGCAAGTGATTATATAGAAGATTTAACTAATGATTATACTCGTGCAAATCTTATATTATCCGAAAATGAGCTTAATGGTTTAGGTTTTTATAAGCAAAATGAAGAACATTATGCAAGTGGATTATATCATAGACACGATAATCCAAAACAAATATTTGAAAAAATTAGAGAAACTAATCCAGATGTAGATATATTATTTAGTATAAATGAGAATTATAATCCTTATGAGGAAGAATTTGATGTTTATATTAAAGAAAAATAGTTTACTTAATACAAAAAATATTATAAAATTAATATATACTATTAAAGGAGAGGAAAAATTATTATGACACACTTTAATTTTTTTGAAGAAGTACATCGTAAATATGATTATGATTTTGTCTGGTTTATTGATGAATATTTAACTATTTATGGTGACGAAGAAATACAAACAGATAATGTAAATAAAGTTGATGTTGATAAATTCATTATTGACTTATATGATATTGCTAAAACTCATAGAGAAGAAGAAATTAATAATGATACTAAAACTGGTGACGATTTTATTGATAATATTAGTCAGAATTATTCAGCTAAAGATTTTTTACAGTATCTTGCTCCCGTTGCTGTTAATGAGGGTGACCCTATTATCACAACAGAGTTCTTAAAAGACTTAAAGAGATATTGGAGTTAAAAAGGGGGTATATTATTATGTTATATGCAGTTGGTTATGTTATTAATCACGAAGAAGTAACAAATATTACTTATTATAAGACAGAAGATGAAGCATTATATCATTTAGTTAAAGATAGTTTAGCTTTCTGTGAGAAGGCTGGAGGATTATCAGATGCTTTAAAATTATTATATATTGATGATTTTGGTAAGTGTATTGCTACAAAAACACTTGTTACTTATGAAGAACAGACTAATTTTAAGGTAATTCGACCAAAAGATTATTGAGAATGTAAATTATATAACACAATACTATAATAAAGTGCTATACTTTATGTGTAGTACTTGTTATAGTATTATTTTTTGATTTATGAGGTAGTGTTATGAATATAGTTACTTATGATGAATATAATGATGAAAAACAACAATTTTTTATAAGACATAAGAATGAGTTTAAGTTAGAACAAGAGGGTAATTCAGCCGTTTATTATACTAAAACCTATATATTTGATGATGGAGCAGTTTGGTATGAGGTTTCAAGGTATCAAGAATTATCCGAAGAAGTAGAAATTCGTAAATGTACTGTTGTAGTTACTGAAGAATTTATGGAAACAGAATATTGGAGTAATGAAGATTCTATTAGTAAATATTGGTACGAAAAATGGACTATCGACCATTAAGGAGAAAGTATTATGCAATATAATGGATATGAAATACAAATTACAGAAGATGGCTATATTGTAAGAGATTCACAAGGTAAATTAATGGCTTTTTGTGCTGATGAACCAGACGCTAAAGAGTTTATTGATGATTTGAAAGAAAATCATACAGATGTAAGAGAAACAACTATTGATTGGTATGAGCGTTTTAGTAAATATTGTAAAAGATTATCTGGTAGATGTTATCCTACAGAAGATAAGCGTAAGTTTGGCACGATATTTGAAAAGCCATTAAAAAACTTAATAAGGTCTTTTGAAGACGCTACTCAAACTACAGTATATTATAAAGCTATGGTTATAGAAGGGGAAATATATTATATTGTAGAGAGTGTTGAAAAAAATTAAATTTGTGAGGTAAATGTAGATGCAAAAATATAATTTATTTGATAAAGAGTCAAAAGGTATGTTTTTAGGATTTATTGAAACTGATTATTCTAAAGAAGAATTACAAAACTTAATTAGTGCTATTCCAGAAAATACTAAAATTATTTCTGAGCAATTATTAAATATTCAAAAAGTATTAAATGAAAAAGAATGTAAAGTTGTGTTATTAGATGATATATATAAAGCCACAGGAAAACTACCACCACATCTATATAAAAATAATAGTTTAAATGTTTATTGTTAATATAAAAGATTATTACTTTGTGAACCTCTTACAATATATTCATAGTAAGAAATAGGGAGGATATTTGTATGAATGAACAAGAAATTAAAGATTATTTTTATGAACTTGGATATACTGTAGATGATGGTATAGATTATGACGATAATAAAGATACTTATTATATTTATGCTGAAAAAACATATAAAGAAAATTGGCATATTTGTAAGTTTGAATGTTATTTATTAAACGAAAACTCCCATAGTTGGTATTTACAAGGTACTAATACTTCACGAAATAATACATATCCTTATTATATTAAAAAACGATATGAACCATTAACCTATAATCAATTAGAAGAATTTAGACAACAAGTAGAAAATAAAGATATAAAATAAGGAGAAATGGAGTAATATTATCAGAAGATATAGAACCTATATAAAGGAGAAGTTAATTATGAAATGGAATGATGATTGGCGAGAAGAATTAGAAAAAGATAATGAACCTTGTTATACAAGACTATGTGAATGTAGAAATACAAAAGCTGACATAAGAATTATAGCAAAACTAATGTATAAATATAATTTAGCTATGGGTAAAGATGAATGTTTACATAGAA
>JAZAUS010000030.1:0-8517 GCA_036342255.1 Bacilli bacterium
ATATATTCATCACATATTCCAAATTGAAGATTATATGCAGGTAGTAATTGATCATTACCCATATAATCTCTTTTAATTCTCATAAAAGTAGCATCTTTATCAGTTTTAGAGTAACTATTACGTTTATCTCCGCATGTTTCTATTTTAATAGCATATTCCTTTAATTTATCTAAATATTCTAACAACAACTGATAATATCTTTGATAATTAGTCTTTCTATGTCCTTTTCCTGATTTAAAAGCAGATTCATCAATTTTAAATCTTTTCTTAAAATCAATAATGATTGATTCTAAATAATCAATAGAATACTCTTCTCTAAAATCATATCTATAGCATTCGTAGCATAACAATTCGCTATTAATCTTTTCTAATAGTGTAGTTATTTTAGTATATAATCTTAATCTTGATGTTAAACAAGCATTTTTCCATACCCAAGAATATTTATTCGCATTAGCTTCCATCTTAGTGCCATCAATATAAATATGTTCTAAATCCACTTTATCTTTTTCAAATATATAACTATTAATTTCACAAAAGATATCTTCAATATTTTCTTTTAAATAATTATTCTGAAAATTACAAATAGTCATATGAGATGGAAATGAATCTTCATTTCTCAATAACCATCTAAATCTAATATCATTGACACATAATCTTTCAAGCTTACGTGTTGATATATTTCCATTTATCATATATCCAAATAAGACTACCTTTAACATAGTGACTAAATTAAATCCGATACGACCTCTAGGGTCTTTAATATCAGATTTTAAGTATTTTTCTAAATTACAACCTTTCGTTACTTCGTCAAATGTATAAATTGGATCATCAAAACTTATAGAAGTTTCTAAATCTAGTGGTAATCTTAATTGAATTGGTGTAAAATATTCATTGGTTGGATGAGTATTTTTTAAGTTTGAATTCACTAAGTTTTCCATACTTAAATTATACCAAAAAAAATAGGTTCATTCCCAGATTTCACTCTAGGTTTGAACCTATTTTTTTATTTTTTACAGAACTGTTATTTTTTTACAGCCTCAATTTCATTAATTATTCATTATCTTCTTCTTTAGATTCTTCAGATGCTTCATCATCTTTCTTATTTAAAAGATTATAAACTAATGCAGCAAGTGCACCACCAGCAAGTGGAGCTAAAATGAAAATCCATACATGCTTTAATGCATTAGCATTACCTGAGAAGAATAAATCAGCGAATGCTGTTGCAATACTTCTTGCAGGGTTTACTGATGTACCAGTGAATGCAATACCGATTAAATGTACTAAAGTTAAAGTAAAGCCAATAATTAAACCAGCATACTTAGAAACCTTAGAATTCTTTGCAGTAACATTTAAAATTACATAAACAAATACAAATGTTAAAATAACTTCAAATAATATTGCACCAAGAATTGGACCGAACTTTAATTCCTTACCAAATGTGAAGTTAGAACCAGCATCAACAAAGAATGCCTTTGTAGCTTCAGCAGCATCATTTCTAGACATTGCAATAATAGCAAATAATACTACTGCACCTAAAAGACCACCAACAATTTGTGCACATACATATACTAAGAATTCCTTTAATGACATTCTCTTAGTAATAAGACATGCAATAGAAACTGCAGGATTAATATGGCAACCTGAAATCTTACCAATTGAGAATGCCATAGCAACAATAACTAAGCCGAATGCAAGTGCAGTTGCAACTAAATCACCCTGACTAATAATAGCTGTACCTACCGCAAAGAAAACTAATACGAAAGTACCAAGGCATTCAGCAATAGCCTTTTTAATTAAATTATTCATTTTCTCTTCTTCCTCCTAATAATAGAATAATTACAATATTATTTTATCACTTTTTGGAAAAAGCGTATAGTTTTTTACACTTTTTAAGGCCCATATTACTAAAAACATTACAGTAATGCCATTACTGTAGACTTTTATTTATTAAAGGTCTTTTAAAAAAATTATTATTTTGTTAGAATATATATGTTTATATATTCTCATTATAAGAAGGTTTTAGATATGAGTAAAAGATTATTGTTATTATGGATGTGTATCCTAACATGCCTTGCTGGTGCAGTTAATGCAATTTCAATTTTCGGTTATAATGGAACAACAGTTTCACATTTAACTGGTTTAGTATCTAAGGTTGCAATTAATATTACTAATGGTAGCCTTGAGGGTGTTTGGGAAGTATTAAGAGTAATATTATTGTTCTTCTTAGGTGCAATAATATCAGGCTTTGTTACAGGAGAGCGTGCATTCTATTTACACAAAAGATATGGATTCATTATTCTTGCAGTAGGTATATTATTAATAGTTCCATATTTTTTACCAATAAAATATGGTGTATTAGTATTTGCACTTGCAATGGGCTTACAAAATGGTATGGTTGTATCATTTAGAGGTGTCGTTGTAAGAATGACACACATGTCAGGTAATATTACAGACCTAGGTGTATTTATCGGATATAAGCTTAGAGGAAATAAAAATGAAAAAGCAATTACAGGTATAATACCTCTTTTAGCTATCCTAAGCTTTATAATTGGTGGTATTATAGGAGTACTATTATATAGCAATATACATAATGTTGTATTCTTTGTTACATCAGCTATTTATATTATTCTTGCAGTAGTATATTTCATATTAAGAAATTTATGTAACGATAAAGACTTTAATGGAATACCTGATCATTTAGAAAAAGAAGATAAATAATTACATTAAACAACAAAAGGACAGATTCACTCGAACCTGTCCTTTTCATTTTTTAAAAAGGCAAAAGGGTCCATTCGGACCCCTTTTCTACCATTATTGGCTTGGCCATTTCGGGCTTATGGCGAACCTAATAAGAACCATTCGATTCTCTTTTTTGTTTCTTTTATTATAACACAATTTATATATTTTAAAGATACTATTTATATATTTTTTTCTTAGTTCACAAGGAATCCAACTATAACTATATATTAAATAGTAAAAAAAGACAGATTTGTTTTTAATCTGTCTTTCTTGCTTTTATTATTTTTTATATTATTCTACCTTACTAAAATTATATTCAGTTAAGAAATTATTATTTTTACATTTATTAATAAATTCATTTTTCTTATTATTAATTTCATCCTTAGATATATCTAGTAAAGATACTTCTAAATGAATTTCATTAGTTTGCTTTCTATTGCTTGTCTTACCGATTAAGTCTAGTTCTTCTAATACTTCTTTATCATAATATGCATTATCTTCTGTATATAATAAATCATCTTTATATATATCTACTTGATCATATTTATAATATGCATAACCTAAATAGTAATAATCATTTATTTTTGCAATATTATTATAATCTAACCATACCTCATTATATACATATGAGCCTTCATATAAATCAACTAGTTTTTCAAATTCTGTTTGCTCATAGAATGATATTAAATTATTACTAGTATTAATTTTATTTTTAATAACTAAATACTTATCAGTTAATTCAAAGCTTAATTCATGATAATTTTTTAAATAATCAGGTATAATATCATCATCTATTATAGTTGCAGCAGGCTGAATATTACCATAATTTACGTCTGTTGCAAGAGTAGTACAAGATGGAATATTGTTTGTTCTAAATACAATATTCTTTGAAGATGATTTATATGTTGAATACATTAAATCCTGATAGTTTCCTTCTTCATCATAAGCATTAAAATCACTAGTAAAGTATGTAGCCTTATGGTCTTTTGAAATATCTACTATAGGATCATTATTACCATATAATTTATATGCATTATCAAGTGATGTTGTTGCAATCTCAATTGAACCACCATCATTAATACTACCTGTATGATTTATATATAATCCTTGATCCTTATCTAAAACATTCTTTTTTTCTTCTACTTTACCAGTTACTAGGTCGTAACAGTCATTTAATATACGAGTTTGATCTCCTATACTAAATAAACTATCTTCTCCATATTCATATATTTTTTCATTTATAGTGCGACTAGAATATAAATTAACTTTCCCTTTAGTATATTTATCATAATTAAAGTCAACACTGCCTTTATCATCCTTTACTGCTTCAAAGCAAACTGTATTAGTAGATTCTCTTGCAGTAGATGTTTCATATTCTTCCTTATATGGAAGATATCCATTATCATTTCTTACAACACCAAATTGTAGACTTTCTAATTTAGAAATCATTTCTTGATATGTATCAGTCTTTTTAATAGTAACATCTTCGTTTTTGTTATTTTTAAAAGTAATTGAATCTACACTACTTCCCTTATCTATTGTTGTTGAAGAATTACTTCCTCCACATGATGCAAGACTAAGCGCACTTAGAGCTAAAACTGTTAAACCTAAAATCCTTTTTTTCATTTCTTATTACTCCCTTTTATATATTTTTTTATAAAATGTAAAATACATTTTTATTATAATCATTTTTAGACTTTATTTCAATATTTATACGAAAAGTAAAAAGGTATCAATCGATACCTTTTTATAATTATATTAAATTAATCCAGCATGCAGGTCTTACACCATAATGTGTCATATATGCCATATTAGCTGAAAATTGACCATCAGTATATACCATCCAAACCATTGATCCATAGCTACTTTTTGGTGAACGTAACCACCAATAATTACAGTCATATGCATTATCATCTCTTAAACCTTGAGAATTCGCATAATCTGTTGCCTTTGCTTTTCTTGACTCATTAGTAGAATAATAATCTATAGCTTCACTACAAGATAATAAGAATATATTATCTAATGTGTCATTACAAATATATGGATTTTCTTCTTCAGTTGTAGATTCTAAACTATTATCTAGTAATGTTTCTTCTATAAATCCCTTTTGGATATTGTTAAATACTTGATTATAGAATGTATCATTTAAGAATTTCCTAATATTAGATAATTCATAATTATTAGTATATCCAATACTACCATTATGTTCAAATGTTTGTGTTGTATCAGTTGGATAGAATTCTTGTGAATCTAGTATTAGATTTGAAATAATTAAAGCTTTACCATTATCTTCAAATAATATATCCCATTCTATTGAATCATAGCTAAACCAATATACTTCGTTAGTTAGATAATTATTTTGTTCTTGAAATGTATTATCAGTTTTTGATGTAATAGCATATATAGGTCTATATTCAGTAAAATAAACTCCTCTATAATCATATATACCATCTTTATCATAATCTATATCTATATAATACATATAACTTGATATCTCACGATTAATATAATAATTATAATCATTCCAATTATTTAAATTTGAAGAATTAGGTAATTCTCCTGCGATATTATTTAATTCACTTTTTAATTCATCATCAGTAACTAATTCTTGTGGGTATTCACCAAAATATATTTTATTTTCATCTCTATCATATGTAATATCGCCTATAGAATTAGTTAATTCTATTCTAATATTAATATTCTTATTTGGCATAGTAAATGTATATGAATTACCATATGCTTCTAAAACATCATCTATATACCATAATACATAATTACTTGATTCATTATTAGTAGTAATAGTTAGCTTATCTTTATAACTATAATCATTATCACTTATAGCACCTGATATAACTAATTCAGTATAATTTTCTATTGTAACCTTATATTTATCATATGAAAATCTAGCTTCAACTGTCTTTGTTTGTAAAACAGTATATTCTAATGTTTTAGAATCAGATATCATCTTTTCACCATCATACCATCCATCAAATAAATAACCATCATTTACTTCACAAGATAATATAATTACTGAATTATATAAATAATTACCTTCTCCTCTAATACTACCAGCTTCATCAATGTTTTTAGTTAAAGAAATCATGCATTCTTGGGCTGTGGTTGTTTCAATAGTTGTTGTTTCTACTGTTGTAGTACTATTACTTGTTGTTTCAGTTGCTGTAGTTGTTTTGGCACTAGTAGTTGTTTTAATAGTTGATGTATTAGTAGTGCTACTAACCTTACATGAGCTTAAGCTAAGTGCAAGTAAAGACATACCTAATAAAGCTGGTTTTAATATCTTTTTATTCATATTATCATTTCCACTCTAAATTAAACTAAATTTCAAACTTTAATTAACCGGAAGATATTTTAGCATATAAATAAAATTTATGCAAAAAGAAAAAACGCAACATTATGCGTTTTATCTTTAAATATATATTTTATTCTTCTTCATTATTATTAGTAAATATTTTAGCAATACCAAATGATAAGAAATAGAATGTTAAGCCAATGAATAATCCACCCATTGCATCAGTAATATAATGCATACCTGATAACACTCTAAATAATGTTACAATAACAATAAAGAATACTGCAACACATAAGCTTAAATACTTTACTAAATTATTCTTAAATACTTTAGTTAATAAATTATGTAATGATAACATAAAGAATGTTGTTAAGAATATATGTGTTGATGGGAATGATGCTTCATTACCATTAATAGGTCTATAATTAACTTTAATTGCCTTATCAAATAAAAGCCAGAAAGCAACCGCAAATACAATAAATATACCATAAGTAACAACACTTGAATCAACCATCATAATGCTTTTACCTTTAACTAATTGATATATTCCTAAACCAATACCAAATGCCACACTTACAAAAGAAAAATAAAAGAATATATCTGATATTTTATCTAATGTTTTATTCTCTTCATATTTAACTAAATCATTTAAATGTGATAATCCTACTTCCTTACCAGATAATGTAATAACTCTTTTATCCACTGATAGTAATATTACTAAAAGACAAAATAGCACAAAGAATGTAATACCCAATATAACATATAAATTAAAATACTTTTTCATAAAACTCCCCTTTTCTATAACTACATAAACTAAATAAATTATATAACAATAATTATAAAAAATCAAAACAACATATTAAGTGTTTAGACAGTGTCTGAACACTACTAGATGTATATGTCATTTAAAACATCTTATATAGAAAAAAATTAATCTATATTAAAATTATATTTTGTCAAAAAATTATTATTTTTACAATAATTAATAAATTCAGTTTCTTTTTCATTTATACCTTCAAAAGTGATATCATTTAGTGATATTTCAATATGAATTTCTTCTGTGTTAATAGTAGTTGCTTTTTTACCAATTGCATTTAAATTTTCTAATAAATCTTTGCTGTAATCAGTATTATCAGCTGTATAAACGAACTCATCTTTTTCTTTATAAACTTGATCATATTTAAAATATGCAAATCCAATACGATAAAAGTCTTCTACATCTTCTACAATATTTTTATAATCCAACCATACTTCTATATATGAATAAGAACCATCTGTGCTCTCTAAGAAGTCTTCTATATTTGTAGTTTGAATATTTCCATAATATCTAAGTTTATTTTCATTCGCATTAATTTTATTTTTTATTATTATATATTTATCAGTCAGTTCAAAACTTAATTCATAATATTTTTTTACTTCATCTTTTAAATTTGTTATGCTCGTCAAAAATGCCAAACCACTTTCGCCATATTGACCATACTTAAAAGTACTAGGGTAGTCATTATACATAATATTCTTTGCATGAAAAACCAGATTTTCATCTTGTGACTTATAATCTGTCTTTATCACATCAAAATAATTATCTTTTTCTTTAAAAGAATTATAACTTTTTGAAAAATATGTTGCTTTATGTGCATTATCAAAATCAAATGTAGAATCAAGTATTGTGTATAGAGACTCAATTTTATTTGCTGATGTTGTTGCATATTCAATTGTACCACCATTTGAAAGATCACCAATTTTTTTAGAATATAGCCCTTGATTCTTATATTCATTTTTTGATTCTGATGAAACATTTGTTTTTTTAAAATTATATTCTTGGCTACTACAATTTGTTTCATCTGCAATAGAAAAACGATTATTGTTAGAAAATTCATATATGGTTTCCGAAATACTTTTAGTATCAAGAGTTTTAGTATTACCTAAAGTGTAATTATCCTGTTTTTCTATAATTTCACCATCATCATTTTTTTCTACCTCATGAATGATGTCATTTTCGGTTTCATGTGTTTTTAAAACATTTACTTTTGCATCATATGGATGAACAATATCATCACCAATATGTTTAACACTAAAATATATATAATCCAATTTACTAATCATTTCATCATACGTATCATTTTTATTAATAATAACATCTACATTTTGACTATTTTTAAATGTAATAGAGTCAACATTTTTTCCTTTTTTTGCATTTAATCCTTCACATGATGTAATTGCAAATAAACCTAAAATTAAAATTGTACATTCAAGAAATCTTTTTTTCATATTTTATACTCCACATTATGATAAAATTCAAATTATTTTACTTTCTATTAACTAAGCATTTTCCATAATTAATTTAAACTCTTCTACGCATTCTTTTACTTTTTTTATAAATTCATCTTCGCCTACTATCTTTTCATCTAAATAAGTACGAGCAAGTTGCTTATCATTTCTTTCACCATTGGCTACAAAATTTTTATAAT
>JAZAUS010000031.1:0-7847 GCA_036342255.1 Bacilli bacterium
AACCATTAAAAAACCTTTTGATGGAAAAACAATATCAGAATATTTTGATTGGCTAGATACAGATGAATACAAAAAATGGAAAAATGAACAAATAGAGCGTATATGTGATAAATTAGATATTGATTATTCAACCTTAAATAAGGAGAAAAATAATAATGGATAATGAACAAGCAACTAATGGTGATATGATTAAGGCTATTGTTGGAAATAACGAAATGACACCTATATGTATAGGAAATGGGTTCTGTGCAGAATGTAAGTATTATTCTGATGAAACTGATAAATGTAATGTAAGCGATTGGTGGAATTCACCATATAAGAAAGAAGGGAGCAAAGAAGATGCGTAACCATAACCATAATCCTTTTACAAGACCACCACTTACTAACTACGAAATGGCCATATTTGAAGCTCACCTTAAAAGAGCAAGTGACACCACAGAAGAAAATGATAAACATATATCTGAATGGTCTATAGAAGAATGTAAAAAGTGGCTTGAAAATGAGATAAATAATAACACAAATCAAGAACTTGTGGCAAAATATAAAAGAATTAATGAAATTTTAGATAATGTAAGTACTATTGGAGGTAATACTAATGTCGATTAGAGATTTATTTGAATGGGCAATCAGTGAGGGTGTTGAAGATGCAGATTTGATAGTAAGGGATAGTTATGGTTCAACTACTACATACATTGAACCCTATATAATTCGCCATAATTTTGATGGTACAGAGTATATTGAAGTAGAATTATAGGATGTAAGAACTGATGACAAAAGAAGAGGCAATTAATGAAATTGAAAAAGTATTTGAGCCTGCTTTTGCAAATTACATCATAACTGCATTAACAGAGGGTGCGACAAGCTCAGACAAAAAGCAACAACCAAGAGAAATAAGGAATACTAGTAAGGAGAATTAAAAATATGAATATTGAATTTCCTGAAATCACTAATGCAAAAATTGAAAACACACTTAATAATAAGAAACAATCAGCAAAAGAAAGGTTTAGTGGTAGTCTGATTAATATTATTAATACAAACAAAAAGTATTATATTGTATTAAGAGATTTTTCAAATAGAAAATCTTTGACAGAATTTTTATTATTTCCAGGTATTCTATTAATGGGAATATTTTTAATATTTTTAAGATTTTTAATGCTAGATGTCAAATCAGCTAATATTATTGTTATTGGTTTAGGTGTTTTGTATATTTCTATAATCATTAGTTGTTGTAGTGATACTCGGAAACTTAATAAGCGATTACAATCAGTAAAAAAGCGAAAAAGTGACTATGAAAAGCAATTAGTAGAATCATTTACTAAATATACTGGTATTGCGTGTGATTTACCTAATTTTCATATGTACGATTTTTATGATGAAATAAATGAAACAGAAAAAGAAATAAATAAAACAGAAATAGAATATGCTATTAATGAGTTTTTAAAAGAAAATGAATATCAACTTCTATTAGGAGCAAATTATGATAAAAATAAATATTGTTCGATATTTTATAACTATAAGAAAACTCTACAAAAAATAGATAAAATATTATATGCAAACCGTAATGGTGCAGAAACTAGATATAGGAAAATAAAACATAATAAACATAAATATTATATAGTTTTAGATGAATATATTTCTGGTCATAAGGTTGATAGTTATGAATTATTTATTTTAGATGATAGTGTACAAGATAAAACTCAAATATTAGCATCATTATTTGCAAAAGATGAATGGTTGAACTTTAAGTTTATAGATGATTTCTTTAGAGAAGTCCATATTTATTAGGGGGTATTAAAAATATCCCTCTTTTTTAAAATAAAACAAAAATCTATTTATCTTATATTTTAGATATAATATAATATTAGCATAAATAAAAAAACAGAAAGGAATATTAGTATATGGAAACAATTAAATTAGACCTCAGAACTTGTACCGTAGGTGAATTAAAGAAAGTACTTGCTAATGTTCCAGACAATACTATATTTGATATTTGTAGTGTTGGAAGTACTGGTTTTGTTGATGGAATTGAGATAGAAATTAATACTTATGAATCTTTTCCAACTGATGTAGCAATTAATGTTGGTGCTGAAAGTGGATATTATTAAAGAAAGAGGTACTTTTATGGATACTGGATTAAAAGAAACCAAGTGTAAAAGATGTGGTAAGATTATCTATACATTAGCACAACCAATCTTTAGTTCTAATGAAACTATGCATAAATATCAAGGAATTTGTGCTTCTTGTATGAGTGAACAAGAACGATTTCATATGATGTTATCTATGAATAATGATTTACGGAATAGTCTAAAATAAGGAGAATATTTATTATGACAGAAGAAATTAAAAAGAAATTATTCGAGTTATTTGAAACTAAAAAACACGTTACTGATAGTGATATTAGAGATTTTTGTGAAGATAATAACATACACTATAGAGAAGTATCACTCTTTATAGCCAAGTTAACAGCTCCACAATATTGTCAAGAGTGTAAATATGTAGAATGTTATAATAGTAACTTTGGACCGTGTTCAATGTGTTTAAGAAATCAGAGAATTATTGATTGTTTTGAACTTTGTAAATAAAGTAATAAAAGGAGTAACTAAATATGACAAATGTATATAAAGATTATTCGGCTGATAGAATGTCGGAAATTACATTATTATCACAAAATGGGTATTTACCAATATTTAGACAAATTGAAAAACGTGCTAAAGATGGCCATCATTATGTATTAATACCTAAATCATGTATAGAAGCTAACTGTAAAGATAAAATATCCGAAGTTATTTGGATTCTTGGTAAGTTAGGATATGATGTTCAAGAAAAACTTGATAGGGTAGCTAGTGGAAATGGTATAGAAACAGTACCAGCTTTATTGATAAAATGGTAATAAGAAAGGAATATTATAATGATATATCCAAAAACTACTTCACAAGATGTGAAGGATTTAATAAATAATTTTTATAGTAAACTTAATGAGAAATATGCAGAAGGATATAACAAAGAAAACGAAAGATACGATAAACTATTTGCATTGGAAATAATTGATTGTATTTCTGGTATATTGTCGGTAACAACATTTCTAACAATACTTGTATGTATGGAAGCTATTAAAATTTCAATTTGGGCGTATATATTTGTTGGTATTACAGCTCTTTTATTTGTTGTATTAAGAATTATTATATTTAAAGAAAAAAAGAACCACGATACTTATAAAACATATCCATATTTACAAAAAAGAAACCAAATTGAGTATATACTATATAAAAAATTAGGTAAAGATATTAATCTTTCTGATGTATTTACTGACACACCTACTGAACTTGAAAAATCTTTCAATATAGGTCTGTCACAATATTCGTGTTTCTTTAGTTATATTTTAGATATTGTTAAATTAGAAAATTTACAAAAGGATTATAATAATCATCCTAATGACATAAAATATACTTTTGAAGAACATAATAAGGATAGAAAGTCTATAAATATTAACCAAACAGTTAATGGTGCTACTTTTAAGGAAGTTGAAATTCACTATACTGATGTTGGTGATTTTATATTAGCAAATAAATTAAATTTTACTTATATTGATAATTATTTTGAAAACTTAAAGGATATTCTTGATAGTATTCCTATAGAAGATATATAACTCTGTGGCTATTTCAGTATGAAGTAGGTACAGTAATTATATTGAAAACAAATATAAAGAATTGAGGATAATTAAAATGATAACTTATATAGATAAAGTTGTAAATATGGTAAAAGAAAAAACACATATTAAAAATAATGATTTAGCACATATGTATGCTCTTTTAGTTTTAGTTAAAGGTGAAAATATCACTTTAGAAGATGTTCATGATGCGTGGGCTATGAATATGAATTATAGACCACAAACACCATATTGTTATGGTCACGAACATCATAGTATTGTGCCTTTTGATGAACTGTCTGTAGAATGTCAATCAAAAGACCAACAATATGTAGATACATTGATTGCGATTGCAAGGAGTATAAAATTTTAGGTAAAAACTATGGTAACAACAATTTTTTATTTTATATGTATATTAGCTATAGCATTTTTATTATTAGCTGGATTATTATCATGCACAGACTCATCTAATGATAATGAGTATGATAGTTATAAATCTGGCTTATTATTGATGTTTGTTTCATTTACAACAATAATATTAGTATGTTATTTTGGACAAAACTCTATTGATTATTCATTTTTAGATTTTTTAGCAGATGATGGACAATACCGTGTTCCAATAGAATCAACATTATTATATCAAACTATTGATTCTTTAATTAATCATAAGGATTTATCATCATTAAAAGAGGTATTTAATATAGGAATGAACCCTATTGCTGATACAAGTACTATATTAATAGCTATTTTTACAATATTTAATATATTATGTATTAAAAAGAGAAAAAATCTGGAAAAAACAAGTAGTTATATATTTGAAAAAGAAGAAACAAGCAAAGAAGATGATATATATGATGCTATTTGTTTATATGTAGAAACTACTAATTTTGATAAAGAAAAATCATTAGTATTCTTTATAGAAGATACATTAAGTGAAGTACGCTATAAATATAAAGATTTATCACAATTTGAGGATAAAAATACTATTAAATTAATTATGAATATTCTGGATAAGAGAATTAATCCAATATTGATTGATATTTATAAAATGACATCATTTCATAAAAATATCTTTAAGAAAGTATATGTTAATTATATTGACCAACTTAAGATTTTATATGAATCATTTAATAAATCCCTTGATGCTATTTATTTTGATATTGATGTGGAAAGTCCAAAACATAAGGCAATTATTTTAGAAGAATTTTTAGATAGTATGGATGATGTTGAGATATTCTTAAACACCATTAAGGAAGATATAAAGGAAGTATATTTGGAAGAAAAGGATATTGCAAATGCTTATCTTGAATTAGAAGAAACAGAAAAAAAGGAAAGAGAGCGTAAAAAAGTCTATACATCTGATAATTTCCTTGAAATTAAGATGTTAAATAGAATAAATGGTAAGGATAATAGTACTTTATTAGATGATATTAAAGATATGGAAGATAATAAATTAAAAAGAACTACTTAAAAGGAGAAAAAATGAAAAGAATAAGTAATAAAGAATTAAGTAAGTTTATTAGTCTAATTTTAAGACATAAGCCAGAAGTTATTGGCATTTCATTAGATGCTCACGGTTGGGCAGATGTAAATGAGTTACTTAATGGTATATCCAAGCAATATTACATTGATATGGATATATTAGAGGAAATAGTAGCCACAGATAATAAACAGAGATATTCATTTAATGATAATAAAACTCTTATTAGGGCAAATCAAGGTCATTCAATTCAAGTTGATGTGGAATTAGAGGAAAAAGAGCCACCTTCTGAACTTTATCACGGAACAGCTACAAAGTTTGAGGATAGTATTGATAGAACTGGATTAGTAGCAAAAAGTCGATTATATGTTCATCTGTCAAAAGATGTGGAAACAGCTACAAATGTAGGATTAAGACACGGAAAGTTAGTTCTATATAAGGTTAATGCTAAACAGATGTATAATGATGGATATAAGTTTTATTTATCAGCAAATGGGGTTTGGCTTACTAAAGACGTGCCAGTTAATTATTTAGAAAAAATGTAAATTAATTGAAAGGATAAAAAAATAAATGAAACAATACGAAAAAGAAAATAAAAATTGTATCTATTGTAAGAAACCATTAAGCGATAATGAGATTAATAATGCTAATGATTTTGGTTTACACGCAATAGCAAAAGGAAGTAGTACTTGTTCAGCGTGTGATAGTATTACATTAATTAATCGTAATCTAAAGCGAATGGTAGATAATCCAACACGGAAAGAAGAATGTATTCAAAATATACGCTATATCTTAAATAATATGGAGGGCAATAAATAATGAAATTAGCAGATAGTAAATTAGAGACTTACGCTCATATTGAAACCGTCAGACGATATATTAAAATATTTACTGATAAGTTGACACAAAGAGGTATTGACCACGATAAAACAAAATTAGAATCTCCAGAAGCAGAGGGTTTCGCAGAAGTTAATGATAAACTAAAGCATTTGACTTATGGAACACCAGAATATGAGGAAAATCTAAAAAGTTTACAAACAACACTTCAACATCATTATGCAAAAAATAAGCACCACCCAGAACATTATAAAAATGGTGTGAATGATATGACACTTATTGATTTGCTAGAAATGATTTGTGATTGGAAAGCTTCTACTTGGCGACAACATGATGGTAACTTACTACAGTCCTTAGAGAAAAACGCTACAAGATATGGTATTTCTAAACAGTTATTACAGATTCTTAAAAACACAGCAGTAATGTTAGATGAAGAAGATGTAAATAAGTAAAAACTAAAAAACCTTAATAGCTCATTTCTTTAAGAAGTGGGCTATTTTTTAATAGATAGGAAAAATCGTAAAATATTGGAAATTATTTATATAAATCATAAAATACTGGAAATAAATTAAAAATCTATTTATTTTTTTAATACCCTATTATATAATAGTGCCATAAGATAAAGAAACTCATTGAGGTAATTTTAGGAGATACAAAAAATGATAGGAAAAAATAACAGATTTTCAAGAATATGGGATACAATGGTACTTACAATAGGTATGGTTGTTGCTAGTATGATAATTACATATATGTTCTATGTAGCAACTACATCTTTTGGAACATTCGCATTGTTTTTAGTAATTTGGGGTATTTTATCAATAGTTGCTTTTTGTTCATATATCGTAGTAGATTTCTTTGCTAGATATTATGAAGAAAATACTGTTAACGAAGTTTCTACAGAGAAAATCATACATAATGCTGGTAAAGCTATTTCAATTAGACATAATAATGATGTTATAACTGTAAATATGATTAAAAATCACCCTTATAAAGAGGTAAAAGGAATATAATATGATTACAGAAAACCGATTAACACATATTTTAGCTGTTGCCCGCAAATCATATAAAATTGCTAAAGATTTTGGTTATGATGAAACTTTTGCAAGAGAAATGTTTGCTCTGGGATTTAATCACGATATTGGTTATGAATTTAATCCTATAATACACGAACAAGTTGGTGCTGAAATATTTAAGGATTGGAAATATGCTGAATATATTGGTTCGCACGGAATACCAACAAATAATATAACTATAGAATGGGTTATTCTAAACCTAGCCGATATGACTACAAGCCCTATGGGTAAAGAAGTAAGTATGGACGATAGATTATTAGAAATAGAACAAAGATATGGTAAAGACCATATTTGGTATAAACAATCTGAAGAAGTATGTAACTTATTAAAAGAATATTTAACAAATAATGAGGGAAACACATATGACAACATATAAACATGATATTTTTCCAGAGGAATTGGAGCAGATTTTAAATAAAATTCGTAAAGATGATAAAGTTACAAATATAATGGTGGATAACCTATTAAATAATCTGCGTTCTATAAATCCAGATACAGATACAGACGAAATTGATAACATAAAAGCACAAATTAGAAAAATGAATACAAGAAATTGTACATATGATTTTGATTTAGATTATTATGCTCAAAATATGCCTACTTTTGCGAAATATAAATCACAAATTGTACTATATGGTTATGAAACACCATTTCCGTATTACTGTATTACAGATTTTTATAGAGATATAAATAGTGTTTTTGCTGATGTATCCAGTAACTTATTTTTTCATAAAATAAATCCTTCTCAACAAAGAAAATTTGTATTAGCTAAATCAAATAAAACATTATTTTCTGAACCAAATATTGTAAA
>JAZAUS010000032.1:0-7681 GCA_036342255.1 Bacilli bacterium
ATTTATTACAAGCAATAGAAGATAGAGATATTGATTATAATGATATTATTAATAGTATATTTGATATTTCTTCTAATGATTTTAGTAAAGGTAGATATAATTTAATAGTTTGTTTATTAACTATTTCAGATATGATACCTTCAGATAAAGCATTAGATATGTACCAAGCAACAGCATATTATTTCTGTTTACAAGTAAATATGTTTAGTGCTTATGAGGGTGGTGCAAAAGCATTGAAAACAATTCCATCTTCTTATTTAGCTTTAAGAACAGCACAATTATTTAATTGGGATTATGCAGAATATCTTAATTCAGATGAATCTGTTGAAGATAATGTTGAGGAAACATATTTTGAGTTTAGTTATAAGTTCAATTATATATTAAATGAGTTTACTTTCAAAATCCCAGTTACCCAAGTTAAACAAGGTTTCTTCCGTAAGAAAACTGGATATATGTTAAGTAAAAATGCTAAAGCCTATGGAAGATTTACTATTGGTAATGATATGGAAGTCCATAGAATATATAAATCTGATATTATTAAACTTATTGAAGCAAATCTAAAGAATGGACATTCTTATATATATGATAGTTACCACGAATTATTATTTGCTATTGATAGAACTGGAAGTGCAGCAATTATATTAGAAACATTAGCTATGAATGGTTTCTTTGGTGCTTGTTCTTTCACTAAACAAGATAGTAAGATTTGGGTAGATGACGATGATGATTGTTTATATGTTGAGGGCAAAACAAAACCAGATGTTGTAACTGAAGCAGAAGAAGACAATTGTCCAAGACCTATTGGTTGGGCAAAAGTAAGAGATTACTTATATAAAGCAATCCCACTTAATAGTAAATTATATGTATCTTATATAAATAATAATGATATATATTTATTATCTTCATAATTATTTTTGAAAGGAATTTTATAATGGGAAAAATCAATCTTGATTTATATAATCAAATGAAAGACAGAGAAGTTGTCGTAAGAAATATTGAAGATGATATGACAGATGAGTATAAAAAAATCTGTGAAGAAGCAGATGAAAGAATTATTCAACATCAAAAATATTTAGCCGAAGTATATATAAAATCATCTACATTTATTGCAAAATAGAATATAAAATTACAAAAATCTATTTACAATAACAAAAA
The DNA here is from genome assembly GCA_036342255.1 of Bacilli bacterium. GTDB lineage: Bacteria > Bacillota_I > Bacilli_A > RF39 > UBA660 > RUG11198. The sequence continues at coordinate 1,156 of JAZAUS010000032.1, forward strand.
AATATAGTATTCTTACAAAGAATTACAAAAAATATATTAAAAATAATTATATTTTTTAATTATTTTTATAAAAATACTTTACATAATATATTATATTTGTTATAATTAGAAGTAGTTTTATATTGGATGAAAATTATAATCTCCAATATGTACTTATAAAATATTTCCAAAAGGATAAGGAGAAAGAAAAATGGAAAAGAAGACAGAGACAAAGAAACCAGTAGCAAAGAAGGTAGATGCTGTAACAAAGGCTAAAGACACTGCAAAGAAGGCCACAGCAGAGGTAAAGGCAGCTGAAAAGGCACTTGCAAAGGCAAAGGCAGAAGTTGTTAAGGCAACTGAAAAGGTTAAGAAGGCAAAGGCAAAGGAAAAGGAAGCTAATGCAAAGGTTAAGGCAGCTGAAAAGGCAGCAGCAGACAAGGCAAAGGCTGAAGCAAAGAAGGCTGAACCTAAGAAGGCTACACCAAAGAAGGAAGCTCCAAAGAAGGAAGCACCTAAGAAGGAAGTAAAGCCAGCAGAGCCTAAGAAGGAAGTTAAGGCAGAAGTTAAGGCAACACCAAAGGCAACTACAAAGAAGGTTGAAGCAAAGGCAAAGAAGTAATTAAAGAGGGATTAATATCATGGTAGTAATTAAATGGAGAAACAAGTTTAGTGGAGAAGAGGGATATGTAGAAAGTATTAGTGCTAAAGAACAGCACTTCATAAATACTTATGATATTTCACAGGCTAAACAGTATTCCTCTGAAAGTATTGCTAAAGGTCAAATTAGCAATTTGGCTAAATATGGTGAAGCCGACAACAATGATTTTGAAATTATAAATATGTGATAAAAACCTTATAATAGCACTAATTTTTATATTGGTGCTATTATTTGGTTTTATATTTATAATTAAATGAAAAGCAAAAAACTATTTTTAAGTAGGAAAAGTCGGAGTTTTTATTAGACTTTTCCTATTTTTGTTAAGAAAGGAATTATATATTATGGAAATATTGTGGTCAGAAAAGAAAAAATGGACATTTTTTGCGTTACCACTAACATTTACGACATATAGTTTAACAGAAGATAAACTACTTATTGATAGGGGTTTCTTAAATAAATATCAAGATGAAATAATGTTATATAGAGTATTAGATTTAACTTTATCTCGTAATTTGATACAAAGAATGTTTAAGTTAGGTTCTATTAAAGTAGTATCATCTGATAAATCTTGTCCAGATTTGATTATAAAAAATATATATGATTCCCAAAATGTTAAAGAACAATTATCTGAATTAGTAGATAAAGCTAGAGATAAAAAGAGGGTATTTTCAAGAGAAATTATTGATGATGGACATCACGATTTTGATTCTGATGTTCAAGATTGGTTATAAGGAGAAATATTTATGTCAGAAAAGTTTGTAGATGATAAATTAAATGTTGATATGACCGAAATTAGAACAATGTTACAAAAACTGGGTACAAATCCTCGTTTCACAGTAGAGTTTAGGCGTACTACTAGTGGAACTAATGAAATAGTTGTAGAAATCAATTCTGAAGGTACTACAATGCCAAGAACAGTAAAAAAGATAACTTCTCTTGAACAATTTGGTGACTTAATGGTGGAGTTTGTTAAAGACACATCATCATGGATATAAGGAAAATAATATGAATAAATTTGGGGTTTGTAGATGTGATAATATAGATTCATATGAGCCATTTATAGAGGAATTAAAACAATTTGATACCTATGAAGAAGCTTATGAATATTATATGCAAATAATAAATCAAAATAAATATAGTTTTATATATCCAAATAACTTATGGATTGTTTGGATAGATGATGATAAGATAGTACAATTTACACAACTAAGAGAATATACACGATGTAAAATAATATCTATATCTTAATATTGTATGGAAATTAACCAAATTGCAAACATTATATATAAGGAGGTTTTTTACTAATGGAGCAATTTGAAAAGTATATTAAAGGCTTATCTAATAGTAAACTCAAAAGTAAATTAAAAGAGCTTGAACAAAATGCTGAATATTTAGGCAAAGAAATCCCTAAAGTAGATAAAGATAAAAGAGATATGTTGCAAAAAGAATATAATAATGATATTGCACATATTGACCAGATAAAAGCAGAAATTAAGCGTAGAGAAGATAAAAAGAAGGGAAAAGAGCCATCTACAGTTGAAAAATTATTCCCTACTGTTACAACAATTATTGATAATCATAAAGTTCCTACTGATGATGAACCATCAGAAAATAAAGAAGATGATGAAATGATAGATATTGATAAAATCAATGAGGAATTTGAAGAAATATCTAAAGAGGAACTTAAAGAAAAACTCAAAGAAGAATTAAAAGCAGAGATTAAGAATGAACTTAAAGAAGAAATAACTAATTCTAAAACACCTACAAAATCTACAGAAGAAATATTATCTATGGAAACTACTGTTTTAATAAAAGATGACTTAAAAAAGGAAAAAACAGAGCCTAAAAAAGAAGTTAATGAAGAAACAGTAAAACAAAAAGATATATTAGAGGAAGTTATTCAACAATCTAATGTAGAGGTTAACACTCCACCTAAAAAGAATGAAAAGAAAGTAAATACTAAACCAATAAGACCACAAACGGTATTAGAAGAAATTAAATCAGATGGTTCTATTACTAAAGTAGTTCTGGGTGGTTCATCTATGGATATGGATATGGATATGAACATTGATGATTTATTAAGTATCGAAAACGACCCAAATAGTCAAACAATGATGTTATCAACAACAAAAGATACTATTATAAATAAATCAATTCCCCTTATTACTGATGAAGAAGTCGAAACATATACAGATAAGAGAGCAGAAAGGGAATTAGAGTTATATATCAAGTTTAGAGATATTGTTAAGGAAAAAATGAAAGAAAAAGGTTTAGATGAAGATTTAGAGAAATCCTTATCATCTAAATTAGACATTATCAATAAAAATATCAATAAATTAAAGATTAGAACCACATAAAAGGGGAAATAAAATGGAATTAGTAGTAGAATTTAAGTCAGTTTATGCAGTTAAAATTGATGATAAAGAAACCACCACTAAGACCGATTGGACTAAGTTTAATTTAGAAATTGATAAAATAGGTATATTTAATAAACCAAAATTAAATGTTCGTAATCTTACTGTGAAAATAATAAAAACAGTAGATGATATATTGTTATGTAAAATCAATAATGAATTAGTAACTAATATTTGGTTACAAAAAGAAATTGATAAACAAAATGGTATTAAAACAGATGATGACGAATATCGCCAAATGGAAAAACAACGATTATCTTTATTAAGAACATATAATAATGGTAAAGATAAATATACTATGATACCAGTAACAACTGATAAATTAATTTTAGCCACTCCTACAGATGGTGTGACTTATTATTATATGATTTATTTAGTAAAATAAAAGGAGTATTTTATGGATTATTCTGACTTTTTTAATCAAGTATTAGAAGAAACAGACAAAGTTGTATTACCACGACAAACAGTTTGGTTTGATATAGAAAGAGGAAAAACGGATTTATATGATAGTAAAATAGGTGGAACACCTTATTTTCCTAAAAATATGGAATATCCTAAAGGAAGTAAAAATCAACCTCTTGTATTATTAACACAATTAAACTTTGATACTATTCCTCATATTGAACCATATCCAAAGACGGGTATTTTACAGTTTTTCATAACACCTAATGATATTTATGGTCTAAATTGGGATGATTTAGATGTTCAAAAAGATTTTAGAGTAATATATCATCCAACTATCGCTGATGCGACACAAACACCACCAGAAATCATTCTGGAACATAAATATGATGTACCTTTTGTGGGAGAATATAAATTAATCCCTAATGAGATTACTACTATGGTTGGCGATGTTTCTTCAGAAACATTTGTTGATGAATTTGTAAGTAATTTTAATAAAATGGCTGATAAAGAAATCCAAGATATGTTTAGTTCACCATTAAATTCAATAATGGATTTAGATGATGGTTCTATTGAAGAATTATGCCAGAGAAATTCAAGAAAAAAGGCACATATTGGTGGTTATCCATATTTTACACAATATGACCCACGAGATAAACAACGATATTCAAAATATGATTTATTAATATTTGAATTAGATAGTATTCACGATAAAAAGAAAAATATTGATATAATGTGGGGAGATTGTGGAATAGGTAATTTCTTTATTTCACAAGATAACTTAAAAGAATGTAATTTTTCAGAAGTTTTATATAATTATGATTGTTATTAATAATTATTTGGGGAGGGATAATAACAATGGGCTTATTAAAAATTGACCCTTTTGGGGAAAATAAAAAGAAACAAGAAGAACCAGTAAATAATAATATAACTAAGGAAAATACTAATAATACAATGAAATCTGAATTATCTAAATCAGAGTTAGATTATATCACTTTAGATGAATTATTAGATGGAATTGATAATTAAAAGAGAGAGTTAATGTGCTTATGGGTTCTATATATTAGAACCCATAAATATTATTAAATCCTATTTAATTATATATAAAAGGAGGTATTTTATTATGAATATTATTATGTGTGAATCATCAGACATAGATATATTATATGATGAATGGGCGTTAGCCTTTGAGGGTACAACTATAGATGATGAAAACTTAAAATGGTTAATACGTTGGATTGAAAATCACAATTGTAAAATGATACGAGAAGATTTTTATGTTATTACAGGTAAATTAATGAATGAAAAGTATAATCTCACGGGAGATAATGCTTATCCAAATGATTGTAATATTCTATGTATTAAGCAATCTGATTTAACAAATGTTGATGGTATTATAATACCAAGATTTGAAATTGGTGGTCGTTGGATTACTGATGTTATTAACAATAATTTAGCAAGGGAAGAAAGAGATTAATAGACAGAATGACACTTATTACAGTACTAGTATTAATTTTAGGCTTATTTAGTATATTTTTGGGGTATATTATAAAAGATGTTTATGAAAAATCCTCTATAGGTAAATTCATTATTATATGTGGAATAATGATTTGCACAATAGGATTAGCCTTATTAACAAGGACATTTATATAAAAATCTATTTATAATGTACCCTATTTTAAGGTATAATAATGTATATACTATACTTTATAGAAAGGAAAGTGAATTTATAGTGCGTGAGAAAATTAGAAAAATATTTTTTGTATCATCTATTATTGTTACAATTTTAGCTATTGCTTGTATAGGTTGGTATTTTGTCGTACAACATCTAAATAAAGAAGAAATAGAAGATTTGAAAGATAAAATTATTGTACCTATTGATAAGGATACGGATAAAACAACAGAAACTAATAAGGGTTTAAGATATTATTTGATAGATAATCAAACTGTTCAAGAACAATATAAGGATTTATATTTAGAAAATAATGATTTTATTGGTTGGATAAAAATAAATGATACAAATATTGATTATCCAGTAATGTACACTAATGAAGAAGAACAGTATTATTTAAGAAAAAACTTTTATAAAGAATATAGTATTAGTGGTACAATTTTTGCCGATTATTATAGTAGATTTAGTTTGGAACGAAATAGTGATAATACTATATTATATGGTCATAGTATGAATGACGGTTCTATGTTCCAAAATATCAAAAAATATGTTGACGAAGATTATTATAAGGAACATAAATATATAACTTTTAATACTATCTATCAAAATGCCACTTATGAAGTTATTGGTGCGTATGCTACAGAATCCCATAATGTTGACTATGAAGGATTTGATGTATATATAAACCACATTAATATGAATAATGAATTGTTTACAGAATATATAGAACAATGTAAGAAAAACACACCATATAACATAGAAACATCTGCTGAATATGGTGATGAATTAATAACTTTATCTACTTGTTCATATCATTTAGCAAGTGGTAGAGGTAGATATGTAGTAGTAGCTAAACTTATTGATAGTACAAAGATAGATATTACACAAGAACCTATTGAGGTTATAAACACAAAATAAAGAGGTACTAAAAACTGTTATTGATGTATTTTATAAAGAAAGTGGTGATATTTTATGAAAATAAACGCTCCAATATATATATTAGGAAAATTAGTTAATGGAGAAGTAACTAATCCAGATATTTTATACTCAATAAATACACATAGAACAGATAAAACAAGTATTAAAGTAGAAGATTTACCACCTTATTATTGTGAAGTACATAATACTAAACAAACTGCATATATTAGAACTACAGATTTGGTAGATGTTCGATATGTTTGGCATTTTTATAATCCATCACAGTTATTTATAGGATTTAATGGTGAAATACAAACAGATGATTGGGGATTTTATACTAATTGTATTTCTATATATGAAAAAGATGATATACAAAGAATACTTAAATATATAGAAAAATATTCACCACAAGTAGATTTATCAACAGTATATAAGGAAATCAATGCAGAAAAGGAGAAAAAATAATGGATATTCAAGGAG
>JAZAUS010000033.1:0-7473 GCA_036342255.1 Bacilli bacterium
TATTGCAACGATATCTAATTGGAATGCTATTGATGATGCTATTATATCGGTTCCTTGTCAGAATGATGGCACAAAAGTTATAACAATTACAGTAACAGCAGATGGAGCAATTAGAGTATATTCATCAAAAGCAATTCATGGCTGGTATAGAGCATTTATATGCGTGCCAAGCAGTTCATAATTAAATTTATAAATAAAATTATTAAAAGGTTCTCTTTAATTATAAGAGAACCTTTTTTATTTGGTCAAAAACAAATAAAATAAAACATTATTTTTTAATCTATAAAGAAATAAAAAATATTATAAAGGGGGAATGTTTCTATGGCAGGTTTAGGAAATAACTTATACCCACCAATATTTAAAAAAGCATATATACCAGCATTTGATAAAAATGGAGAATGTTTAGTTTATTTTTCTTTATCAGTATATAATTCATTAAATGATTTTGCTCATTATAAAAATGCTAATGGAGAGATCGCTTCAAAAGGCGTTGCTGATTTAGTTCAAATTTCTATTCAAAATCAAAATACTAATTATTCAGCTTTAAATTTAAATCGTTATCCATCTGGAATTATGAATACTACAATGTATGAAGATACATCGTTAAAAACAGATGAAAGATATTATGTAAAAATTAGTGCTCAAGATTTAGAAGGAGAAGAATTTTTATCTGGGCAATATTATAAATTACAAATTCGTTTTACCAATGATTCACTACCATTGCCAGCTTAGAATGAAGTATTAGACGAAAGTTGGTATAATAGTCATCTTGCTAATTTTTCAGAATGGTCTCAAGTTGTACTTATTAAAGGTATTCAAAAACCAAAATTAAAATTAAGAAGTTTTGATAGCGATGCGGAAGAGCGAACTTTTACATTGCAAGATATATATTTAGTAGGGACAGTTTAGTTTGGGGAACAAGATAATGAATATTTAAAAAAATATAGAATATTATTATATGATTCTTAGAATCAAATAATTGAAGATAGCGGGGAAAAATATTCTAATATTTATACAAATCCTAATGAAATTTATTATAAAATCAAGTACAATTTAAAAAATGAAGAAACCTATACAGTAAAATTTGAACTTCAATCAAATAATTTATATGAATGGACCGAAGAATATACTTTTACAATGTAGCTTGTATAGTATACAACTTTAGATTCTAATAATTATAAAATTTAGGCTTAGGCTGACAATAGCGGCGGCCGCATTAAAGTAAAAGTAACATCTCAAGAAAAACCCAGCTCATTAGGTATGAATTTAATTATTAGACGAAGTTCTAGTAAAGATAATTTTGATGTATGGGAAGATATGTATACTTTTTTAGCATAGCCTACTCATGAAATAAATTTAGTTTGGTATGATAAAACTGTTGAAAGTGGAATATGGTATAAATACTCTTTACAACAAAGAAATTTATAGGGTTTCCGCTCTAATTTTATTGAATATCAAACTCCTGTTATGTGTGTATTTGAAGATATATTTTTAGTAACGGCATAGAATCAATTAAAAATAAGATTTAACCCTCAAGTAAACAATTATTCGCATGTTATAGCAGAATCTTTAACTCAAACAATAGGTTCTAAATATCCTTTTATTAGAAGAAATGGAAATGTTGATTATCGAACTTTTTCATTAAGTGGAACTATTACTTATTTTATGGATGCAAGATAGAATGGTATGCATGCTTCTCCTCTTGATTTATATGGAACTAATTCAATAGCAGGGAAAAATAAATACGATGAATATAATTCTAGACATGGTATTGATATGTATAATAATTCCATATATGAAAGAGATTTTAGATAGAAAGTAATTGAATTTTTATATAAAAATAATGTCAAATTATATAAATCAACAACTTAGGGCAATATATTAGTTAAATTAATGAATATTAGTTTTACACCTAATAATACATTAAGTAGACATATATACGATTTTACTTGTACTGTTCAATAGGTAGATTAGTTTACTGTTGAAAATTGTGATAAATATAATATTCAAGATAAAGGATAGTATTCTAATAAAACAGAAGTTAATCTGACAAGGCAGGGACAAGTTATGATTCCTGATTATAATTTATATTATAAAACTACTATTAATGATAATGATGCAGAAGATGTTTATAAAAATCGGCAAATATATAATAAAGATTCTAGTTTAACTTTTGGAGGTGGTTATGATAATAGTTTAACAAGTGGTTAGATTATTAAAAATTATATTGCTCCAAAATATTATAATTTAAAAACAGATTTGATTGATATAAAAGTTGATTATTTGTCTTATTTAAAAATAGAACTTACTTCTCCTCCATATTTAATTTCTAAAAATAGTAGTATGGGATTAAAAATTTGTGAAGGATCTGAATAGCCAATATATTTAGGGCATTTAGTAAAAATAAATGGATAGATTATTGTAATTGGACCAGAAGGTATTTATGAATTGGCAGATAGTACGACAAAAGTTCAAACTTTATCATTTGTATCTTCTCAAGAAACGGGAGTAATTTCTTATGAAGCTGTTGTTGTAGAATTTGAACAATCTTCTTTGATTCCTAAAACGTATGAAAATATTTATAAAATTGGACAGTTTTTTGGTTTCTTTAAAACATTTGATTCAATTTTTAAAAAAATTTATTCAAAATATTATTATGCTTCTTATCAATCTATAAAAGGTATTGAACAAGACCAAGAAGATTTAAAATTAAATATGTCTCAAGAATTACAACAGGTAAAAGGGATGAGAATATATGCTGCTCCAAATACAGTAGTAAGAGTTAAAGAAGCGCAAGATAATACTAATGCAAGTGAAAATAATTATGATACTTTTTTAATAGGACCAACAGGATTGTTAGAATTTTATGATGAAAATACTAATATAAAAGGAGTTTATATATAGGGTATAAAACTTCGTAAAAATAATAATAAAGATATTGAACTAACAGATAGTGAATATTATTATGAATTAAACGATTCTGATTATTATTATTCTTCATTAGAAGAGATTACAAATCCTAAAAAGAATCATGTATATACGATTGTTGATAAAGAAAGCTTAAATATAATTAAAACAAGATTATTTTCAACAGCAGAAGAAAATATGCAAGGAGTAGTTTTAGTTGAAAATGAAGAAATTGCAGCAATAAATTATGAAACAGCTTAGTTAATGGGGAAAGCTTTATCCAATATTACAACTTGTATTTATTATGGCGGCGGGTGGTATCTATTTTCACCCTAGGAACAAATGGTTATGGGAGTACCTATATAGGCTATCATTGATTATTATTGTCAAATTTTAAGAAAGGGGTATTAATTATGAAAATTTGTTATAACTATTTAAGTGATACAGACTTTCTTAAAGAACTAAGTAAAATACCAGTTAAAACTTATTTTGTCCATATTACTGTATTAAGTTGGGATGAGTAGCCCGTAACCGCAATTGAAGGAAGAGTAATTTCTGCTAATTTTAATATAGATGGTCAGAGTTCTATAAGAAGAACAGCTAATTTAAGTATTGCATTGGATTAGAATATGACACAAATTATGGATGCTGAAAATGTTTTATCTATTAATAAAAAGATAAATGTTCAAATTGGGTATTATAATAATACTCAATCTTATCCAGAATATAATATTTTATGGTTTCCTTTAGGGACTTATATTATTATATCTTGTGCAATTTCTGAATCGGATGGCGGTCTGGTTGCTTCATTACAACTCCAAGATAAGATGTGCTTATTGAACGGGTTTGCAGGTGGCACTATACCGGCGGCCGCAGACCTTCATTTTCTTGATACTCTTGATGAAGATGGAAATCCTATTACTATTTATCCAACTATATATCAAATTATTCAAGAATTAGTTCATCACTGGGGTGGAGAACAATTAGGTAAAATTATTATTTCTGATTTAGATAACAGAGTAAAAAAGGTAATGAAATGGAATTTAAATAAACCTTTATATTATGTAGAAATCAATAATAATGATTTTTATTTTGCTAATGAACAAGAGTGGGAGAAAGCAATATAGGAGTCAGAAGGTGTAAGTGCTACTTCTATTTTTTCAAAAGGAAAAGACGTTGGATATATATATTCTGATTTTACTTTTCCTGGAGAATTGATTGCGGACGCCGGTTCGTCTGTGACAGATAATCTGGATAAAATTATATAGGTTCTAGGAAATTATGAATATTTTTATGACTTAGATGGAAATTTTATTTTCCAAGAAAAGAAAAATTATTTTAATAATGCTCAGTCCTTATATATCTTAGAAGCGGCCAATTAGCAACAATTAGTGCCAGACTATATAGCATCTCAAAATAATGGAAATAAATTAATGGCATATTTAATTAATATGGCGTCTGGAACTTCTTCCTTTACTTTTGAAGATTCTCGATTAATTAAATCATATTCAAATACTCCCCAATATGGGGCAATAAAAAATGATTTTGTAATTTGGGGGATAAGGACAACTTCAGAAGGGTATGAAATTCCGCTTCGTTATCATTTGGCTATTGATACGATCCCAAAAATAAAGTCAGATAAATATTTAATGTTTAATTATAAAGAGTATTAGATAGATCCTTATGGGGTATGGAAAATGCCAATTATTATAGGAGAAACAGATTTTAGTAATCCTAGTATTAAAGGGGAACTTCCTTCTCCAGAAAGTAGCATGGGACAATATTATATAATTAAAAATGAAAAAACTTCAGAATATAATATACAGTATTCTAAAAAATAGAATGGAGTCTGGAGATGGGAGACATATGATGCTGAAGTTGAAATAATTCAAGCTAAAGACTGGAGAACCTAGCTTCTTCTTGAAGGGGCGGCCGCATAGGCAAGGGGATTAGAATCAAATTATTATTATCCAGAACTAAAAGTTGAATGGCCTAAAATATATGATTTAGTAAATCAAAAATATTATGATTAGGTTCTTGAACATCCCGCAGATATAAATTATTTTTTAGATTTTATTAATACAGGTAATCCAAAGATTACTTAGATTTCTGTTAAAAATATAGGAAGAAGATCTTATATAGCAGATAAGGGTAAAAGTGTAAATTGTGTATTCGAAGAATGGATTCCAGATGTAATTATAGTAAAAAAGGGAGATTCTGAAGGAATAAATGAAGCAATTAAGAGAAACCAACGTTTTTCTCAAGTTTCAGAAGATGTTTATAATAATTTAGATATTGGGGGATCTAATTATTCTGCATATGAATAGATTAGACAAACACTCCATGAATTTACAAATTATAATGAATCTATTTCATTACAAACTATACCTTTATATTTTTTAGAGCCTAATACAAGAATTTCAATAAATAATCCTGATAGTGCAATGACGGGAGACTATATTATTAATAACATGTCTTTCTCTCTTGATAATGAAGGGTTATTAACAATAAATGCTTCTAAAGCTGTATAGAAAGTATAAGAGAGGAGGCAAAATGAGTTTTAAAGTAGGACAAATTTTATCCAGTAATTTAGATTCAAAATCATTGTTAGAAACGATGCATTGTTCTATTGAAGATTTAGAAACAACTAATGAAATTACTGGGAATAAATTTATTGATAAAAGAATTGCAGATATATATTCTTTAAGTGGAAATAATATAGAGAATAATGCACAAGGATTTGTATCTGGCAATTACTATTATATAAAATTAATTATAAAAAGGAAATTTCCTAATCATAACCAAAATATTACATTAAGATTATCAAATGACCAAGGAACAAATCAGTCTAAAAATTATCAATATGTTGATGATTTTATTATTTTTGCTGGTGGTTCAACTACATTAGATGATCCTCAATATGCAGTATATGAAACTATTTTAGCACCAAGTGCTTCTTACAGTCAATTAAATGTAATTTTAGGAAGAGAAATGGTTGATTATTATACTACAATTAACCCTGAAACGGGAAGTGTTTGGGAACAAGATGAATTAGATAAATACACAGGAAGGATAATAGAAATTTCAACATGCCAGGTATGTAAAATAAATAATATATTAGGTAGTAGTTCTATCCCTTCAACTTTAACTAAAATAGGTATTCAAGGGCCTTCTGGAATGTTAATGTGTATTAATGGAGAGCCTATTAGAATTGGACCTAGTGGAATTTATGAAATAAGAAATGACTATAAGATAACTTTTTTAGGTTTTATTAGAAAAGTTTATGATGTTACAGTAGATGGAGAAAATTTAGTAGTAAATCCAGATACCTTTATAGTCGATTATCAATATGAAGAAGGAGCGTGATAAATATGGCAATGAATAACAGCTTCTATGGAGGTAGAAGGGGAGCTTCTTTCGTTATTGTGAAAAATTATTTAGACATTCCTTCTATGACGAAAGATTTTGCACAAGGAAATTCATTTAAAGATGTTGCTTTTGATGAATATGTCTTAATAAATAATCCTAATAAGAATCATCCAGATAATGGTAAAATTTTTAGAAGAGGATATGATTATAGTAGTAATAGAAAAATTGAAGCATACAGATTAAAAAATAAAGACGAAAATGATAATATAACTGTTTATTCAGAAGTAACTGAAGAACATTATAAAAATTTATTAGATGGAGATTTTTTTAGTGAACATTCTGAAGAAATTGAAGCACATGGCGCTGAATATATAGGTAGTATAGTTGGACCTGCAGGCAAAGCACCGTTATTAACTATGACTTCATATGAGGCAGCTTAGGCAAAAACTTCACAAGATGGATTTGAAACAAGAAAAAGTAATGGTGTATATAGTCCAAATAATACTAATCCTGGGTTAATACCAGGTAAAGATGGTAATATTTATAATGATTCAATTCAATGGTATTGTACTTCAGTTAGAAATGATAATTTTGGAGATGATACTGAAGCTTTTATTGGTTTTAAATTTCCTTATTTGGTAACGTAGCTATAGACATCGTGGATAGAACCATATGATGAAAATGGAAATAAATATAATGCATCTACTATTTTCCCTATTTCTAGAGCTGAAGATGATGATGGTACTCATCCTTATTATAATAAATGGCATTTAAATATTCCAAAAGGGGTTAAAGGTGATACTTTTAAAAATTTAAAAGTAACTACTTATAGTAATTGGTTATCTAGCTTAAATAATAGTGGATAGAGGGTAATGTATAATGTAGATTCATCTGTATATTCACCTGCGGCCGCAGATATAAACAGATAGATTCTTATTTATGAAGATTGGAATTACGATAATAAACAAGAAGGTTAGGTAACTTATTATTATTTAGGTGATTATAATCAAATTACTAATGTGACTCTTGCGAATGGAATATTAACTTTTTCTTTTACTTATGAAGATAATAAAACTTTTACATTAGATTATATAAAAGATATTAAAATAGATAACACTGGAAAAGTTACTTTAGTTCATTCTGTAATAGATCCTTTAACAAATAAAGAAAAAGAAACTGTTTTAATTAATAAACTAA
>JAZAUS010000034.1:0-7177 GCA_036342255.1 Bacilli bacterium
AAATTATTATGAATTGTAAAATTAAATAAAATCATTTTTTAAAAATAAAAATAATTTATTTTAATTATTTATCATTAAAATGAAGATATATAGAACTAAATCTCCAAACATTTTTCTTTTTATTCTTTTAGCCTTTTGCCTATTTCAAATCAATTCTCAAACAATATACGACATATCCGAGGAAGTCTCCTCGGAGTATAAAAAGGCAGAATTTTCCAAAAATGAAAACAATATCTACTACTTTAAACATACCCTTTCAGAAATACCTAAATCAAGAGTGACAGCATTTAGATTTGTCTTCGATCAATTCGATAGAACCTTTATTGGTAGTAATATAGTATGCACGGTAGTAGATGAATCAACATCAGACGATGAATTAATTACAACCTTAAATCAAATCATTACAACAAGATCAAATTGTATAGGAGAATTCAATGAAAATGATAACGGGAATTATGATGCAATAATTAAATTAGATACTACAAAAAAGAAAATCGGTATTAGATTACATCTTGAAGGAATTATTAATTTCAAAGCAAGAATATATTTAAGAATATTAGAAGCATCTTTGGAGCAAACTGAGCAAAAGAAAAAAGTGGATGAATCTCATTCTTTAGTTCCTTTATCTGTAGTAATATCTGACTTTAGACAATATGCTTCTAAAATTTTATTTTATTCAATGACCAGGGAACTTCAAATGTATTATATAGAAAGTGAAGCAACATATCCAGAAAAATTATTCTCAGGAAATGTCTTATTAGTTTACACAAATGCAAATCAAGTCAGACAAAAATATAAAAACGCTAATACAATGGTATTATTAACTCGCGATTTTCCTAAGGAGGATAAAGTCTCTGAATTATATCAATTCGAGGTTAAATTTTTTGGCTCAAAATATTTACTTGATTATTTCGTGAGTAATTCCTTAAATGGAAGATCTAAAAATACACCCTTAATAGTAAATATGACAGAATGTGCTTCGTCTTATTATATGGTATTAAACTATAATAGAAAAGAAAAAAAGACCTCATTATATATTGATCAAATATATGGTAAAATAAAGAAATTATCTGTCGTGACTAATTTTACTGGTATTAGTTGGGATGATATGATTATAGATGATATGCAAGAAATAAAATATAGTGATAGATATCATGAACTCCCCGCTGATTCTGAGTCTCATATTGACATATATAAAGTCGAATGTGAATTACCTTTATTATTAAACTTTTATTATGTCAATGAACAAGAAACTATACCTGAATTAGACTATGGTAATGTAGCTATAGTTAATTTAAAAGGACATAAAACATATACTTTTAATTTTAAATCAGATATAACTACACCTACTTTATCTATAGAAATTTTTAATCCTGTTAAATTGCCTAATATTATAATAGATGATGGTCAAAATGAAAATATAGTTTCAAAAAATAGTTTAATAAAAAGTACCCCAATGTCAACCTCGAATCCTTTAGTAATCAGAGAAAGAAGCGGTGATACTGGAACAAGAGTAATAATAAAAGTAGGATATAGTATATCAAGTAGTGATTGGGTAAAAGAAAAGGGAAATATTTATAAGAATAATAATCTTAATTTATTTGTATTTAGTTTCCCTAATGAGGCAGATAAATATAATTATACTTTTGCTGATTTAATTACCAGAGGTACTATTGATGGTGATAATATTAAATATTGTTTTGGTACTAGTATAGGCGCTCCTATACTTCCTTCTGCTGAAAATTGTTTCAGAGTTTCTTTGAATAATAGTTATACATTAAAAGTTTTAAATCCTTTAATTATGCATAAAGATTATGATTTTAGTGATGATGTTGGATATTATGTATCAATTAAACCTATGGAACTAACTGATAAAATGGAAGTAATATCATTTTTACATAAATATAATACCGAAGAAAGAAATTTCGAAGGAATTAGTAATGTTATACAAATAGGTGAAAGTTCAGAAATGGCTAGTACTATTCTTACTGCACCTGTTAATAAAGATGATAAGGAATTTATACAAATAACACAATGTGCTAAAAGAGATATTAAAATTGAATTAATAGATGGTTTTACTGAGACACAAACAGTCATAGAAGAAACGACTATACCTTCAGGAACAAAAAATTTTTATAAAATTGTTGATAATATATTATTAGAAACAATATTATTAGTCTCAGGAAATGGTCAAGATAAAGTATTCGTAAGGCATTCAGGTATAACAACAAGATATACTCCAAAAGTAATATCAAATCCTTCAATAACATTTAATTCTTCAACTAATCAAATAATAATGCAACATCCTTTAGAAGATTATGAAAAAATAGAATATACGGTATATGTTGGAAAAAAAGGAGAACTTAGTAGTCAAGATATTACTTTATGTACAATAGCCGAAGGTAAAAATATATCTAAATATTCAAAATCAGTAATATCATATGCAGAGACTGCAAGTATATCAATAAATTTCGATAAAGTAGGATTAAAATCTAATGAAGAGTTTGAAGCTATAGTATATTATGAACAAAAATTAAATACAAAAATGGCATTTTTATCTGATGTTATTTCAGGAACTGTCGGTGAAATAAAAATTGATGTTATTACAGAAATAAATAAAGAATATGATAAAGATATTAATTATGTATATGCTACTGGTACAGCGACATCTGATGGTAATTCTTTATATTTTTCTTATTTACCTAATGATATAAGAGATGTACCTGTTGGAGCTTTTAGAATAGAATTTAATACGGAATCAAAATTATCTTTATCTACTTTAAGTTGTGCCTTTGTTGATGAAGGTGAAATACCAAGTGGAATGATTGAAGCCGTGGAAGATATTATTTCGAAAGCCAATCCTTATTGCATTGGAGGTAAAAGTACAACAAATGGTAAAAATTATAATTATATATTTAAATATTCTTATACGAAAGATAATAAACCGAGAAGATTAGTTATTAAAATTACAAATAATCAAAAAATTCAAGATGGCTTTACTATTTATTTAAGACAAGGAAATAATACTTATATAGAACCAACTGATTTCGAGAAACAAAAAGAATATGGTGCAAGAGAAGAATATGAAAAGACTGTAATGCCTTATATAATAGATTTAGAATTGATTAGGGGTGATTCAAAAGATAATTATGTTTCTAAATTATTGTTATATTCAAGATATTTAGATATGCAAATGTATTATTTAGATGATACAATTGATAGAAATATGCCAATATTATTTTTCACTGGTGGTATTATGTTATTATTAACTAAGCCGGAATTAGCTAAACAAAAATATCATACAACGAAATTAATATTATTAAGTGAAAATTTAAATGGCCAAGAACATTCCATTTTAGGTAATAATTTCAGATTTCATACAAAAATGTTTAAATCCTCAGATCAGATCGAATTTTTCGAAAGTAATAATCCTATAGGGAGAACATTAAATTATCCTTTGAGTTTAGAAATGAATACTTGCTCTGGAGGAAATGATAAATATATTTATATATTAAATTATAATAGAGCAGAAGATGAAAGAATATTATATTTAGATTTAATATATGGTATCATGAAAAAAGCGAGAGTTAATACAAGAATAAATTCAAATTATTGGGATGATTTGATTAATAATGATATGGAAGATATAAAAGATAATCAAATAACCTTAGGAAAAATAACCCAGCATATTGATGTTGTAGAAATCCAATGTCAAACTCCTCTTTTAGCGAATGCTTATTATAATACCGAAAAGGAGGAATATCTAGATCTTAAAAAAGGTAATATAGCTATAAAAACCTTACCTGCTTCAGGTAGTACAACTATTACTTTAGATCCTTATTTATCAGGTGTAATATATTGTTCTATATCTTTATTTAATCCAAATAACAATGCTGATATGACTTTTAAATACGGAAGTATTTCCGAAACTATACGTGGAAATACTTTAAAATTAACAATATTGGCTGTTGCTCCAAAAGAAATTACTGTTTTTAATAATGGCGATTCAGCTACAAGATTTATTTTTAAAATAGGATATGGAGTTGAACAAGAAAAAGATTGGAAACAAGAAGAAAGAAAAATAAATGGTATTTTATATTATAATAAAAATAAATATGTATATAAATTCCCTTATGGTAATGATAAAAGGAATTTCACTGATGTACAATTTTTAGTAACTCCTTTAAAAAAAGATACTGGGGAAGTATCCCCTAATTTAAAATTCTGTTATAGTACAAGTATGGGTATGGCAATTGATTCCTCTAAAGAAAATTGTTTTAGAACTGGAGCAAATATTCCTTATACTTTAAGCTTTATAAATCCTTTAGTAGCTCCAAAAAATTATAATACATTAATCGATAATTATTATATAACATTTAATCCTTATTATTCTTCAGAATATATTTCATTAGATATTACCGAAAATAAATATGACATAGAAAAAAGAAGTATTGAAGGTATACCTAGTGTTTTAGATTTCGGAACCGATTATGAAAAAGGAATTATATTATCAATACCATCAAATAGTTCTAATTCAAAAATATTTATCCAATTGCAAGCTTGTGTTGCTTCAGAATATGACAATATAACATATATAAATTCAAATGCATATACAAAGGAGGAAATTAGTAGGGGCATGCTACATAAAAATTCGAAGTTATTTTATTATCCTTTAGATAATAATAAAATGGAAACTCAAATAAATTTCATAGGATATCAAAATAATAAAGTATTTGTGAAACATATAGGCTCATCTGATACTTCATTTGAATTAGAAGAATATTCCGCATCTTGGATTGAAAATAAAAATACAGTAAATATAATAAAACCAATGAAAAATAATGAAGCTTTCCGTATTACTGTATTAATATCACCTAAAGACCATTTTAAAGATTTTTCTTTATGTACTTTTGTTGAAACTAAAAATTATGATGATTTAGCTGATTATGTTGCTACTTTTACTTCGACATCAAGTGATGTTGTTACTCGTTATATAGACTTTAGTAGTATACATTATGAAGTCGGACAAGAATTTGATTTATTAGTATATGCTGTTCAAGTTAATAAAAATAAATTAGAAGTATTATATAATGTCATCACTGGTAAAGTCGGAAAAATTGAAGGCATTGATCAAATAACAGGTACAATCCCTAATAAAAAAGATTATGTAACAACATTATTTACGAAAAATACCACAAGTAGTAATTATTTATATTATACCTTTGATACAAATCCTGTGGGTGATATTGCTAGTTTAAAAATAAAAGCAGATAAAGATACTGGTATGTCCATATCTAAAGTTGCTTGTACTTTTGTAGAAACTGATGCTTCTCCTGAAGAAATGATTCAAAAGGTTAATGAGGCTGAAAGAGATATGAATAATTTATGTGCTGGGGAAACATTTAAAGATTCGAATGGATTTGATGCTTTAATTAATTGCGCTAAAGTTAAATCTGGTATTAAAAAATTAGTCATACTTGTTAAATATGGTATGAGTGATGATGATAATTATAATAATGATTTAAATGATGAAATTGTTAAAATGAATATTACTATTAGAACTAGTGGATATAAAGTGGATAAAGAAGATTATGGATATAATGAAGATGAAGAATTGACTTTAGTTCCATATATTTTAGATTTGAAAGAAATTAGAGAAATGCAAAAGGAAAATTATCATTCAAAAGTTTTGATTTATTCTAGTACAAGAGAATTAGATATGTTCTATATTCAAGATGGAGCACCTGTTGAATTATTCTCCGGAAATATAATGATGGTATATACAAATGAAGACGTAATAAGAGAAAAATATAACGGGGCATCCACAATGATATTATTAACAGATTCATTATCCGTGAAAAAGACGGTACCATTTGGTGAAAAATTCAAATTTAAAATAACTTTCTTTAATTCCGCTAAAACAATGCAATACTATGTAAGTGCAAATCCCAACGGTCGACCTTTAAATAATCCAACCAGTATCGAAATGTTAAATTGTGACCAACCATATTATTACATATTAAATTATCATCACTTTGAAGGTGATCGAATGCTTCATATAGATACAATTTTCGGCGAAATAAACACAACAAAATTCGCAGATCAATTAACCGCTGATTCTTGGGATACTTTTGTTTCAAGTATGGAAGCATTTAAAGGAGATGAAATAATAATTGACGGACAAAATAAATATCATATTGATGTATTTGAAGTCACATGTAAAACACCACTTTTATTAAATATATATTATACTGATGATGCAAATCCTAAAAAATCTAATTTACAACAAGGTGATGTCTCTATAATAACTTTATATCCTAATTCGAAAGAATCTTTATCTTTTATTGAAAACTTAAGTGGAGATAGATTCCTTTATAGTTTTTATGTGCATAGAACTTATGGTACTCCTGATATTTTAATTGAATTTGAATCAAAAAGTGATATGAGAATAAATCAAAATGGTATTTATATAAAAAATACTACAGAAAATTATAGATTAATCACTGTATCAAATAAAAGATTAACAGGAGATGATTCTACTAAAGTAATATTTAAATTCGGATATAATTTAGATGAGAATTTTATTAAAATAGAAAATGATATATATAATATTCAAAATCCAAATAGATCAGCGAATTTATTCGCTTATGTTTTCAAAAAAGGAGAAGATAGACTTAATTATACCAAAGTACAATTTGAAGTTTCTACCACATATGATAATGTTAAATTCTGTTATAGTACGAATTTAGGAGCTTTTATAAATCCATCAACGCAAAATTGTTTTAGAGTTGGTAAAAAGAATAGTTATACTATAGAAGTAATGAATCCTTATATAATGCATAAAGATTATACCACAGGTGACGATGTTATGGATTACTTTGTTTCATTTAGAACAGAAAATAAAGATCTTAATATAACAATATTACCTAAATTAATTAAGTATGATACTAATAATAGAAATATGCCTGATATTCCAAGTACTTTAAAAATAAATAATGAAGGTAAAACTATATTAACAAATCCTGATAATAAAGAATATCTTTTCGTTCAAATGGAATTATGTACAGATAATAGTGCTGTTACATATGAATTCAAAAATGCTTTTTATAATAAATCTCTCGGTGAAAATGGTGAAATACAATCAAGAATAAAATATAAATATAAAAGTTTATTAAAT
>JAZAUS010000035.1:0-7137 GCA_036342255.1 Bacilli bacterium
AGGATTCTTTATATGATTTAAAGAAAAACCTAGCTGATAAGGCATTAGAATTTCAAGAAAAGGTTTACGAGGCAGTCGTTCATGCTCGTGAGCAAGCAATCGAGAATCTTAAAAATATAGATACTTCTATTAATAATGCCGCAAGTGAACTAACTTCTTCTATTCAAAAGAATATTCAAAAAATTCGTCAAGACAGACAAAATCAAAAAACGGAAAAAGAACTTCAAAATATGGAAGCTCGTTTATCTTTCTTACAGACTGATACCTCAAACGCAAATCAAAAGAATATTCTTGATTTGCAAAAACAACTTTCAGATAAACAAGAGAGCTATACTGATTCTTTAATTGACCAAAAAATTTCTGAGCTTCAGGCGCAAAATGATGAAGCCGCAAAGCAAAGAAAACGTCAAATCGAGGTCATGGAAGCTCAGCTAGAGATTGATAAAGAAAATGGTGTTATTTGGCGCGCGGTAGATAATGCAATTAAAACTGGTGTTAATATGAGCGGACATATTCAAAAAGGAACGGAACTTTATAATATATTATCTAGTTTAGACGAAGTAACTAAAATGAATGCTACTCAAATTGCTAATTGGATGGGAGATTTAAATAACCTTGCTGCTATGTTTGGTGCTAATGCAACAGCAAATTTAGACGTTGAAAGTCAAATGTCAGATAAGGTTAAAAATGCTGATAGCGTATTTGGTGAAAATAGTGCTTATATTAAGTCTTTAAAAGATAGATTAGAGGCTATGAACAACGATGGTAATTTTAATCACTTAATGTGGTATGACCAAGAAGGGCAAAAAATGGTTTATAAATATAGCCACTATTTGGCTAGTTCTGATGAAGAAGCTGAGGCTTATAATAATAAAGTTGCACAATATACACAATTAGCGCAAGAATTAGCTAATGCCCGTGCTTATTATAAGATGAATAAAGACCGTTATTTAACCGCAGCTTTTGACCGCACTTATCATTATGCATCTGGTGGTTTAGCAGATTATACTGGACCAGCTTGGTTAGACGGTTCAAAAACTTCACCAGAACTTGTACTTAGTCCACAAGATACGGAAAATTTCTTAATCTTAAAAGATGTGCTTGCAAATCTTATTAATCGTGGAAGTTCTAATGATAATAGTAATGGAGATAACTATTTTGAAATTCACATAGATGTAGACAAGATTTCTGGAGATTATGATGTAGACCAAATGGTTGAACGTGTACAACAAAAAATCGCAGAACAATCAAGATATAGAAATGTTAATATAATTAATATGATGAGGTAAAGATTATAAGGGAGTGGGTTATTCCCACTCCCGATTTAAAGGAGGGATATAATTGAAAAATAATGTAATTTTATATGATAATTATGGTTCAGTTATAGCTAATGGAGTAAATTATGAATGGAGAGGGGACTTCCTCGGTTTTACAATAGGGAATACGCACTCTTCTGAATTAGGTATCGTTAGAGTTTCTGATGGTAGTAGATATAAGGAAGATTATATTCCAAATTTTAATGATGTAACTGCTACAGTGCCAGGTAAAGATGGGGCTTATTATTTTGGTTCTAATTATACGCAGAGAACTTTTACTATTAAATTTGCTTTCGATAATTTAATGGATAGCCAATTAAGAAAATTAAGACAGATTTTGGGTAAAAAAGAGCCGCAAGATTTAATTTTTGATGAAACACCATATAAAGTTTATACTGTTAAGGCTAATGGGCAACCAAACCTTTCTTATGTTGGTTTTGATGACGAAGAAAGTAGAGTTTATAAAGGAGAAGGTGAGGTTAATTTTATTGCATATTATCCATTTGCGCGAAGTCGTTATAAGTACTTAGAAGATTATAATAATGTTAATATTCCAGAGTGGCGGGGGGCTGAAAGTAATTTAAATGAATGGAAAAATAGTAGCGGTATTATTAGTAAAAATAGTACAGTGGAATTAGGTTATGATGGCAGACCGAGCCCTATATTTTGGGATGGAACAGTTGATATCGCCGACCATATAAATGTGCCAAATCTTTTTTTTACTCCACTGCATAATCCTGGAGATTTGATAACTTATCCAAAGATTGCCCTTCAATTTAATAAAGAAGAAATTGAAGAAGCGTTAGAAGAAATACCCGATGGTGATATAGGGGTAGTAATAAACGATAATTATATTGGATTTAATACAAAATTATTGTTATCTTTTTTAAATGCAAATCCGTCTTATATTGGAGTAGTTTTAGACTGTGAGAAAAAATTAATTTTTCCTTTATTAAGTTTAAATGGGACTACTTGGAATTATGATAAAACTAAAGTTTATAATAATTTAATTTATGAGGGAGATTTTTTAAGCATACCAATTTGTGATATAAAAGATGGCGTTGTCTTAAAAACTTTAAAAAATGAGAACTATTTCAGAGAAGTATTGATAGATTATCAATATCTATATTATTAAGGAGGTGTAATATGTCAATTCTTACAAAGCCTTATGAATTAAGTTTATGGAGAGATAAAATTGAACAAGTAGAAGGGACTGGAACCTTTTCTACCATTGATGGAGTAACGCAATATTATAATTTATATAAGGGTTTAGATACATCTCCCGATGATTTAAGTTTTTGGTATACCACTAGAAAATGGGATGATATTAGTTTTGATAAAGTAACTGGCAAACCTGGCGTAGTGTTAATTAATATGAAAACGCCTAAAAATAGGAAAGATTCTTTAGTCCATGCTGACTTTAGTACATCTACTTTAATGTTTAAACCAAATACTTATTATACTTTTGTATTAGAATTAGATTTCAGTAATGGTGGTATCACTCCTAACTGGGAAGCATATACAAAGCATAATCCTGACGCTACTAATCATTATTTAATTTCTTTAGTAAGACAAAATATACCAGGGAGTATCTGGAATATGCCTAAACCTATTTTTGATAGTAGTTTAGCAATAAAATATAATTATAATGGCTTTAATATGGAGGGGACTGTTTTAAGTAATCAATACGAGGCAGCGGCGCTATTTGTTGATAATGATGCAATGGGTCGAGAAGTTACCAATGATGGTGTTACTTCAATAGTAGATAAAGGAAAATCACAAGCTACAATAGTTAAATTTATCGGCTGTGTTAAGACTAATAATTTTTTAAAGGATAATTCTGCTCTTGGTATGTGGAGTTTTTTAGAAGGCTGGGTTGATGATTATTGGAAAGCTAAAATGAAGATTTCTGTTTTTGAAGATAGAATAGTTGAAAATATTCCCGAATGCTATGCACAACTATATAAATATTATTCTGGTAATGATTATAGTTCTTCGGCTGGACGTACTAGAACTGGGGAATACATTTATTTAAATAATCAATTAAGTGATATGCTACCAGTAGATGAAATTATTGCAAAAACTTCTAATGCAATAGTTGTAAAAAATAATATTGATAAGATTATTGAAGATTATTATAAAAATATGCGTGATTTTGTGGTTAATTTTATTAAAGAAGAAAATAATAGTAATAACGCAACACAAACGCCGGTAAGTTTATCGCAGTTAAAAAGCGATATTTGTGACCATATATTAATGACTCAAAGCACATATTTACCTAGATTTATTAGTGTAGATGATAATGGAAATCCTATTATGAATGGTGATAATCCAACATATATTAATAGTGAAGATGATACAAGCGAAGAAGTTGTGAATAAAAGTAAAGAAATTTCTAATTTATGGAATACCGCCTTTCCTTGTATTCCTTTTCCTTATTTAGAGGCTTCTTTTTATACAGAAAACAGTGTAAAAAAGGTGAACGGTATAATAAAATATAACTATCAAGAAAGTACTTTTTCAGATAAATATAAAAATAAAATTAAAAGAAGCTATATAAAAATGGGTAAAATATTAAATAATAATACTTTTAATAATTTTCCATTAATGGATGAAAATATCCTTCGTCCTTTAAAAGTATCTACTACATTTGATACTATTTATATTGAGTATGATGTTAATGGCTTAAATACTACAATAAATTTTTTTGGCAATAATGATGTACTATTAAATACAGGATTAGATGAAACCATAAACGAGTTAATTGAAATTAAAAAGCAAGAATATTGGAATAAATTTGTTATTAATGAATTAGAAAATGAAGTATTGACTTCTAAAAATTTATTATATAAATATATTATGACTATATATGATATAAGTAATAATAATATATTTAATATTACGACAACTGGAAATGAAACAATTAATTTCACGCTTAATAATGATAAAATAAGAGAAGAAGTAATAGAAATTATGTATAGATATGGTTTTATTTTTTTACATTCTCCTCATATCTTACAATTATGTGAAATATTATATAAGCAATTAGGTTATGAAACTACTACTAATGCTGCTGCTCAAGGAAGAAGATTTTTTTATATAGTTAATTTAATAGGTAGTTACGCTTTAAATTTGCAGACAAATTTTATTGAAAATTCACCAGAATTTGAATACTATATTTTTTCTTTTAGACCAAGTATTAGCTATAATAATGGAATTAATTTAACCGATGTAATTATTAATAATAATATTGGGAAGTTTAATAATTCTAAAGTTTTTACTAATAAATTTATAGATACAGCAAATGATATGAAAACTTTTATAAGTAACAATTCTAATTTTATATCTGATATTATAAAAAATCCATCAAAAGCAGCAATAAAAATAATAGGTTTAGATAGTAATTTTATAGTCGCTACTAATTATGTCGCGCCATTGACATATTTAAAAGAACAAAAAATTTGTGTTTTCGGCGCACCAGATGGTCCAGATTGGTATGCACAAGATATAATATTAAATAGAAGTACAAAAAATGATTTAAACACTTTAACTTTTTCTTTATATGATAATTATTATGAATCAAATACTGGTAAAAAAGAAAAGAACCCAGTTATTGATTTACTAAAAAATGAAAGTAAAATTAAATTAAAATATGAAGGGCAATGGTTTGATTTTATTATAAAAGAACAAAATTTAGACAATACAGCACATAAAACTACTTTTATCGCTAAAGATGCTTTTGTTATTGAACTATCTAAAATAGGTTTTAATAAAACTTTTAATACTGAATTAGATAATAATATTGGTACTATTAATGATTTAAGTAATGCTATTTTAAGTGGCACTAGCTGGACATTAAATCAAAGAGAAAGCTTTTACCAGTCTGCGCAAAAAGCAATTTTTGGTGGTTTCTTAAAAGATGGATATAAAATAGTAATTCCTAATCAAGAATACTATTATGATAAAGACTTAAATAGAGTGATGAACAATACTCAAATTACAATAATTCAAAATAATTCTGAGAAGCCAGAGGAGCAAACTTTTATTTATTTATTCTATGATGAAAGTCTTGAAGAAAAAACAAAACCAAAATTAATTATTGCTACTTGGGAACGAGATGGTCAAGAACAGTATATATCACAAAATAGTTATCAAAAAATTAATAATACTTTAATAAATGTCTATATATGTCCAGAATATAAAATTTATAATGGTGCTACTGAATTGACGTCTTTAGATTTAAAAGAGTTTAATACGAATTCTTCTAATTTTTTAACTTTAAAAACGATTGATATTTTTAAAGGAGATACTTTATATTTTGATTATGGATTACGTGTTAAAGATATAGTGACTAAGCCAATAATGCATTATTCAGTACCATTAAAAAGATACGTTACAGAGTATGAAAAATTAGATGACCTTGGCAATGTTATTGAAACTCTTTATGGATATTCAGAAGGGACTTATACAACAAAGCCTTTGGTTCAAAATTTATTACCTAATGGGGAAGATTTTACTTCTTTAACTGGTTGGATAAATGGTAGTACAAATGATATGTTTGCTATTAGAATGGGATTGGATGCTGCCACAAGAAATAATGATATAAGTACGATTACACCATTCTTAAATTTTACCACTTCTATTGAAAGTGGAACTAATCGTTTACCACATGGTTTTATTTGTAATACTGATTTAAGTTATAATTTTGCTGCTGTGGATCATCTAACTCCTGGTGAAGACTTTGTATTAAGATTACAGGTAGAAAGAGGTAACGATTTAAAAAGTATTACCACTCCTAAAAATTTAAATGATGACCAGTTAATTTTAATGGAAACAATGCGCCCTTATTTATATTGCTATGATGGTTCTGCAAAGTTACAATCTAAAAATAACCCATCTGTACTTCCAAAAGCAGAACAACAAGTAGTAAGTTTTATTCAAGATAAACGTTCTTTGGACGCCGCAAGACTTAATAGTAAAATAATAACACAAAGTACTACTGGAACTAATGGTAGTGGTATGTATAGTGATAAATATGTTTATGATTTAAGTGAAACAATGAATAAACACGGTTTAGTTTCCTTGCATTGGTCGAATCGCGCAGCCAATAATATTAATGATATACCTTGTGCCTATATTAAAAAAGAACTCGCAGAATCTTGGAAAACTTCGGGGTATTTAAAACATTTTGACGAGGCTGAAATTCACAGCGGTAAATCTGGCGGTAGTAAAAATTATTATTTCACTGGTTCAGGTTGGAATAATTTTAGAAAATTATTTCAAGAAGGTGAAAATAGCACTTTTAATTTACGAGATTTTGCTATTATTGCTAATATTGATGCAAGCAAATGTACGTACTCTAACGTTTATCCTATAACCAATTTATTTCCTAGTAATACTACTGAACAGATGTATTATTATTTACCAATGCTATTTTCAGACGATGATTTAATAAATGAAATAGCTCGAATAGAAGAAATCCAGATAAATGAAGATAGTAATATAGCCGAAGAAGTTGAAAGTAAAACCGGTATTAGCAAAAATACTTTATACAATAAATTCTTTCAATATTCTAAGTGGGAAGAAGTTTTAAAGACAAAAGAGTACTATGATGTTAATTCTACTGGACGTGCAGCGGGTAATCTGCGAGCTTGTCCTAAAAATATAGACATTGATTTTGACCCCAAAAATTCATCAGAAGGTAGTATTGCTTATAGAGATACTAATGATTACCCAGACTTTGATTTATTAATGCGTATGAGAATGTACTGGAAAGTAGTTAGATATAGCGAAGCAAATACTTGTATTTTTGAGGCAGAGG
>JAZAUS010000036.1:0-7010 GCA_036342255.1 Bacilli bacterium
GTCATTACTTCCATATCATCATCAAATTCTTTTAAAGCATCACGCAATTCTTTAACTGTCATACTTCCTCACTTTCTATCATCTTCCCGATATTTATGTCGGGAACATATGGCTCTGGTAGTGGCATCCAAGCAATAATATCATTATTGTCCCATTCTTTCAGCTTTTCCCAATACACATCTATATTTGTTTCTATATAAACATCACCAGAATAACTACCTTTCCATTTGGTAGTTACAAGATACTCTCCATCTTCTTCGGGCAACCTCTCACTACATGGTATCCACCCATTAGTCATTTGCTTTTCAAGTACCTCCATCAGATTAGCTAAAAACTTACAAACTTCTTTCTGTGTTCCAGTTCCATCATTATCACGCATTTCGATGATGGTTTCTTTTAACTCTTGCCATTGTTCTGTCATTTGCTATCTCTCTCCTCTATCTTTTTTGCACATTCAAAACAAATAAACTTATTTGTTGTTCCCTTCGTGATTGCTAAATAGGGATATTCACTATTCATAAATTTATGTCCACACACAAAACATTTTGACAAATCTGGAGTTTTCAATCCCATTTTATTGCGTGTTTCAATAACATCACCTACTGTGGTTTCCCACTTTACGCATCCTATAATTTCATATTTTTTTGTATATGTTTTTGTTATAATCATTCGCTATCACTTCCATTTTCCTTACTTTCTACTTCAACTCCTTGTAAGATTCTTATTGCTGTTTGTACGGCATTTGCTTCATCTTCCTTTAAATGAGGAATTAAAGGAAGAAGGATAGCTGATACAACTTCATTTACTATTCTCTGTTCTTTTCTTGTAGTAAATTTCATTTTTCATCCTCACTTTCTGCCTTCTTCTTTTCTTGACATTTAGGGCAATATATATTTCCTTTTATTGTTTTCCAACCATCAGACTTTGCGATTGCTTTTATTCTTTGTATAGAACCCTTTCTATAAAATTCTCCAAAAGGATTATCATTACAACCATCACAAACTATCTCTATCCAAATCATTCTTTTTTCTCACTTTCTGCTTTCTGTTTTGCCCATTCTTCCATAGCTTTATTAAATTCATTAACTTCATCTGGATGATAGTACATATACATTTCGCATTGGTATACTTCTTCATATGGTGGGCAAGTACATCCGTAATCGCAATCATTCCAATTACATTTCATACAAAATCTTTTTTCATCATCCATCAGCGATTACTCCTTATCTTCCTCAATAATTGGTGTTGCATTTTCAACCATAGCTTTTGCTACAGACATTACATATTGTGACTTAGAATCTTTATCTTTATTCATCATATATGTCCACATTATATCAGTTACTTTGCCAACATCTATTAATTTTCCATGTCCTTTAGGCAATACATTACCATTAAGCACGATACAATCTAACACATCAGCTTTTCCATTTTTGTATTTCTGCTCTAATAAATTATAAGCATCTTCATTTATTTTAATTACTATTTCCATCATCTTACACCTCCTTATTTGCCTTAATTATTGTTGGTGCATCATCAAGTGACATTATCGCACTATATATCCCTTCTTCATAAGGTTCTAACGAACAATCATAATCTAAATTGGGAATTTCTTTCAATAATTCTTTGCGATATGCATCAGCATCTATTAATTTTCCGTATTCTTCTGGAAGTGGTGTACCGTTTATAATTATATTTTCAAGCTCACTTTTACTTCCACAATACTGATTCAGCACTAATGCTTCATATGTTTCCTCTGGTATATTAATCACTTTTTGCATTAGAATCACCTTTCTTATTGTTAAAAATAAAAACTTGAATGAGTTTGTCTCCAAATTTCCTCATCTTTCTTTATTTCTATCTATTTGTTAACCACGGAATTGCCCAAGATGGCACTTCTGATATTGGAGTATCTGCAAATTCAAATATTACCCAAAACTTCAAGAAAAGAACTAATATAAACAGAATTAAACCAATAATACCTACTAACATACTTAGACTTTCTTTCCAATTTATCTTTTTTAATTTTTCTTTGAATTTTTCCATAATATAACTATTCCTCACTTATTTTTTATTCCTAAGTTCTGTAATTTTCCTAAGTTCTGCAATTGCTTCTTCTTCTGTAAAATCATTATACATATCGTCTATTATAGTTGAAAAAACATCATACATTTCATCAGTTACATTTAATTGGTCAAGTTTCAAGTATAGGTATTTTTTTACTTCTTCAATATTTACTTTTTTATTAAATTCTTTCATTTTCTTGATTATCCTTTCTCATATCAGTACCACAATTAGAACAAAAGTTTAATCTTTCAGTATCTATATGTTCGTCATCCATACACATAGCAAATCCACATTCACAAGAAAATACAGTATATCCAAAAGGCATTTTATCTATCTCCCATTCACCCTTTGGTCTTGTAACTATTTCCTTATAAGAATGATTTTCAAGGGCTTTAAGGGCTATTCTATACATTTGTGCATCAAGAATTGCTCCCGTATAGTTTGGTATGTTCTTTTCTGCATCTGCTAATTTAAGTTTCATTCTCTCAATTACTTGTTTATCTGTCATATTAACCACCTACATATATCTAATACATCTATCATTTTTGTAATCTCCATTTTTTATAAATATATCTATGCTCCCAACATATATTGTTCTCATTATAATATATGTATTTTTCAAAATAAATAGATTTTTTAATAAAAATCCCACAATAGCATTATTACTATCGTGGGATTTATAATTAACTACATATATACATTATTAGTTATTATAAGCATTATAGAAAGGATACAAGTTGCAATACCAAATCCATAAAAATTAGCATCATAAATTAAATGGATTTTTATTTATTTTCTATTACTTGTATATGTAATTCATTCATCATTGGTTCAGTTAATGTAATTCTACATATTTCGTCATCATCGTGTTTTTCATTCATTATATCTGTATAAGTGTAATATGATATAGTATTTTCATCTGATTTACTTAAATACTTATCCATTTCATATCTGGATAATGAAAAAGTTTGTCCGTCTGTTGTTGTTATATTATATTTATCTGACCAAAAACTTTCTGAAATCCTAATATTTTGGATAGTTAGAGTAGTTTCTTCTTTTGATATATTATTAAAACTAGCACTACCATTATGTAATCTAATACCTAATACTACTACCCATAAAAATCCACATATTAGTACTGTTCTCATAGTTAATTTAACTAATATATTATCTCTATCCATAAGTATAATTTCCTTTCTATTTAAACCATATAATATATCTTACATAAAAAAGTAATAATGCTAATATAAAATCAATAAATATTATTAAAACCGTAGGCATATCAAAAGGGTCTTTATTATGAATCAATCTCCATATAATGAATACTAAAGGAAAGGTTATTGCTCCTAAGAATACTAATATTGATTGTGCTATTAAAATACCTATTGTCATACCTATTATACTCCTTTTGTAGAATCAATTAGTATACACGCTATTCCCCATTCGCTCAAAAGTAACCATCCATAACAAAATTGATTTATAAATCCTCTTGTAAAAAGTCCTGGAATTGGCAATATAGGTGGAATAATACCTTTTACATCTAAAATACAAACAATTGTTGAAACAATAAAAGAAATTATTATAAATATTTTTGTTCTATCAATAAATTTTCGTTCTATTAGTAAATCATCAACTGTTTTATCGGAAATATTTTCGTCTTCCCTAAGTTCTTCTATTAGTTGTTCCTTTCTTTTATTCATTTTAATAACCTCTTAATTCTTTAAATATTAAAATTGATGATACAAATATACCCATCATCGCTATCGGAAAACTTATTGCTAATATAGAAAGAGATATTATTTCACATATATCTGATATTGATAGCATATATAAAATACCAAATATAAGTGTAATAATAGATGAAATTATAGTCATTTTTATAATTGTTTTTTTATTTTTATATATTCTTCTATGCCTTTCTATTAACCAATCAACAGTTTCATCTGAGATACGGTCATCTTCTCTAAGTGAATTTAATATTTCTTCTTGTTCTTTTTCTCGTTTATCTATTTTCATTTAATATCTCCTTTTGTCGTATAATATGAAAATGTTTATCAAGTTCTTCTATTGAAATATATAATTTAGGATTAAAAAACATACTCATAGTTTTAGTTATATTTACCTTAATAACTTTATTTGTCGTTTTTATTAAATACACCTTATTATTCATATTAAATCTTCTAATTAATATATGTAATAATTCCTACTATTTCAGCAAATACAACAAAAAGTATAACTAAAATTGTAAATATATCCAGTAGTATAATATTTAACATAGAAGTATACTCATCTTTATCTTTATGCAAACTCATTATAATATTAATAGTGCCACCAATCATAAATATATTAAATAGAATTATAAATAAAATCAAAATTATTTTAATCATTTTTCAGCCCCCTTTTTCATATATAAAGCTATACTGTTAAGAATAACTATAATAATGTCTAATATAATACTTATCGCTGACCTTATAATTATACCTGTTATTTCATTTAAATTATATTTATAACCATAACCAATAAGGGTTAAGTTTAGTATTATATTTGTTATTGCTAAAAGTATTATTATAATATTATAAATCTTTGTTTTCATAATATATCTCCTATCTAACTATTGTTAATAATATCAATATAATCAAATGTACTGCTAAAAATACACACGCAATTCGTATTAATTTTTGTAACCTATCAGTATCTCTATCATGAAGTATATCGGCTAATTTAAAACTAAATATAAGAAATAATATGTGTATAAGTATAAAATATGTCCAAAAAATCATTTCTACCATATATGCTCCTTATAAATTATTCCAATTAGGTAATTTAATCAGTTATACATAAACAATCTAATCTATATATATAATTTGTATCTATCCATTCTGGATTACCATAAAAAGTATATTCTATACTTCCTTTTGTATCGTGTGGAGTAAATTCTATGGTCATTTCATCTACATTTATACCATCATTCTGTCCTAATACCTTTCCAACTAATATATGCATTTTATAAGTTTTACCCTTTTTAAGATTATCATAATAAACTGTATCTGTAAGTGTTATCCATCCCTCTTTTTCAGTTAATGAAAAACAATCTCCCCAATGAGAATAATCATATTTTGTATATGCTTTTCTATCAGGTGGTTCTGTTGAAATTTCTGATTCACTTTCTGATTCAGTTTGAGTTTCTATGGGTTGAATAGACTTATTATAAGTCACATATATTATAGGTAAAATACAAATCAAACCTAAAAATATACACATGGGTATAATCATCTTTCTCATTCCGTCTATTGATTCGTCTTTACACATTTTAAGATATTTATATGTACAAGTTAAAAACCAATACATAGAAAATGCAAATAACACAAGTATAATAATTGATATTATATTCATATAAATTCTCCTTTACATATTTTGTAATTTTTGTAATACTGCATTTATTCCACCATTACATTCTACAACATAATAACTAAAACATAAAAAGAATACTAAACCTATAAAAAGTATATCTGTCATTATATATATCTTTGACATATTGTTTATTTTTTTATAAATTAAAAATGCCGTAGGTATTGCTGAACCACATAAGAATAAAAGTACGCTATGAAATAATATAACTAAATCAAAATATATAATCATATTTTTTATTTCTCCTTTTCATTAGATTGTTTTTCTTCATATTCATTAATTGCATTAATTACTTCAAATACTGAATACATTGTAAGTATCCATTGTAAATTAGTAGCGTGAAATATTTCTTCTGTTTTATCTTTTGTCCAATACTCAACTACTTTTCTTACATATTCCCAAGCCTTAGTAAGCCCTAATTCATATATTTCTGTATCTAGTGGTTTGGTTTGTATTCCTTCTATTAAACCACATTTATAACCTTCATCATATGCTTGTTCTATAGTATCAATACTATTATCAATTAAGGTCTGTATTTGATTATATCTTTTATGCATTTTTACTCTCCTTAATGCTCTATTTCATATTTTTCATATTTAGACTTATATGTATATAATGTCCAATCTTCAAGCCCTAAATATCTTCTTCTAACTAATACTTGTCTTTCTTGTGTACTATCATCTACATAAACTGTTTTTTCTTTAGCATTATAATCATCTGCCATTTGAACTATATTATAATTATATGGAATAAATTCCTTTTCCAAAACCTTAGTATCTGGATTAAAAATAATACAAGAATATATAACTAATCCAACACCAAATATTATAGATGCAAACGCCATTAAGAGACTAAATCCTTCTTCACACTCATTTTCAAACATTATTGCTAATACTATACATATAACTATAGCTACAATAAACAAAAATATTATTATTCCAATTGCTATATTAATTGCCATAATTATTACCCCCCTTCTTAAAAAAAAGACCTAGCGATGATAAAATCATCACCAGGTCATTGAAACCCACAAATAAGTGCCTTTATTTGTAAGATATTTAATTTGTTGTTTTATGATGTAATTATATATCAAGATAATTTATATGTAAATAGATTTTTTATTTAAAGTGAAAATGCCCTATGAAAATATCATAGAGCATTTATCCTTATACATTAATTTTGTTTTTTACCATTTAATAAAGTATAATCTCTAGTAGTAATATCAACTATATAATCATCATATTTGTAGTCTTCTTCGTATTCATCGTTGTAGTTGTCTTCAGCATCATCATATATATTATCGTCAAACTCTTGTTTGTTAGCATTAGATTTGTTAAGGAAGTTGTTTATGCAACGATAGAGCAAAAGACCAAAGACAATGTATCCGATAAATATAGTGATAAGTGTTATAATACCATTATTTTGATTACGTGGAACATCACCATGATTATCTACATCTACTGTGTAGGTGAGTTGAGTTTCTCCATCAGATGTTTCTGGTATGAATGTCGTTGAACTTTCTGCTAAACTTTCTCCTGA
>JAZAUS010000037.1:0-6631 GCA_036342255.1 Bacilli bacterium
CCCATTTTTCTTATTTTTACTAAATAATATTTTTTTAAAAAATTAAAATATTTATTATTTATTATTTTATTTGACTTAATAATTAAATCTATTAAATTAATATATAAAGACTCTATAATATTATTTTTAATAATTAATTTTTAACCAATAGTAATTAAGGATCAACAACAGCTTGACTTTCAACCAATTTTTCATTTTTAGTAGATCCAAGCATAGCCATAGAAGTAGCTTTTCCATCCGCAATAACAACTCCTTTTGATCTATATTTTCTAATTATGAAGAAAGCAGCAATTCCTCCTCCAATAATAATCACAACTAAAATAGCTATTATAACTATTAATCCAGTATTACTACCACCATCATCAGGTTCATCATTTCCTTCTTCTTCATCATCAGAAGATTCACCTTTTGAATTATATACAGGGGATAATAAAGTCAATTTTCCTTTATTAGTTTGTTCTGCGACAATAATAACATCAAATTCAGTGCAATCAACTAAATCTGGTTTTGAGAAATCAAGAGTTATATTAGGATTAGATTCAGAGGTTGTTAATACCTGAGAATAACGCCCTAATTTACTAGTATCAACAATATCACATAATGTATATTTTTTATTTTTTATGCTACCAATTTTATCGACATATATTGTATATTTAAATTCTTCATTTAATATTGGTTGTGTCCAATTTATACGTTTATTTTTTTCATCGTAACCAATTTTCATTTTTTCTACATATGGTTGATATGATTTATCTATACCAACATGTCTTACAAATACATTAACATCTTTTTTACCTGTTAATTTTAATTCTGTATCTAATTTAGTATTTGGTACAGACATATAATCATATCCAGGATTAGCATTTATAGTACCTTTATATCCGAGTTTTGAATTATTATATGCATTATAAAATTCGTAAGAAATTGCTTCATCTTTTGTACAAATATGAATATGGGTAAATATATAAGGATTATTTTTTTCTGGAGCTGTTAATATTGTACTATATACTGATTCTTCACCTTCACCTGTTATTGTTATCTTGTTTTTAGCACCTTCAAGATTTCTTTCAGTTGTATCATATTTTAATTGGGTAGGAGTAATTATAATATTTTGGTTTAATTCAACTGTTCTAAATCCAACATAATAATTATTAACATTATCATTTAAATAATTTCTGTACATAATAAGAGGATTTCTTGTGGATATAACATAAGGATTATTTTTTCCAACTCTATAACAATTTGTTATAGATGGATTGATATAAGCTCCTAAATTAGTACTATAACAAAATTTGACATTTTCCTCTTCTGTAGATACTTTAAAATCGACTCCAGTATAATTAAGCCTTTTCGATGTAGAATCATGTTTATATCCATATAAATTAATAGTTCTATTAGCCACATCTTTATTTTGATAAACCTTATTACCAATTTCTGTAAAAGTAGATTCCATAACATATCCAAGTTTAAATATTACTCTAGTACTAATACCACTTGAGCGATCTTTATTTTCGATTTCAATTTCTGAATAAAGATCTCTAGAATCTTTTATATGAAGTCCATTTTCTTTTGCTTCAATATCAGGCTCACCATCAAATGATATTACTATATGAGGATTTACACTATATCCTTGGAAAATATTAAAACTATAAACAAAAGGACCTGCTTGTTTAGGTTTTAATTTTAATGTTCTTTTTGAACTTGCACTTAAAGGTAAAATAACAATATCACCAATCATAATATCTTCTGTTTTTACAACAATAGGATCGGCATAATATAAATTAAGTAAAAGAGGAAGTTTACATTTAACTTCTATTATATCAAAAGGATAATCAGTTCTAGGTAAAATAATTTGTTCATCATCAAATGGAATCATATTATCAACTAATTTATTCCAGGAATTATAATCTAATGAATATGCTATTTTCATACTTTGAAGTTCACCAAAGATAGTATCTATATGTAATTTTCTATTTTCTTTTTCAATGTTATTATAATTTAATATATAATAATAAGGTAAATCACAAGAGGTCATTTCTATCGCAGTTGGACTATTTAATTCTCTACCAACATGATTATCTAAATAATAATATTGTATTTGGGAAGGGGAATCAAAATATTTAACATCGATTATATTTTGATGTTGACCTATAGCATCTGTTGTTAATATCATTGTCTTTGCATTATCATATTTTTGATAAATAATATCTGGATTTGTATATACAAGCATAATATAACCATTAAACAATTTAACAGGAACTGTAGATTCTTCATTTATATAATACATTGCCATTTTTGTAGTATTTGAATAAAATAATATTTTTGAAACATAGCTACTATCTATCTTTTTTTTACGAATTTCTTCTAAATCAATAACATAAGGAGTAGGTGCCAATTTTTCATCGAGTTCAAAAGTACCAGTATAATCTCCAAATTGTTTACCTGCTATTTTAATATTTATAGTATTTTCATCATCTTTTAAATCATTGATTTCAATAATTTTTTTATCACCTAAACCATATATAACTTGCATTACAAGACGACTATTTTCTCCTTTGATATTAGCATTAATCAAAGCATTAAATTCATTACTATTATTTGATCCTAAATCTAAACAAGCACTTTTACCTTCTACCATAGCATTATTTACCGCACTTATCATTGTAGAATCCGAAGCATATTTTGATACAAATACGCAACCAACTTTTGTTACTTTTGCTGTAGATGTTGTGATTTTAAGAGAAGCTGTAAGACCTAAGGGAGCTTTGGGGAAATCATAATATAAGTAGTTACTATTTAAATTTGGTTGGAAATTTAATGTAACATATTGATCATCTTCTATATAGGTATCTATAGCTTCTACTCCAGATACTTTTCCTACTTTGCCTTGAAATACTGGATATAAAAATTCCATTTTTGAATTAGATTTTTGCTCAGCATATACTATCAAATCAAATTCTGTTCCTTCATCAAATTCAATTTTTGCAAAATCTATAAAATGAATAATATAATTTGTTTTTACTGAAATAAAACTTTGAGAATATTTTCCGAATTTACTTTTATCACCAAAAGCTAAATCACATTGAGTTAATTTTCCTAAAGTTCCTTTTAAATCAACTATAACTGTAATAGTAAATTCTTCATTGAATATAGGCTTTTTAATAGTTACTGAATTTTTGGTTTCATCAAATACTATTTCTGTATAACCATCTTGAATAGTTATTTTACCATAACCTATCGCAGAATGTTTTAAAAATGCGGATACAGCATTTGTCTCATTTTTATCAGTAACTAATTCAACTTCTGTTTCAACATATGTATTATCTGTTGGATATATAATACCATAACCTAAATCAGTTTTATAATAAGTTTTTCCTTCTCTTATAAGACTTCCAGATAAAGCATTTTTGACTCTATAAGTAAGAGGATAAATTGAATCAGTGCAAGATCTTAATTGAATTAATATATTAGAAGTATAATATTGCGTTAAAGATAATATTGAACTTGTTAATTTATTATCTACAACAATCTTTTTAGCTACTCCTTCTTCATTTCTATTTGGAGAATTATATTTTTGTTCCTCAATGGTAAGTTTTATAAATTCATTTTCATCAAAAGGACTAAATGAGATATAATATTTTTCTATTGTATTTTCATAATCTTTAGCGACAATTAATGGATTTATAAAGGATAATGTATAAGGAATATATTTTCCAGTTCTAAAACAATTTTCTTTTGAGGTTTCCATTGCTACTCCTAAATTTGTACTATAGCAAAATTTAACATTTTCTACATCACTATTAACACCATTGACTAAGAAATCTATTTTTGTATAACTTCTTTTATTTGAACCTAAGGGGAATTGATATACATATTTATTTTTATTTATAAATAGAGTACCATCTAATTTAACAGAGTCATCTTCTTCCCAATCACCTTTATCAATATTTAATCCAATTTTAAAAATAAATCTTGTTTTGCTTTTAACTTTATTTATAATACTTATTTCTGTAGGAATAGACATAAGTTTACCATCTTGTAAAGTATTGCCTGATATATAATGTTCAGTTCCATCAGAAAATCTAAGAGTTACATAAGGTACTTCTACTTGATTAAATAAAGACAAAGTATAATAAAACATATAACCTTCTTGTGGTTCAAGTGTGAAAGAAAATTCACTATTAGGGTCTAAATCTTTAACAACTATTTCACCTTGTTTAAGATCATGATATTCATATGAATCATAACTATAATAAGCATTAATTAATAAAGGCGAAAGACATTCTATTTCAATTACATCAATATGTTGTGATTTTTCTGGTAAATCTGTTTGATAATTATATATAGGTGTCATACTTGATAATAAATCATCCCAAGTATCTTCATTTATTTCTTTTGCAATTCGAGCTCGGATATAACTACCATATATCATATCTAAATGAAGTGTACGAAGAGGTTCTGGTTTATTATAATTTAATAAATAATATAATTTTTTATTTTCTGGAGTACATACATTCATTTCTAGACTTAAAGGGAAATTTAAAGTTCTACCATCTGGATTATTTGATACGAAAAATTCGATTTGATCTTCGGATTTAAACATTTTTGTATGGAAACGGAAAGAACCTTCGGCGGAATCTTCTTCTAAATTTTCACTTAATAATATAAGAGTAGTTGCATGATATTTTTGTTCTGCTAAAGTTAATTTGGTATATACTAAAGCTATATTTCCTGAGAATAGTTTTACTGGGACTAATTTATCTTTAGGAATATAGTACATTTGCAATTCATAATTTTTTGAATACAATAATATTTTTGAAACATAATTTTTATCAGATTCATCTCCTCTAATTTCTTTAAGATCAACAATATAAGGAATTAATGATTTTTTATTACTTTCATCTTCTCCATATTTTTTTTCCTCATTAGTTATTTTTTCTCCTTGTTCTTTTCTTATATAAACATTAAATTTACCATTAGCTAAATTTCCATTAATTAATTTAATTACTAACATTTTCGGAGAATTATCTTCCTTATTTGTTTCATATTTAAATATATAATTATATCTTTTAGAATTAATTTTACTTTTAGATCCAATACAATATGAATCACCATCATCAACCATTTTTTCAACAGCTTCAATTCGACCTAAAGCATCAGTATCATTATCAGCAAAAGCGCAATATACTCCAGTAAAAGAACCAGTGGCAGATTCATCTAATTCTATTCTCATAGCACCAATAGGTATATCTAATGTTTTATCAGGAAGATAAGAAAAATAATAACTTGAATCAGAATCACTTCCCTGTATAGTAGTATATACATAATCATTATCTTCTGGATATACTTCGGTTATTTCATGTATAGTATCTATAGTAATATCTCCTACTTTATCTTGTATAACATCAGATAAAAAGGCCATTCTTGAAAACATTTTTGTTTCCATATAAACAATAGCATCAAATGTTTCACCTGGTTTTAAACCTGCTTTTCCAAAATTTATTTGAATAGAGCCAACTCCACTTGGATATATTGATTTATGATATAAGCCCATTTTATCTAAATCATAATTAACAAAATCACATAAAGTATATCCTTTATTTTTAATTACGTTTTCCCTATCAATGATAACAGTATATTCCATAAATTCATAACCTTGTATTGGTCCTGTTTCTATATTTATAGTATTTGTGGTAGAATCAAACGTGATTTTTGGTTCTTCAAATGTTGGTTCATATTCATATGGTAAACCAGTTGTTCTAAGGAAAATATTGGTATTGTCTGCACCTTCGATAATAATTTCTGAATCGAGATAAAAATTATTAAATGTAATATATTTATTTTTTGTATTTGCTGGTATGGTTGTTTCTTGGGCAACTACTTCTTCATTTAATGGATTAATAACTTTAGCTTTTACTGAATTTGTTGTATCACAAACTTGAATTTGTACGAAATTAATTATATTATTACTACTAGGTTGGGTTAAAATAGATTTTCCTTTTCCTTCTGTTATAGTCACTTTATTACTTATTCCATTGAAATTTCTATTAGTAGTATCATATTTTTTTAAATCAGCTTCTATAGTAAATGATGTAGGAGTTGTTTCAGTCTTAAAAGTGACATAATAAACATATTTATTATCATAGATATAATCTTTATAAATATTTAACGGATTGAAAACAGTTAAATTATAAGAATTATCTTTGGATACTCTATAACAATTTTCAGAAGAGGGTTCCAAAGCAGCTCCAATATTTGTATTAAAACAATATTTAACATTATCATCATCTTCATCTGTTCCAGATGTTTTTAGTACAGCATAAGTATAATTCATATCTAATGGAAATCTAAAAGCATAAACTTGAAATTCCGAATTATATTTAACATTTGGATCAGAGGTATCAATCCATTGTGAATTTGAAAATCCTACTTTTACAATAATTCTAGTATCACTTAATCCTCCTCTTTCTTTTATAGTAATGCCATTAGCTAAAGTGAAAGGAACTAATTTAATTAAAGAATTAGATGTATAAACATCTTCTTCTTGAGCTTTAATAACGACAGTTGGTTCATTAAATGGATTATATATTTCTATTATAATTTCTGGACTTATAATACTACTAAAAAAAGG
>JAZAUS010000038.1:0-6629 GCA_036342255.1 Bacilli bacterium
ATATTTATAATATTATTCTCGATATGGAGGTAAAAAACAATGTTATCAATACGAAGATGTATATTTGAAACAAACAGTTCTTCTACGGACACATATGAAGACTATGATGATTATAGAGAAAGACCTAGAGCATATCAAACTATTTATTTTAAATTTCAATTTACTGATGATTTTATGGAGAATTTAACAGATGAAAAAGCAGACGAATGGTGGCAAGATTTTTATGAAAAGTTTGAAAAAGTACAAGACGATTTTCGTGATGTATTAGTTCCATTTTCATGGTCTGATTTTAGTTATTCTGAACTTGAAGATTGTGGTGATGAAGATACAGAAGATACATTTACAGTACGATTTAAGGTATTTCTGCTATATTCTAATTATGAAGATGGTTGTTGGGATGAAGAAACATCAGAATTTTTATTAAATGATACAAAAGCAGAAGAAGAATGTAAAATAGCAGTATTAAATTTTATTAAAAATATGGGGGTACATGAAATAGAAAAGATAATCAAAATTGATTATAATAATCCTGATAAGTTTAGTTAAAGGAGGTATAAAAAATGACCATTAAAGATATTTATAATGTAATGGATTTAAGTACAGTTAGTAAATTTGTAATTACACCAAAAACCCAACCGATATTAGGTATATCACCTAATTCGGGTAGATTTATTGCAATATCATTATCTGATAGAGATAAAATATCACAAATATTAGATGTAGAAGTAGAACAAATTAGTATAATAGATAATTTAATGTATATTAATGTATAAAGGGGGCTATAAATGTATTGGAAACTTATTGACCGAATAGAATATGATTATGGTGATATGCCAATGTCAACATCTACTTTTATTGGAGCTGTAATGGCTATTAATAAAGATGATGCGATTTTTTGGTTTAATTTATTACATAGAAATGGAATTATAACTATTCCATCTGTAATACAAAAAAACATAAGAAATTCTATAGAAGAATGTACTATAGATGAATATATTGATTTTATGAATACTATAAAATAAGGAGAAATTTTGATATGATTATTGGAGATGTTATAAGTGTTGGATTTAATTTAATGGCACGAAAGTTTTTTATAGAAATAGCTTGTGTTAATGGTTCTACTGAAATTTTAACTATTGATAGTAATACAACATTACATACTTGTATAGAAAGAGAAAATAAAAATGAACCTATGAAAGTTTGGCAAGAATCTTATGATGATTTATTATCTAAATGGAAAGACGGATTTTCTTCCAGAGGATTTGATTATGAAAAAGATGCTGATAATGAAGATATTATATCCGAAGTTGCAGAAGAAGTATTTAATGAGGGATATAGTTGTAATATAAGCTATGGAGAAGTTCAAGGATTTTGGACAACTTAATTAAAGGGTAAATAGGAGGATAATGATATGGCTATTACAATAAGTGAGGATTTAGCTTTAGATTTATTATTAGATGAATTAGATAAATGGCATCCTAATGATGATGTACGAGAGTTATTTACTAAATATTATGAGCAAGA
The DNA here is from genome assembly GCA_036342255.1 of Bacilli bacterium. GTDB lineage: Bacteria > Bacillota_I > Bacilli_A > RF39 > UBA660 > RUG11198. The sequence continues at coordinate 1,525 of JAZAUS010000038.1, forward strand.
AATAAGTAGTGGTGTATATGATAATGGAGAATTTGACCCAATGAGTATTGTAGATAATGATTGGGTTAATTGGAAAGCCGTTATTACCAAAAGTGAATTTGAAGATTATGACATTGAAGATGAAGATGATGATAGAATAGTGTGTAAATATGGTAATCTTTATTTAATAGAATTTTATACTTGATAGAAAATTAAAAAATGAGAAAGGAGCTTTTTATCCTATGTTTGTAAGTGTTGCGGTTCAAAAAATATTTTTACATTCGGTATATGATATTACTGATTTTACTGAAGCACAGTTAAGTCAAATAGAAATAGGAGTTAGTGAGGGTAAAGTATTAAATTACATAGACCCTCGACTTTCCCCAGAAGAAATGAGTAAACGAAGAATATATCAGAAAAAAGCAAAAATTAAATTAAATTTAGCGTAAAGGAGAATAATCATGGCTACTATAGAAGAAAGAGAAAAAATTAAAGGACTAATTATGGCTAATTCTGTATATAATGTTAGTGCTTTTAATGAGCAACAATTAGATGAATTAGCAAATCTTAAATATAATGCAAAATTATATGATGAAGATATTATTAAAATTGCACAGCCCCAAATAAATGCATTATCATATAATATAATTGGTGATTTTGTAACAAATGGTGGTAATTTTAATGCAAAAGAGTTTAATGATTATGTAAGACGAGATAGTACAAGAATTGATGATATTATATGTAATGTCTATTTAGGTAAAATGAGAGGCTTATCTAACGAACAAATTGATTTATACGCACAATCAACTACTCCTGACATTAAAATAGCAAGATTGTTAGTAGAAAAATGCAAAGATGATTTTACAGAAGAAGAATTACATAAAATAGTTACTAAGACATTTGGTAATAAATCTACATTAGGTAAGTTTATTATACAAGACTTTATTAATGGTAATTTAGAAAAAGAACAATTATTTGCTATTTCTAATTTTGAAACAATTACACAAGATATATATGATTTTGTATTAACAGCATCTAAACAAGAATTAGCAATATTAAGTACTTTAGGTGATGTGGTTAATTTTAAATATATAAAAAGAGTTATTGCTGTTATTCCTTCTGCTATGGAATATGTAGATATTGCTGATACTTTTGAGAAAAATAACATAACTTTTGAGAGTGTTGATGGATATAAGAAGTTTAGAAATTTTACATCTTGGCATTTTCAATCTGGACCAAGAATAGCAAGATTATCAACTGTTCTTGAAAATCAGTATATAACAGATGCTCAAATAGCAACTATTATTAAAGCTGGTAATAGTGTATTTAATAACTATGTGGAATCTTATGCTGGAGCAACTACAATTGATAGCTATTATAAAACATTATGGATGGATGCAGAAACAAGACATTCCATAGAAAATTTATTAAGTATATGTTGGGCAGAAACAACAATAACTGATTTTACAGAGGAAGAATTAAAAAGATTTGCACAAATAATAAAATATGAAGATGCGTTTTATGATATAGGTGAATATATAGGAAGTTATGATGAAGTTGGGTATATTATAAGTATTTTTATACACACTATTGATATAGCATCTCTTATTGCAAAAATAGTAAGTAAAGGTATCAATCCTACAATAGCCATTATAATATTATCTGAATTTGAGAATGTATTTGACTTAGATGTAGATAAAGTATCAGATATTATAGTAAAATGGAAATATTCAAATGAAGATACTATAAAAATTTTACGTGGTATACACAATCACATACCTGATACACAAAATGAAACAGTCATATTCTATCTTAAAAATTATCCAATAATTAAAGATTTAAATAACATTGATGTATTATATGGACATTGTAAACCTGGTGAAGTAGAAGAATTTAATAAAAATGACTTAATTACAGAAGATGTTATTATTCGTTTCTGTGAGGATATAAGTGTTCCAAAAACAACTATTGTTACTATTATTCCTACATATAATTTTGAGGAAGAAGATGATGACGATTATATAAGTGAGGAATATTTTGAGGATAGTTTTGAAGATAGTCCTGTATTTGAAGCAAAAGATATAGGTAGTGGTATTGCTATATTTGCAAAAGAATTAGCAAGTGACCCAATTATACAATTTAAAAAAGAGGACGAGAAAAAGGAAGAATATACATATAAGTTTGAAATTATTACTAAAAATGAAGAATTTAGACACGAATGTAAGGTAAAAACTAAGCAAGATGTAGTTAAAGCCATTAATATGACTATTCAATTTATTGATGGTATAAAGAAATATAGTAAATATGTTAAAGAATTAGAAGACAGACGAGCAAAGTTTGAGTAATTTTATATAATCCCCCTATTTTTAGGGGGATTATATATAAGAAATGGAAATAAGATGTTATATATTACCTAATAATCTTAAACTTATTTGGTCAAAAGATGGTATATTAACTACTATTATACAAATTGAAAGTTTTTCTATGACCGTAGAAAAATAAAGGAGATTAAAAATGACATTAAATAGTTTTTTAAGAGTATGGCAACAAACATCTTTTGGTGTTTGTATAATTGACAATGATACAAAAACAAGATATTTTGATGGTCCTATATATGAATTAATGAAAAGTGATGTAAATTTGTCAATGGAAATAATTAGTATTGATATTTTAGATAATCATTTAGTTATTTCTGTTTATGAATAGGAGATACAATTATAAATTTGCCTATTATTACGAAAATAGTAGAGGCAGAAAATTACATATTGCAGAAGATGAACAAGGAAAATCAAAAGTATATCATATAATAGGTTTTTCGGAAGATATAGAAAGACAATTATATGATGCTATTGAACAATATGTAGAAAGTAGATTATTTGATAATTTTGATATGTCTATAATAGATAAAAATTAAGGAGAGTATAATTATGAGTACACAAATGTGTCATGAAACTTATAAAACATTACAAGAGTTATTTAAGAATAATCAAATTTTTACTGTTATATTTAATGAAATTTCTGATGTATTTAATAAAAACTTCGGATTAGTATTATTTAATATTGATAAATTAAATAAAAGTAATGCTCGATTAGAACCAAAAGAAAAATTACAAGAAGCTATGAATATAGTATTTAATGATTTAGAGCCTACCTTTAATGATTTATGTAATAAAACTGAGCAAAATTTTACTAATTTTTATAGTTTTATTAACATAGAAAATATCAATGATTATGTATATCATTTAACTGCTTTTTGTAAAAAAGAAAGAATTAATATAGTAACTATTCATTTAAGAAATTTTCAAATGGAAGATTTAGATAATCATTTAGGAATACAAATATAAAAGGAGCATTATATGAACGAATTAAGAGAATTTAAGTTTCATGCTTGTTATATAGGTTGGAAAAATAAAGAATTATTGCAGTTTACTACTTCTGAAGAAGAACAAGAATGGAGTGACTATATATATAATAAATTATGTGAAACTGAAAATAATATATGTGAAATAGATACAGTTAATGGTACAACAAAAGCACATATTCTTCGTTTAGATGATACTCTTGTTGAATTAGATATATATTTCAAAATAACAGGGGATATAAAGACATTTTTATCTAAAGACTCACATATTATTATAAAAGGCATATGTATGGAGTTTAATGAAATATTTAGGTCTATATCTGATTTTAATATTCCTACTACTAGACATATATATAAAGATGGAGAGTATTATATACCATTGAGCGATGCTCATTCATATCAATCAGAAACATTACAATTAAATAAAGATAATAATGATGATTTTCCAGAACTATTAGACAGATTATATTCATCATTAGTGCAAGATATGTATAAAATATAAAGGAGGGTTATTATGAAATCAATAGATGAATTATTTAAAAATACTTGGGAGTATTTATATACATTAGACGAAAATGATTTATATATAAGAGAAGAGGATGAATGTATATCATTTGATTTTTATTTATCTAATGAATTACTTAAAGATTGGTATGAATATGCAGAAAATGATGATATAAATTCAGAACATACAGTTGGATGGGTTGAAGCTTATGGAGATAATAAAGTTCATATGGTAGTAATGTTTTGGAATGAAGGTTATGAGTATAATGAGAAAATTGGAACACCTATAAAAAAATTACCAAAAAAACTACAAGATTATATATATAAAAATTTTTCAGCATATATAATAAATGAAGAAAATTAAACATAGAAAGGAAATTTATATAAAACATTAATTATGAAAAAATTATTTTTAGTTTTGTTATTAGGTAGTTTAATAATATCTAATACAAATGTATTTGCACAAGGAAATGACACACCATATCTATATATTCCATCAGATATACAGACAATATTAGAGGAACAAGAAAAATTTAATACTTATTCAGAACAAGTAACATTAACAGGAACAATGAAAACTAATGCAGATAATTTAGCAAAGGCTTGTGTGGAAAACTATAAAGAGTATGGGGTATTGCCATCTGTATGTATAGGACAAGCCTTTATTGAAAGTCATATAGGCGTAGACCATAGCCAAACAGATTATAATTGGTGGGGTATAGCAAGTTGTAATATAGGTTATTCTACTTTTGATGAAGGAGTAATTGGTTATCTTTCTACTATAAATAATGGATATTATTCTAATGCTCCATTTAATACTGACCCTTATTCAACTATAAGTGCTATTGCACCTAATTATGCAACTAGTTCTACATATCAACAAGATGTTACTTGGGCTATAAATAATTATAATTTAACTGCTTATGATGATTATTTATTTGATAGTAAAGAATATAATGAGTATTTAGAAAGTGTCGAAAACTAATAAAAGGAGAATCATTATGCTAGATAATAAAGTTAAAATAATAAATGAATATATTGATAATATGGAATATCGTATAAAAGAAATTAAACAATATATTCAAGAAAATAATATAACAGAGAATGATGATGTTTTTAAGGTAGAAACTTTTTGCAATAATATAGAAAATGATTTATCTAGTCTTAAAAAGATTACTTTAGAAACTTATGACGAATTAGAATAAACTTATAAATAAATTCACACAACTTATTGGGAGGCATACTAATTATGAAATTTAAT
>JAZAUS010000039.1:0-6390 GCA_036342255.1 Bacilli bacterium
ATGCTTCTAATTCAATATATCTATCACTCATAACAGAAACATATTTTTCTTCTGTAGCATCATCATATTTAATACTTACATAATAACAATAAGTCTTATGTAAATGTAAGTTTATTATAATAATGCAAGTAATAAATAATGTCCATCCTAATATGGGGTGTCCGTCTCTTTTTAAGTTTTCACCACCAAAAAAGCCTATTAAAAGCACCATTAACTTATTATATGCCATAATAATATCTACTGTTGTCATATTAAAAAACCCTTTTAATTCTTCATAATTATTATTATCTTCTTCATTATCAAAACGCATACAATTTCTCCTTATATATCTCCTTAGATAAAATCTCCCATAAATTGAAATAAACCACAATTTCTATTTAATTAGAAATCATGGTTTACTTCGTCCTCGCATTATCCATAAGCTGTCTCCTTGATTAAAATAGTTTTATTAGCTTTGTTCATTCAGCACAACCGACCATCCCAATTTTGATAGCCAACCATACTTACTTGTAGAACTACAGTCATAATAAAATCATTTTTAATTTATGTTAATATTGTACCAAATTGATACAAATTTGTAAATAGATTTTTTAACTAAATACAACCACCACATGAACCATGTCGCCAATCACACATAGAAATAGCATCATATATTTGTCTTTGTACAGATTTGTCAGTTGTTATTTTATTTAACCAATCCTTATTTTCATATTGCCAATCTAAAAATGTTAATCCATCTTCATATGATTCCCATATTTCTTCCCATCCCGATTCTCCACCAAAATACCAATATTCATATGTTCCATATGTATTCATTTCATCTTTATGAGAAATCAATTCTGAATAATCAACATCATCTACTATAAGTGTCCATTTTCCAGAACATAGATTAGGATATGTACCACTCCAATTTGCATATACTTTAGCCATACTAATATACCTCCTTTATATATAATTAAATAGGACTTTATATTTAGTCCGTATGATTATCAAATAATTCATAATATTGGAATTGTTGATAATTATTTATAATGTCATTTTGAATGGTTTTATCAAATGTCCATACATCATTAATATCTTTATACCCAAAACTTGTTATAATAGGTATATTCTGACGATATTGTTCAATTTGTTGTTGTTGACTTGATAATGGTATATCTGCTATATCAAAAACATCATTCATTAGATAATTCAAACTAATATTATTATTAAATTGATTTGAATATTCACCTAAATCTTGATTACTCCATACAATAAATGGTGTTTGATGTAATATGATATTTTGTTCTTCTTCAGAATAATCCGTATTATCAAATAATTGTTTATAAGTAGTATCCATATGTGGATAATGGTCACCAAACATTACAATAATGACTTTTTCATCTTTATCTTTATAATGTTGGGTTAATTCATAAAAGGCTTCATCTGTTTGTTGTATTTTATTTAAGTACCCATATAAATCTGTATCATTACTATATTTTTCATCAGAAATAGTTATTTTATTATCAGTATCCCCCATATAAAATGGTTTATGATTTTGTGATGTCGTTATAAAGTAAAAATATGACTTATCTTTATCTTGATTATCTACTATATCATTTAACCCATCATATAATTCTATATCCTTTATATAGGCTATATTATATACCTCTACATTATCACTTAAAAAGATTTTTTGATTAAATCCTAAATATTCATAAGCAATATCTCTATTCCACATAGTTGATTGACAATGAGAATAAGCAACTGTTTCAAAGCCTAAATCAGATAAATATGATACATTACTATTTATATTATGTTTCAGATAATTAGTAAATACACCTACATTTTGAGGTAAATAATACATACTATCCCCAGTTAAAAACTCAAACTCTGAATTAGCTGTATAACTACCATATGGAGATACTGTAACATATCCTTTATACGCACCATTAAAGTTTCTCCAATGATATAAATAATCTTGATTAGTTTCTATATCTGTAATAAGTGATAAATCTGCCCAAGATTCATTTAATATAGCAATTATAGTAACTGGTTCTTTTGATTCATAAGGTTCTTCTACAAAAGTATTAATTTGTTTATTAATAGTGTCTGTATCATAGGTTTTTGGCTTAATAATCCTATTATAAACAGTATCATAATATACATTTATAAGATTTCCCTCATAAGGAATAGAATAACTAATAGAGGTACTTCCTACTAATATTGTTTCGTGATGATATAAGAAATTAACATAGCATATACTCATTATACATATACAAACACATATACTTTCAGATATTATTATATGCTTAATGGTATGTTCTGTAATATTTCCAAATATAAGCACTAAAATAGTAAATATCAATAATATTAGATTAAAGATAATATAGACATCCATATTAAAATTATAATGTACGCTTATTTCTTTAGCACTTTTTATATTTGGCATATCGTGAAAAGTGGCAATAATACCTCTAAACTTAAATACATAATATTGAATTAATCCATAAACTGAAAAAACACCTATCCAAATAATACCCCATATTTTATAATGTTTGTTCAAAAAACAACCTAATAAAAATGGTATTAAATGTAATAAGTAGTTCCCTATCTGAAAAATAAGTTTTTCTTTAGTTAATATAGAATATGTAGATGCATTAGTTATCCAGAATGATATACACGCCAGATATATTGAAAAGATATATGGATTAATTTGTGGACGGTTATATAGATATACCATATAAAAACAAATTATAATAAATAATATCAGTAACTCAAATAATAAGTTCTGATAGCCCATATATACTCTAGTAGCATCTAATTTAGTAAATATATAACAACATATTAAAATAATGACTATCGGATATATTTGTAGTATTTTTTCACGAATATTAGTATTTAATGGTTTCATTTTGTTCCTTTCATTAGCGTTTTACCATTCATCAGCATTAGTAATACTAATTGTTACATCTGATTTAGTAGTGGTTTCCCCAGTTTTAGCATTTATAAACTCATATTCATTTTCACCAATTTCTCTAACATATACATCTTCTTCAATATAGAAATAATCCGATACTATACCAGATACAATAAAATCGTGTGGATTATTATATAAATACTCATTTTTTGCGTGTTGTTCGGTAATATATATAGGTGAATCATTATCAATAATAAATTCATCTTCTTTTTTAGTTAATATAAGAACCACAATAATAAATGTAGAAATTATAAGAAAACAACTTATTAATAATATTATAGTTCTTGATTTTACTGGTTTATTCTCTATTTCTTCCTCAAAATCATCAATAATTTCCATATTTTCTTCCATAAATACTGCCTCTTTTATTGAATATATCGGTCTTCATCTTTGCCTGGTATAAAATCAGAATCGGAAAAATCTGTATATATTTCCCCATTATATACAATATCATAGGTCTTAAATATATTGTCTTTTCCTACTATTTTTACTTCCGTTCCCTCATTAATGGTAACTCCATTAGGAAATGTAACCGTTTTAGCTAATATAACAAATTGATTAGTATTATACTTTAGTTTTTCAAATAATTTCATATGAATACTCCTTTTTTTAATTATTTTTTACTGTTACTTTAATGTTCTTTATAATAATCATCACAAATAAAATAAATATGCCTTCCATTTTCAGCTACCGTTTCACTTTGTAATACAATATAATTATTGAAAAAGGCTTTTAATTCTTCATCTTCCTTTTCATATATAATTTTATGTAAACTTATTTCTTCATCATCTTGGTTTTTGACTGTAGCAAATACATCATTATACATAGAAACACCAAATGTATCTGTAGTTTTTTTAGTTCTTGTAGTTATCCAGTCTTCTCTACAATCAAAATGTCTTACAATACTCTCATTTATAGCATCTCCCCTAAAGGATATTTCATAAAAAGTAATATTGTTAATGGTGATTTTATCAGCCATATTATCTTCATACATATCACTTGTTAAAGCATCATCTAATGTATGTGGCACTTCTGTATTAATTGAAGTATTTGATGGGGTTTCTTCAGTATATTCAACACCATTTATTAATATATCATCAAAAGCATTATTATCCATATATGTAGCACCTATAGATATATTATCTTTATCACATACCCAATACATTGAAAAATCATTAAGAGTAGCTTGTTCTTTTTGATACATATATATAACTAAATCATCATTTATTGCTCCTATAGGTGTTGTTGTATCTAATAAGCACCTATAATTATTATGCATATTATAATCCTTAATAACTTCATTATCACTTTGTCGGATAATATTAGTTTTATATATAGTGCCAGAACAATCAATTTCAGTAAGTGTTATATTATCATATTGATATTCTTTTTCTAATGAATTATCTGTTATACAAGGGCATATTCCATAAGTATCTTCTGTATCAATATAATATTGTTCATCTACATAATTATCGCCTAAAGAAAAATGATATGTAGTAAGATATGTATTTATATCCTTATTCAAATCATAAGTTTCTATTGGCTCAGTTATAAAATACATAGTATATCGTAGATTTGTGGATAGTTTATAAATATAATATATATTATATTGTCCATAATCATAATCATAAGTATATTTACTATCATTTTCCTCTACAAAAATACCACAAAATTCAGCATTTTCTGTATTATTTATAAAACTATAATAAACATTATCTACTTGGTCTGTAGAAAACTTCTTATAATTATGACTATTTACTGTAATAATATCATTTGTTTTTGTAAAATTATCAATTTGTGGGGTTGATTTTAAGAACTCAGATACGATTTTTTCATTCTTTTTATACCTATCACAATATTGTTTACCAGAATAAATACTAAATCCAAACCAACTAATAATAGGGCTACTAAACAATAATACACTTAAAAATATTCGTTTAATTTTAGTATTAAATAACCCTTTTTCTCTGATTTTTTTATTTATTAATATATTTATACCAAAAACAATACAAGCGACATATACAACAAAAAGAATCGGTAATATAAACATTCCTATTACCCATCCACCCTTAACCATTACATCATTAAAATCATTCCACCAATGAGTAAATCCATACTTAAATACTTCAAACATTATAAAACTACTCCATTTTAATCATAATTTTTTACTTACGAGAATTATAGCCACCAGCTTGTTTTCTCATTTCATTACATCTAAAATAACTATCACTATTAAAAGTCTCATTCATTTTAGTAAGGATTTCATCAAAAGTAATACCCTTAAACCATTCTGTACCATTTATTCTATAACGACTAAAAATAGTATGGAAAGAACCTTCTAAAGTCTTTAGATATGTAGGATTACTGATAGCTACCCTTATTATCTTATTTCCACCACCATTAGAGCCAGATAAACTTGATATTCTTTGAGACACATCCTTTGATATACCTATTTTAACATATCCGACTTCATTTTCGATAGCATAAATATAATATTGTAAATCTTCTAATTTAGGTAAAGTAATCATTCTAATATCATTATAAACTCGCATATTATTCATCTATATTACCTCATTTATTCATCTTTATTATAATCTTCTGGAAAAAAACTATTTGCAGAAATATTGCTTAAAATTACTATTCAATATCCTATTATTTTCTTTATTTGGTCAGTTTACCCTATTAAATATATTATATATAAGTAAACATTTTTTACCCCTTAACTATTACTAGCATTGTGTTTACTTCTTAACATACAGAACAATAATTCTGTAGTTGACCTTATTCTATAACCCTCTCTACAATTTATAGCACACCATAATTTCCAATCACTGTCTTTACCATTAAACTGTGTAGGATTATCAAATTCTTTATATATACTATCTGCATCTCTTAAATCAATATAAGATGGTACTGGAACTAAAACACCAAAATAAGCAGAAGATTCTGGGTAATTATTCAATAAATACTGACCGAATTTTCCACTTCTATAATCATTTTGAAATTGTTTATAAGTTTCCATAGTCATAACAATATAGTTCTTTTCACCATAGAAATTAAGACCATTACCACTATAAATATCTTGCATACAAGATTTAATCTCATAACAAATAAACTTACCCTTTTCTATATCAGACGGATAAGTTACTCCTTGTGGAATAAATTGCATTATATCTACTCTTTTTGAATGATTTGTGCCATAATCTAAAGTTACTTCTTTAGCATAATACTTTCTATCTCTTAATTTATCCCATATAACAATATCGGTTAATAATTTAGTAATTTCTTTTCTATCCATAATTAAATATTCATAAAATAAGATTTCATAACAACAAAAACCTTATTTTTATCTTCCTTTTTCTCTATTTTACTCTGTAAAGTGACACTATATTTAGTCGAACTTAAAATAACACTATTCTTAAAATGATTTA
>JAZAUS010000040.1:0-6130 GCA_036342255.1 Bacilli bacterium
AATCGATGTTACTTCAGCATATTTCACTCAAACTTATTCATATCAACTATTCAGTGGTCCTATCGATTCCTCAACCTCTTATGCAGAAATTGTAAAAATAGAAAATGTTATAGCTGGGGATATTAATAATATTAAAATATATCCAAAAGATAAATATAAGAATGATGTTTCTTCTTTATCTGATGATGAATTATCAAATTTCGAAGTTCATTATACAATAGGAGGAGGTGATTCTATAACAATTTCTGGAAATTGCAAAAAAATAGAAGGAAAACCAATATATATAAGTTGTGAAAAAAATATTACTAAATCTGGAAATGTATTATTTGGAGTTGATTATTCTGATAAAGTTGTTAATTGCATAAATTGTCAATTTGATATAAATCCAGATGCTTTAGATTTCTTAAAAACAAAAGTAATTAATAAAAATAACAATAAAGAAATGTCAAAAACTAATATTAATGTATTATCTGTTACTATTAATCCTAATTTCGTATTAAGTTTCTTTGATAGATTTATGAATTCTATTATAAATGAAAACGAAGTTAAAAATCTTGGAGTCAATACTGATATTGAAATAACTGATGTTAAATTATGTGTAAAAAATGATAAATTAAATAAATTATCAGCATTATGTGATTCAACAGAAAATGATGAAAATATTGAGAAATGGAAATATGTTCCTAATGGAAATAATTATAAACTTAAAGTATATACAAAAACACAAAATTTAATTTATCCAGTTCAAATTACTGGTGGTTATACAGATGGTGGTTCAGGCCCATTTGATATTACTAAAACATATATTAATCCTACTACTTTAACATTAACAGCTGGAGTTGAAGGATCAGTTTCTTTGGAATTAAGAACTAAAGATAATGTACGTAAGAATTATTGGTATTTAGATATCACATCACATTTAGGAGTGAAATTCCCTGATGATATGGAACAATGTGAATATACTATAGCTCAAGGAGGTAAACCTGGACAATATACATTCAAATTTATATGTACAAAAAAGAAAGATAGTTTCCAAACTACTATAATAGTAGAAAAACAAGAAATATCCACAAAAATTACTATGAAAGTTATACCAAATGAACCAACTTGGTCTAAATTATTTACAATGGAAGGTAATGAAATTACTCAAAGAAATTTAGGAAGTGTATCAGTTGAGGATAAATTCCAAATGATTAATAAATTATATGATAAATATAATAATTTAATAACTGATATTAATTTCGATTTATCAATACTTAAAATTAAAATAGCTCCTTCAAAAGAAGTAAAAAATTATGAATATAGTGCAGAAACTGTATCTCAAAAATCAGGAGATATTACTATAACATTAAAATCAACATATGCTGGAGAACATATTGTTGTTGGAGCCTATTTGCCATTATCTAATTATACTATAACTTTTAGTCATGGAGAGCCAAATGCTGATAATAGTATTTTACAAGTAAGTAAAAAGGAAGCTTTTGTTGGAGAAATTGTCAAAGTTTATATAACACCTTATGATAAATATTTCAATTTGATTGATGCCAACGAATTTAAAGAATCTTCTCCATATCAAGTTAAATATGCAAATGAAGGAAATACTGCAAAAGTAATTATGCAATCACATACTATTGAGGCTGTAGAAGGCATAAATGTTCTTTCATATCCTGGCCAATTTTATGTAAGGGGATATACTAATTTTTATGGTTATATAGATATAAATCCTATAAAATGTGTTTCTTGCCGTATTGATATAAAAAGTCAAGATTTAGATTTCAAAAGTAGTTATGTTATGAGGTATGAATCATCTAAAAATGATTATGAACTTTTAAAAGACGGAATAATTGAAAAGAATACAAAAGAAGAGCCAGTGTATAGATTATACCCGAGAGATGAATATTTCAATATTATAGATTTTATTCCCGAAGAAAAATTAAAAACTTTTAAAGCCTATTTGAAAAGTCAATTAGAAGGTATTATTTATAATCTTAAATTAAATAACAAAGAGAATATAAATCAGAAATATGCAGAGTTTGTTATAAATGATGAACAAAGTCAGTCTAATAAATATGCTTATTTAGCAAGTGGATATTATGATTTAGTATTCACAGATGGTACTAACTCTTTAAAATATAATATATCACTTATTAATGACCATGGAGGTTCCAATAAAGAAGAAGATATTCAAAAGACTCATATCAATGAACAAAATTTGAAATTTATTGCAGGTGATAGCGGTTATATAATTCTTGAAATAAGAACAATAGAGGATAAGAGAAAAAGTAATTGGGATTATAATATTATAGTCAAACCACACGGATACGAGGATTTAACTTTCAAAGCAGAACAAAGTAGAGCAGGATTAATTGGAGTATTCCAAATTACTATAACTACTCAGAAAGCAAATACTTATCCTAAATTAGTATCTTGTCCACTTGATATTTATGTAAATAATGTTTTGGTTGAAGGATTGCATCCAGAAATGGAAGTATCACCAAACGTAGTTGTAAAAACGGAAATTTTAAAAAAATATTATAAACCAAATTCTGATACTGAATTATTAGATGGAAATGCTGATAATAATTATATTTTTGAAGTAGCATCATATGATCAATATAATAATTTAGCAGAAACAAAACAAGAAACAATAGGATTAAAGGTAACTTTACAAGGAGGAGCAGAAGTAACTAAAACCACATCAGAAAATGAAATAGATACAGGATATAGAAAATATTCAGTTCCAGTAACTAAAGCAGGTACTTATGTTGTTAGTACATCTAAATATGGTTCACAAGGTATTTATCTTAGAAAAGAAGCACATTTCTTAATAGCACCTGGAGCTATAGATTTAACTAAAACTATTATTAAAGAAAAGACTACTCCTATTCAAGCCGGAAATAATCCTGTTATAGGTATTGTTGCATTTGATAAAAATGGAAATCAATTGGATTATAATAAATATATAAATAAATTCCATGTTATGTTTATTGACGCTAATAGTAAAGAAATAGAATCTGTTGGTAAATATGATTCGGGAGTAAAAAAAGTATTTTATACTTCAAAAGAGCCAGTAACAATTGTAGGAGATATAAAAGTTGAAGTAACATATGATAATAAGGATAAACTAGATACATCCAAAATAATTATTGTGGTGATTCCAGGAGATCCCTATCCACCAAATTCAATTCTTTCCCGTGAAACTTCCATTGGAGTATATACTGAATATCTTAATGAATCTAGTTTCTCTATAGATACTACACAAATTCTTAAATTAAATATGACATTATATGATAAATGGAAAAATTATGTATATGAATTACCAACTAATGCAAACGTAGCAGATGTAATTATGTCAGGAAATAAAATGAAAACAATTACATTTACTGTTTTAAAGAATACAGGTAATTTTGATTTAGATTTTAATAGTAATCCATCATATGTCCATATTTATAATCATTTAGTAAAAGGGGCATATGACTTAAACTTAAAAGTTTCTTCATCTCTTGGAAATGCAAATTTCCATTATAAATTAATCGTTACAAATGGAGATGATTTACATGGAAATGGAGATTATGTAATATCTAAATGTGTTTTAAAACCAAAAGATACAAGTTTCGTTGCTGGTAATTATGAAAAATTCACATTAGAATTAAGAACGGAAGATGGATTATTATATAACGATGATATCGATATAAATAATGATCTAAATATTAATATTGGAAATACACAAGATAATACATTCCAATCATCTAAATCAAAAGCGGGCTCAGATTATGGTATATATACTATTACTATTTATTCAGAAAAAAAAGGTGAATATAATTTAAATGTTGAAGTGACTGATCCTTCATCTAATAATAAAGAAAAAAAGAATGTTGGCCCTGCTAAATATAAAGTAACACCAGATCCTATTCCAGATAAAGAGTACACTAAGATAACAGCTCAACCTGAGGCAACTATTCCTGATGATAGGGCTATAACAATAAAATTCGCATTATACGATAAATTTAATAATAATATAGAAGAGTCAGATAATATAATAAAAATTAGTTATTTCACTTTAATAAATAATAAAGAACCATATGATTATAAATCTTTAAATTTCCATGAAATAGCTGAATTATCATTAATGCCTAAATATCCTCCAAAGAAAATGTATCTTAATCTCCTTTATAATAATGGAGAAACCACTGTTTATATATTCAAAGAAGATATTGTATTAACAATAGAATCTTCAATAGATCCTGATAAAACTAAAATTGTTTCATCAAATAAAGAAAAAATATATGCAGGACAACAATTAGATATGTGGATATATACTCTAGATGCAAATTATAAATGTTTAGATAATGGTGATTTACATTCTCAATTTAAAATTCAAGTAACTGGACCTTTAGATTCAACATTGAAATATATAAGAGAATTTGATATATATAAGACACAAAAATCAACAGGAGATGATTCAGAATGTCATAATGAATATCAAATAAGTATTACAAATCCGGAAAAAGATAAATATAAATATGCAGGTAATTATTTAATAAAGGTAATGTATGGAGGAAAGACCATAAAACAATATAATCAAATATGCTATCCTCTTGAATATAGTAAATTTAAATTAGATTATAATTTCAATCCTGATTCAATATCAATACTTGATTCTCCTTCATTTACTGTAACAGGTATGGATGAGTATAATAACACAGTAACAGAACCTTTATATGATTATTTCGATATTTCATTTACTAAAAATAATGAT
Source organism: Bacilli bacterium (assembly GCA_036342255.1). Classification (GTDB taxonomy): domain Bacteria; phylum Bacillota_I; class Bacilli_A; order RF39; family UBA660; genus RUG11198. The sequence goes on from JAZAUS010000040.1 coordinate 4,760, forward strand.
AAAACAGTTTTTGAAACAAATAAAAAGATTGAACCTATTCAAGGAACTTTGAATTATCAAATTAGTATTCATACAGTAGGTACACATCAATTGCATATATTTTATAAAGAAAAAGAATATTATAAAATGAATAAAGAACAAATAGATTTACCTAAATTTACTATATTAACAGGTCCATGCTACGCAGAAGATAATTCTAACTTTGATACAAATCCATTAAAAGAAGCTGAAGTTTCAGTAAAAACACATTTCATTTTCTATTGTTATGATAGATTCAAAAATAAAATAACAAAAGGAGGAGAAAAATTTACTGTAAAAGCTGAATATTTAAGTACTACAACTCAAGGAGATAAAATACCTTTAGATGATGCAAGAGTCATAGATAATGGAGATGGCTCATATAATGTTGAATTTGTTCCAACAATGAAAGGAAAATATTTCTTTAATATTTTAATAGGAAAAGAAAAATACGGAGAAGAAGTAAGCTTTGAGTTAAAGGAATTTACATGTCCCAGCGATACTTATTCTTGCCCTAATAAAAGACTTTGTGTTGCAGATTTATCAGAATGCATAGATCCTGATAGTAAATGTACTGAGGAAAGAGCAAATTCAAAAGATATATCAGGAACACCTTTCTATTGTAAGGTTAATGGAGAATATAAATGTGTAAAATCACAAACAGATTGTGATTGTCCTGATGGATATATAAAATGCGATATTATGAAATATTGTGTACCAAAAGATAGACCTGATATGTGTCCTTATTTAAAAGGTTCATCAACAAAATGTTTGGTTAATAATTTGGTTTATAATTTGGATGGTATTTGCAGAACAAAAAAAAGTGGTCCTAACCAAAGAGTATGCCCTATAGGAAAAGTATTATGCGCTGATTTATCATGTAGAGATAATTATGACCAATGTGTGGTAACTGAGAAAAGAAGTTCAATAGAATTTAGATGTATTGGACAACAGATAGTTAAAGATGTAAATAAATGTCCTTCTTCAATTACTTGTAAAACTGAAGATGAAGTCGTTTGTCAAAATGGAGAATGCGTTGAAAATGAAATTTATTGTCCTGGATTAAAAAAATGCAACGATAATTATCCTTACTTATGCCAGAATGATGTTTGCGCAGAAAAATTCGAGGCTTGTGCACCTAGTATTTCTTGCGGAGAAAATAAATTACTCTGTAATGATAATATTTGTAGGGAAGAATGTTAACTTTCCTATATATAATTATTCGAGTTTTAAAAATAATTATTATTAATTTCTTTAAATATTTAATATTAAATAAAAATAAGTAATTATTATTAAATTCAATGAATTGGGGTTTGGGGATTGGGTATTGGGGATTGGGGATTGGGGATTGGG
>JAZAUS010000041.1:0-6063 GCA_036342255.1 Bacilli bacterium
ATTTATTTAACCATGAACTCATAGTTTTATTACTCATTATTTTTTTTCCTTTATTAATTTATTATTCTATTGATAATTTAACATATTTTTTATAAAATTCAAATAGATTTATTAGATTTTTTTATTGTACGCACAAACTTATCTAAAACTGAAAGTAATCTTTTATCAAGTCTCTTTCTAACTTCTTGTTTTAAGTCATCTGGAACACCATACATAGCTTCTGCCATACTTCCAGCAATACAAGTTAAGGTATCACAATCACCACCTAATGAAACAGCATTTCTAATAACATCTTCAAAATCATTTCCCTCTAAAAATGCTGTAATAGCTTGTGGTACAGTTTCTTGACAAGTTTCTACGTGAGTATATGTAGGTCTTATTTCGTCACAAGTTTTAGATAAATCATATTCAAAATTATCAATTACATATTGTTTAATATACTCTTTATCATATCCATTTCTAGCTAAAAAAATAACAGAAGCTACGCTTTCTGCACCTTTTATACCTTCAGGATGATTATGTGTAATTTCAGCAGTTATTCTTGCAATTTCTCTTGTTTTTTCTAAAGTATCATATAACCAACCAACAGATGATACACGCATAGCACTACCATTACCACAACTATTATATGGTTCATCTGATGTAGTTAAATGCAACCACCAAGAAAACCTAGAACCATATCCCTCGTTTGGATACCAAGTTCCCCATTTTCTTAATGTTTTAATTAAAGATTGTTTTAATACTTCATTAGATTTATTTTTATTGTTTAATAAGGCATCTGCTACAGCAATAGTCATAACTGTATCATCTGTAAAACGAACATGACCATTATTCCATAAATCAAAATCTTTTGATTTATTACCCATATTAAACTCATAAGGTGAACCAACAATATCACCTAAAATTGCTCCATACATATAAATAATTTTCCTTTCTTATTGTAATTGTTGTACTATTTCATCATAAGTTTTACCCTGTAGAATAAGTTTAATGGCTGTCATTCTTTTAATATTTCTAATATTGGGCATTGAACGATTTCCAATAACATAATCTAAATCATCTCTAATAGTTTTTTCAATATTAATAATTTCCAGTTTTTCTTTCATAGTAGCATCTTGATTTAATTCCTTTTTTAGATTAAATATAGTATCTTGTTCTTTTTCAGCCCATTCAATAGTATAGTTTGTAGCTTTATTCATATAAATAAGAATTGTTTGTAAATCTAATAAATCATTAGCAAAATCATAATTTGTTATAATATCATTAATATTTTGTGGGGTAAAGTTATTTCTTAATAATACAATTGCAAACACTATACGCTGAATAGCATTATTTTTGTCTAAAAATTGTGTATATTTAACGCTGTCCATCGTAATAATCATTCCTTTCTTTTACATACACTTGAACTCTATATCTCGTTACCTCTATAAGTTTTCAAATACTGTTCCTAATGGTGCATCTATAATTAAATTAGCTACTTTATCAGCTTGAGTTTTACCCTTATTTATAATAACGATTTTTCCATTCTTTTTATCAAAATCATATATAAGTGAGTTTGCTGGATATACAGCAAGAGAAGTACCACCAATAATCAATAAATCAGCCTCTTTTATCTTCTTTTCAGCCATCTTGAAGTCTGGTGATAAAAATTCCCCATATAAACTAATTTTAGGTCTAATAAAGGCTTTATCGTGTGGACAATAAGGATTTTCTTCATTTATACATTTATGACATAATGGAATATCTTCTCCACAATCAAATATATAATCTGGTGAATATTCTCTACCACATCTTCTACAATATACTTTATTTGCAGAACCGTGTATTTCTAATACATTTGTACTACCCGCCATTTGATGTAATCCATCTACATTTTGAGTAACAATAGTTATATTATGTGTTTTCTCTAATTCAGCTAATTTATAATGCGTAATATTTGGTTTTGCTCCACGACAATCTAATTTTTGTCTATAAAATTCATAAAATACTTTAGGTTCATCAAATAAACAATAACTACTTAATAAATATTCTGGTTCATATTTCTCAAAATTAACATCATGTTGATTATATAAACCATTTTTACTTCTAAAATCTGGGATACCACTTTCTGTAGATACCCCAGCACCACCAAAAAATACTATATTATTAGCATCATTAATATATTGTTTAAGTTGCTTTATTTTACTATTTAATAACATATATTTTTATCCTCTTAGATTGTGTTAATTAGTTATGCTGATTCTCGTTTAACAGAAATACATTTTAAGTCTGTCCACTCACCAATAAACTATACTTCATCTGGGAAATCCCAATCTTTTGCAATACCTTTTTCTTGTAATTCTTGTTTTTGTACTAATTTTTTAACTTCATTAGCAACATTTAAGTTAGGATTTTCAATAATTTCAATTAAATATTTAGTTACGTCTGAGTTTAATAATAAATATTGAGTATCAACTACATATTTATCATCTCTTTTTAACATTCTTTGTGATAATATTAGATTTAATTGCATTATAAGGTCAAAAGATAAGTTTTTATCATTATCTAAATGGTAACACATACGAGAAACAGTACCACCAACATCATCAGCGTGGAAAGTAGTATAAACACCGTGACCAGTACGAGAAGCTTCAATAGCTGCACAGATTACTTCTTTATCTCTACACTCACCGACAATTATAATATTTGGGTGTTCACGCAAGGCTGCTTTAATACCAAGTCCAAATGATTTGAAATCTGGTCCTAATTCTTTTTGATGTATTTTAACATTAGTAGTAGAAGAATATAAGTTTTCAATAGGGTCTTCAAGAGTAATAATAACTTTATTATTAAGAATATCGCCCATTTGAGTATATGTATTTATACAAGCAGCCATAGTTGTAGATTTACCACTACCAGTAGGTCCAGTAAATATTGTAATTCCAGTCTTTTTATCAAAGGCTTTATATAAAGCTTCTTTACATTTATCATTATAATTAATATTTTCAAATGTAATTTGTTCTGGTTTAATCATACGAAAAGTTGCAATATTCTTTTCTTGTGAAAAACCAAAAGAAACTCTATATCTATATTGATTATTAGGATATTTACAATAATTAGGGCTATCATCTGGTATTCTAATAGCGATAGAAGTATCCAATAACTTATCTCTAACATAATTAGCGTGTAATTCTTCTAACACATAATTATCAAAAAATGTATGCCAATTATCTTTATCAATTACTGCACAAGGTAACTCTACTATTTTACCATATCGTGAAATATATGGTTTATCTCCAACTTTTATATATAAGTCAGAGCAATTATGTTCTGTTGTAAATATCAATAATTCTTCAATAGTTAGAGCTTTTCTATAAAGACTACTAATATCATTAGATAATTCATTTTGTTGTTTATCTTGTTTGGTATTAATTTTTAATGGCATTTTATAAGTCCTCCCCTATAGATGGTGACCAAATAGGTCTTCCATCTTGTAATTGTTGATTAAATGGGTCTCCTACAGTTGCACCACTATTTTGTTGAAAACTTAATGGATAATCTAAATTAGACATATGTAAATATTTTTTAGGCTTTTTATTTACATAATTTTCTAAGAAATCTAATGCTTGTGTAAGAGATTTAGATACTAATATTTCTCTATCCTTACAAGTATTTATAATATCTGATATTTTCTGTTTTAATTGATTTTTATCTTCTGCCCATACTAAAATACTACAATTAAATTGACACATAACTAATCCATTATCCAAATCAGCAAGAGCAGATGTAGCAATAGCAATATTATTTTCTACAGCATCTAATTGTTCTATTTCAGCATTAGCATCTTCAGCAGACTTTAACTCATATTTATCAGCTGCTCTTATTCGTTTAATTTTAAGAGAAGCATCATCTTTTTTCATACATTTAATACTTGTTACTACATTTGGAAAATCCATTGGAAATGTAGCACTATCAATAGTTACTGGAAATGCTTTAACATCAAGAATACACCCATATGTTGTTTGTGGTTGTTGTCCAAATAAATCCATACCCTCATTATGCATTTCAAAATAACCAAAATTATCTGAAATAGTTTGTGTTACAGCTCCCATAATATCTTCAAAATGATTTTCATTTATATATGACATTTTATCATAAGATATTTCATAACAAGGAAATAGTTTACTTACATAATTATAAAATACTAAATCTTTTGAAGCTCTTACACATTTATGTTTTATTTGTCTATAAATATTTTCTTCCAGTTTTAATATTTTCTCTGGGTCAACATTCATATTTCCTAATCCAGCAAATGAATTTACAGCTTGTTTCATTAAGGCTTTCGCTGTATCCATTAAGGTATAATCATCTATATTTTCTATAGATGTCTGTTGAATATCTATACCAAATAAGCAATATGTTTGTCTATCATCTTGTATATTACTAGTAAATTCTGGTGGCATTACATAATCTGGACGATAAATATGAATAGTATCTACAAGATTTTTAATAACATCTTTCTTTTTTATTACTTTTTCCACATTTTCTACAGTAAATTCAGTTTCAGGGTTAGAAATACATAAGTTTGTAACTAAACTAGATAAGTCTTTAACAGAGTTTTCAACACCTTCATAAGAAGCTGTAGAATAATTAGTTAATGGTATGATATAAAAAGCTGTGATAATACCATTATTATATAATACATTATCCCCAACTATTTTTATATTATTTTTACTTAATGAAGTAACTTTTGGTTGTGTTCCTGTTTTTTTACTCATTATTACTTTCCTTTCATTATAATATTGATTTTATAAAGGTTTTTATAGAAATATTTGTATGTTTATATTCGGTTATCTTAAAATCATTAGTATATACCTTTTTTGGTTTAAAATAAGCAATTAAATATTCATATAATCTATATCCAAATACTTCAATTTTATATAAACCATATCCAATAACTGCTCCAACTATAAACCAAATTAATGTATATTTACTTAAAAAAGGTATTCCAAATGGAATAGCAATAAGTCTTCCTAATATAAGAATAGTTAAAGCAACTGGTCCAGTAACCATTAAAAAGTTTACTGAAAAACCACCTGCAATATTATAACCACCAATATTATAGATTTTTGTATCACGGTCTTTTAATCCAGAATAATTATACAATATCATATTAATTTCCCTCCTTAATATCCTTGTTTACATAATTATTTCTTTAATATTATAATACACTTTTTATAAAAATGGTATAGGAAATTTTATAAAATTAAAAATACCCCCCAAATTATGAGGGATATTTTAATATTTTTTAATATTTTTATGTATTTTATTTCTCAATAGTGATAGTAATTGTGTCTCCGTCTGTAAATCCTAACTCAGAAAGAGCATTTTTCTGTATATAGAGTGGACCAATTACTGTTCCTATCTTATCTTCATCAGTTTCTTTTTCCATAAATCTAATAGTATTTTTTGTTTCTTTTTCCTTAATAAAAGTTCTTTTAATCTGCATTTTGCTCTCCTTATCCTACCATAGCCATAAATTCATCTTCTGTAATAATAGTTATGCCTAAATCCTTTGCCTTTTTTGCTTTACCAGAGGTAGCATTTTTATCATTACAGATTAAATAATCAAGTGACTTATTAACAGATGTAAACTTACCACCGTTATCTTCAATAAGTCTTACAAAATCGTCTCTTTTCATTGAAAGAGTTCCAGTAATACAGAATGACTTATTATCCAGTTTACCACCTACAACAGCTTTCTTTTCTGTAATAAGGCACATAACTTCATCAATTTCACTATAATCAAAAGTAAGTAATGTATCAGCCATAACACTTCCTATACCATTGATTTTCGTAAAATCGTATTTATTAGTAATTGCTTGTCTAAAATCTTCCCAACTATTGAAATTATCTGCTATGAGTTTAGCAGTAGGTTTACCTACATTTGGAATAGAACAACAAGCAATTATTCTCCATAATTCAAGTGAATTTGGTATAGCTTCAAGTATTTTATCAACAGAACCCTCACCAAATCCGTCCATTTGTATCCATTCATCCCTATGATTTTTAAGGGAAAAAACA
>JAZAUS010000042.1:0-6045 GCA_036342255.1 Bacilli bacterium
ATGGTATAGATTATAATATGAACCTATATAGAGGTTGTTCTCATGGGTGTATATATTGTGATAGTAGAAGTAATTGTTATCATATAGATAATTTTGATATTCCTGCATGTAAAGAAAATGCACTTGCAATATTAGAAAGTGAATTATCTAAAAAGAAAGAAAAAGGTGTTGTAGGTATTGGCTCAATGTCTGATACTTATAATCCACTTGAGAAACAATATGAGCAAACAAGAGGAGCATTGAAACTTATATCAAAATATAACTTTGGAGTTTCTATTGATACAAAGAGTGATTTGATTTTAAGAGATTTAGATTTACTTAAAGAAATTAATTCAAAGAATAATGTAATTATTAAATTTACAATAACAACTCCTAATGATGAATTATCTAAAATAATAGAACCCCATGTATGTGTATCTTCTAAAAGATTTGAAGCAATAAAAGTATTATCTGATAATGGTATATTTGCAGGAATAATGATGAATCCAGTTCTACCATTTATTACTGATAATGAAGAAGATATTAAAAAATTAGTTAAAATGGCTTATGAAAGTGGAGCAAAGTTTATTCATACATATATGGGAATGACTTTAAGAGAAAATCAAAGAGATTATTATTTTGAAAAATTAGATAAACATTTTAAAGGTTTAAAAGAAAAATATATCAAATATTATGGCGAAAGATATAATTGTGCTGTTCCAAACTATGAATCATTATATAAAGTGTTTACTAATGAATGTGATAAGTATGGAATACTTTATAATATGAGAGATATTATTAAAGCATATAAAAAAGAAATAAAGGATAATGAACAAATATCATTATTCTAATTGGTAAAAAAATAATATAAAGATGTAATATTATCAAGGAAGTGATCTTTGTGAATAAGAAATTTTTAATAGGAATTGGAATAATGTTTGTTGGCGTTTTATTTATTATAATAAAACTTGTAATTCCAAATGATAAGACAGATAATGTATCATTAGAAAATTATATAGAACAAAATGAAAAATGCTCAAATGACATTAGTAAATATATTAAAGATAATATTGCATATCTTCATTGTATTGGAGATAAAGGGAATATAATAAAATATACAAAAAATAGAAATAAAATAAATAAAGAAGTATTAGAATTTGATTATAGTAATGCTTCAAACATTAGTCAGATCCATATAACAATTGATGGTGCTGATGCTGACTACGTCTATTTAAAATCTGCTGTTAAAGTAAACGATTCCATTAAAGATGGGGAGTTTGTTAAATGTTCATTATCTACAAAAAAATGTGAATATTATAATGGAAATCGTGTTAGTGATATTGAAGTTGAAAAAACTGAAAATCAAAATTTAAATAAGTTTAATATTTATTTAGAAAGAGATAGTAGAATTATATATTTATCAAGTTTATTAGAAGAAGTTTATTTAAATAAAAACAAAAACAAAATTACATTAAAAGATTATATATCAAAGTCATATCAGACTCTTGATGATAGTATTAATCATGTAACAGATTCTATGATTAAAACTGAAACATTAAGAGATGGGGGAACTATTATTTATAAAAATGAAATATTTGATATTACTTTAGTTAAATGTAATACAACAAAAGGTAATAAAGATATTTTTATAGGTGACTATAAAATGAAATTTGATGATGAATCTATGTGCAATAGATAATCGTACTATTAAGATATTCCCGTACATTTAAACTAGATGATTTTGTTATCATCTAGTTTTTGTATATAATAAAAATCATTCTTATTTGAAAGGGGAATGGTTTTATGAATGAGAATATAATTAGAACTATAAGTTCAGAAATGAATAGATATTTGAATAATTATCAAATGTCTAAATTACAGGAAGTGTTATATAAGAAAGTTGAGGCTGAAAAGGAAGAAATATCTAATGAAGAATATGTTAATAAGTTCATCAATTCTAAAAGATTAGAAGGATGTTCTGAATTAACTATTAAAAATTATAAAATACATATTTATAAGATGTTATCCTATTTAGATAAAGATGTAAGAACTATTGAAACTGGCGATATTAGGGATTTTTTATCATATTACCAATCATATAATAATTGTAATAATTTAACTATTGATGGAGTAAGAAGATCATTATCTAGTTTCTTTACTTTTCTTGAAGTAGAAGATTATATAGTTAAAAGTCCAATTAGAAGAATACATAAAATTAAAACGGAATTCTTAATTAAAGAAACATATTCAGATGAATTAATGGAAAGATTAAGAAATAGTTGTAATAATATGAGAAATTTAGCTATTATAGATTTATTAGCTTCATCAGGTATAAGAATAAGTGAGCTTGTTAATCTTAATAGAGATGATATTAATTTTGAAAATAAATCATGTCTAGTATTTGGTAAAGGTAAGAAGATGCGAGAGGTTTATTTTGATGGTAAAGCCAAATTACATATGGAAGAATACTTAAATAATAGAAAAGATGATAATAAAGCATTATTTGTAAGTAATAATAAACCTTATGATAGATTACAAAGTAGAGGCATAGAATTAATGCTACAAAAACTTGGAAAAGAACTAGGAGAAGAAAAAGTACATCCTCATAAATTTAGAAGGACACTTGCAACTAAGGCAATAGATAAAGGAATGCCAATAGAACAAGTACAGCATTTACTAGGACATACCAAAATAGATACAACCCTTCATTATGCATTTGTTAATCAAAATAATGTAAAAATATCTCATAGAAAATACATTTGCTAGTATACAAGATTGTTGTTAAGTGCAACTTCAGAGTGCAATTTTTGCACTTTGATTAATAAAAACTATACATTATAATTAAGCAAGAATTAAGTAAGAATTAAGCAAGATATATTGATATAATTTTATATATGTAGTATAATAATTGCATAAGAATTAGAGGTGATTTTAATGACTGATTATAAACCTCCATTTACTATTACAAATAAAATGTTAGATTATGTGTCTAGTATAATGGAGAAGATTGGCAAACTAGATAATTATACAAATTTTAATAAAATGCCAGTGTTAAGGAGAAATAATAGAATTAGATCTATTCACTCATCATTAGCTATTGAAGCAAATTCTTTATCATTAGGACAAGTAAAAGATGTTATAGCTGGTAGAACTGTTATAGGGCCTCAAAAAGAAATCCAAGAAGTAAAAAATGCATATAATGCTTATGAAATGATAAACAAAGTTGATGTTTATTCTATAAAAGATTTAAAAAAAGTTCATGGCATTATGACATATTTAACTGTTGAAGAATCTGGTGAATTCAGAAAAGGTGACGAAGGAGTCTTCGATGAAAAAGGTAATTGTATTCATGTTTGCCCACCACCTGAACAAGTTGATGGATTAATGAAACAGTTATTTGAATGGATAAAAAAGAATAATGATGAAATTCACCCATTAATTTTATCATCCATTTTTCATTATGAATTTGTATTTATTCATCCTTTTTCAGATGGAAATGGTAGAACAGTTAGATTATGGCAAAATATTTTATTATCTAAATGGAAGGATATATTTGAATACTTACCAATAGAATCACAAATACATAAATATCAGGATGATTACTATAAAGCTATCAATAATTGCAATCACAATGTAGAGTCTACTGAATTTATTGAATTTATGTTGAATATGATCGACAAAGTATTAGATGAAGCAATTAGAACTAGTTCAGTTCCAATAACTGAAACTGGAATAAATATTAACAAACTACTTAGTATTATGGAATACAATGTTCCGATGACCGCAAATGAAATAATGGATAAGTTGGGTATTAAATCAAAAGAAACATTAAGATCAACATACCTTGATCCAGCAATAAAAGAAGGAGTTGTTTCATTAACAATTCCAGATAAACCAACAAGTAAAAATCAAATGTATTATAAAGTATAATGACAGAACACAAATGTGTTCTGTTTATAGTAATATTACGTTCATTAATAAATAAAAATATTCACTATTTTTATGGTAAAATAGATATAGAATATCAACTCAACCATTGGTATGTGTAACTAATAAATGGCTTATTTTATAATTAAGTCATGAAAGGAGAAAAGTTCATGGATTTAATTAAGATTGGAAAATTTATTGCTAATTGTAGAAAAGAAAAAAATATAACTCAAGAACAATTAGCAGAAAAATTATTTATTACTGATCGAGCTGTATCAAAATGGGAAAGAGGCTTATCTTTACCAGATGCTGATAAGATGCTAGATTTGTGTAATATACTTGATATAAATGTCAATGAACTTTTAAATGGTGAAAGAATTGATATGAAGGATTATGAAAAGAAAAATGAAGAATTATTAGTAGAACTTGCTAAACAAGATGAACTAAAAAACAAAAGATTAATTACAGATATGTGGGTATTAACTATAACAGTTTTTATATTTTATGTAGCTCTTGTGGTTATATCTTCTATATTATTAGAAGAAGGTCCAATATTAGCTACAATTATTTGTGCTTCAACAGCTATATTACTAATTGTGTGTTTATATGGATTTAAACTTGAAGTAGATGCAGGATATTATGAGTGCAAACATTGTCATCATATATTTGAAGAAAAAAATTACTTTAAATTATTGATGGCTCCACATATGGGCACATCTAGATATCAAAAATGTCCTAAATGTGGTAAAAGAACAATGGCTAAAAAAGTAATGAATAAGGGAGAAAACAAATAATGAAAACATATATAAAAGAAAATTGGAAATTCTTTATTTTTATGATTTTAATGTGTATTATTGGTGGGTATTTTACTACAATATATTCAATAAATTCATTAGATCAAAAAATAATTGATGATGCAATAAAACAAGCTGGTTCAAAAGAAGTAGTTATTATTGTATCAATTTTACAAATAGCATTGTATGCAGTTATATTAGGAGCAATTGGTTTAGTCTTATCGAATAAGATGGGATTGTGGAAAAAAATAGAAAAAAACAAAAATGCAATAATAGGAGTAATAATTATTTCTATTATTGGTGGTTTATTATTAAGTTTATTTGATAGATATGTGTTTGGAAGCTTTAGTGATTCTATATTACATAGTTATGATAGTAAACCATCTTTAGAATATATTATTGCATCATTAACTTATGGAGCTGTATTTGAAGAAATATTATTAAGATTATTTTTTATGTCATTATTATCATGGATTATATCTAAAATATTTTATAGAAAAGAAAATAAAACACCAACAAAAGTATTTATCATCGCAAATGTAATATCTGCATTATTATTTGCCTTATTACATATACCTGCAACTATTCAAACTTTTGGATATATTGATGGATTACTATTATTTAGATGTTTATTGATGAATGGATTATTTGGTTTATCATTTGGATGGCTATATAGAAAATATGGAATAGGATATTCAATGCTAGCACATTTTGGCTGTCATTTGATTTCTAAATTAATATGGATTTTATATATTTAAAAAGATAATATAATTATAAAGGTGATAAAATGAAAAAATTAAATTCAAATCATTTAAAGCTAATCGCAATAATTGCGATGACAATAGATCATTTAACGTGGTTAACATTTCCAGGATGTCAAAAAATATGGTATGTAATGTTACTTCATATTGTTGGAAGATTAACAGCTCCAATAATGTGGTTTTTCATCGTAGAAGGCTATAATCATACCCATAATTTAAAAAAATATTTAATAAGATTATTTTTATTTGCATTTATTTCTCATTTTGCTTACTGTTTAGCATTTGGTATACCGTTTATACCTAACTCTATATTTAATGGAACAAGTGTTATGTGGTCTCTTGCTTGGGCAGTAGCACTTCTTGCCATATTTGATAGTGAGATAAACGAAAAGTTAAAAGTGTTATTAATGATTTTAATATTTGTAATAACATTTCCATCAGACTGGAGTTGTATAGCTGTATTTTCAATAATATTTATGAATAAATACAGAGGCAATTTTAAAAAACAAATGATAATGATGATGCTTGGAACATTAATGTATGCAACTGTTTATTTTATTTTCCTAGATAAAGTATATGGATTG
>JAZAUS010000043.1:0-5936 GCA_036342255.1 Bacilli bacterium
TATCTGTATTTAATAACTCTAATCCAGCTAAAGATAATCTTCTATTTCTTATATATTCACTCACTGAATATCCACATAGCATTGCAAATCCTTTTTGAAAATAATATGGTGATATATAACATTTTTTTGAAATATCATTTATAGTAATATCATTAGTCAAGTTATTCTCAATATAATCTAATGCAACCTTTATAGATTCACTCCAATTCATATTCTCACCGACTTCCTTATATAGTATTATACCATAATAAAAGGAACTTTCGTTCCTAATATCTTAATATTACGATCACTTTTATTTTGATTCAATATACGGTAATAAATATTTATTTATTAATTCCGTTCTTATTTTTGGATTATATACTAATGAAGAAGTAATACATATAACTATATTTGCTTCTGGTATTACTGCTATAAGTGAGCCTCCAACTCCATTTGCACAATATGAATCATATTTACCAGTATTATATTCTTTTCTTATTATTTTCATTGTTTGGTTTTTAGGATAAATCCACCATAAATATCCATAATTTTTTTCTCTTTCAACAAGCATTTCATTAATATATTCTTCAGACACTATTCTTTGATTATTATATACACCTTTATTTAATACTAATAGACCTATTTTAGCCCATTCTTCTGTTGTTATAGACAAACCCCAACCAGTTGTATAATTTCCACTTGGATCTTTTGCCCACCCTCTTATATTTCTTGTCTTATAAAATTCTGCTTGGGATTCTTTATCGTGTATTGGTGCATCAGGAACGTCTTTTATTTCTAATGGTTTAAATAAAAATTCATTAGCAAACTCTTTCATATTTTTACCAGTTGCTTTTGCAAGTATATTCGAAAGTATTTGAATACCTACAGTTGAATAATGGAAGTGTTCACCAATTTTTTCTTTACCACCAACATATTCTAAAATTGGTTCTCCCCAATCCTTGCATTTACCCCATACTTTTGTATATGGTTCATACTTAAATTTATATGGTACTCTCATAGTTAAAAAATCTTCTATTGTTACATCTTTTAATTGTTCTTGATTTCTTTTAAGTTTATAGTCTGAAAAGTAGTCTAATACTTTTTTATGGACACTTTCTATATATCCTTTATCTATTGCTATTCCAATAAGAATAGATACTAAACTTTTACACATTGAAAAGGCATGAACTGATTCTTCTTTATTTGCATTATTAAAGTATTCTTCATATACTTTCTCATTATCTTTATAGGCAATTATTCCCAAAATATTACTATATTCTTCATAAACAGCCAATCTTATTTCTTCTTCCATATAATCCCTCCATCACTAATATTATACCATGAAAAAAGAGAATTTTTGCATTCTCTTAATATCTTAATCTTTAGATATATTTCTTTTTTTTAGAGAATTTTACCTATCATAATTATAAAAAGCAAAAGGATTAAACCAATCCTTTTGCAACTCATTATTTGATTTCGATATACTTTTTATTTTTGATTTGTTTGTTTTCTTTTTTAGGAACTTCAATCTTTAATGTTCCATCTTCAAATTTAGCTTTGATATCTTCTTCTGTAACTTCATCTCCAACATAGAAACTACGGGATGCTTCACCATAATATCTTTCGCGTCTAATATACTTACCATGTTTATCCTTTTCATCATTTTTACTTTCTTGTTTAGCATGAATTGTTAAATACCCATCTTCTAAACTTATTTTAACATTGTCTTTCTTCATTCCTGGTAAATCAATGGCAAGTTCATAGTTATTATCCTTTTCCTCAATATCTGTTCTCATCATCTTGTTGTCATTTTTTGGCATAAAGAATGAATCATCAAAGATATCATCAAACAAATCAAAATTTCTTCTTGGTACTAACATCATATCTATCAACTTCCTTTCCTAAATGTGTTGAGCCATTTGAGGTAAGCACATATCAAATATATAATTTTAATACCATAGTGAGTATCTTTTTCTCACTACAATTATAATTATACTCAAAAATTAGCAGTTGTCAATACAAAGTGCTAATTTTTATTCTTTTGGATATAGATTTAGAAATATTTAAATCCTAATATCTTAAAATTCAAAGAAATGAAAAAGCCCAAAATCTTCATTCTAATCTTAACGGAATATTATTAAAAAAAGAAATTGGATTTCTCCATCTTCTTCTCATCGCAATCTCAAAATATTACGAACTGTTCTAATAACTTAATTATAGGTAATATAATACTGTTGGAAAAGTAATACAAATAGTTTTAAACCCTTATGATATACGTGCCATTTAGAGATTTAAAACACTAACTTGATTTTGTTAGTGTTTTTTTTACTTATTATAACCATGAATTGTTTTTCTTGATATAGATTCGCTTTACCATTTGGACTATTAATGCATATAATATTACCAGTAAGATTACATATAAGTAATAATTAAGTGGTAATTTTACAAATTGGAATCCTTCAAGACCACTTAGTATAATTGGAATAGATATTGTACATATAATTGTAATTATTGAAAGAACTACTAATATCTTACTTGGATTAGTTTTAAAGTAATTTAATTTATTTGTTCTTAAATAATATATAATTAATGTTTCTGATATTATACATTCAACAAACCAAGCTGTTTGGAAGAATGCTTGTTTTTCTATGTTATTATATTTAAATATATACCAGAATATCAAGAATGCGCATATATCAGTGATTGAACTTATAATACCAAATATTCTCATGAATTTACTTAAGTCTTTAGTATCCCATTTTTTTGGCGATTGTAAGAATTCTTCATCAACATTATCATAAGGAATTCCAATTTGGGATATTTCAACAATAAAATCTTGGATAAGCATTTGAATTGGTAGAAGAGGTAAAAAAGGAAGACAAATACTAGAAAGCATAATACTGAATACATCTCCAAAGTCTTGGCTTAGGGCTAATTTCATATACTTAATAATGTTTCCATAGACTTTTCTACCTTCAATAACTCCATCATATACAACTTCTAGATTCTGTTCTAAAAGAATAATATCACTTGATTCTTTAGCAATATCTGTTGCTTCATCTACACTTATTGCAACATCTGCAGAATGAAGAGCAGGTGCATCATTAACACCATCTCCCATATATCCAACACAATAACCTTTTTTTCTAAGTAGAGAAACTATTCTCTCTTTTTGCAATGGATTCATTCTAGCAAAAACATCTACTGTATCCAATGTTTCTGATAACTTATCATCATCCATTTTTTCTATTTCAATACCGAGCATTATTTTACTATCAATTCCTACTGCTGAGCAGATTGCTTCAGTAGCATATTTATTATCACCTGTAAGTATTTTAGTAGTAACTCCTATGTCTTTTAATTTTTTAATTGTCTTAGCAGCATCTAATTTAGGAGGATCTAAGAAAGCTATTAGACCAATTAAAGTAAAATCTTTTTCATCTTCTTTATTAAAGTTTTCTATACCTTCATATTCATGTTTTACAGCTAAAGCAATTACTTGCATTCCTTTTTTAGCTAATTCAATTGCTTTTTCTTCAGTTTGCTTAGATATTTTTTCAGAAATAGGGACTTCTTTTTTATCTATTAAAGCCATATCACAGACTTCTAATATTTCTTCTAAAGCACCTTTAGCAATTACTGAATATTCTTTTTCATTTTGAACAACAATAGAAGATCTCTTTCTTGTATAATCAAAGGGAATTTCATCTACTTTACTATAATTAGATATATCAATATGATGTTCTTTTCCATAAGTGTTTATTGCTTTATCTACTAAATTTTTAAACCCAGTACTCAACTTACTATTAACATAAGCACATTTAAGTACATAGTCATCATCTTCTCCCTTTAAATTAATATACTTTTGAAGAATAATACTATTTTTTGTTAATGTTCCTGTTTTATCCGTACATAGTATATTCATAGAGCCTAAGTTTTGAATTGACTTAATATTCTTAACTAATGTTTTTTTCTTAGCTAGTAATTTGCTTCCTCTTGTTAGATTAACATTAACTATCATTGGTAACATACTCGGAGTAATTCCGACAGCGACCGATAAAGAGAATAATAAAGCTTCTTGATAATTACCTCTAATGAATCCATATATTATAAACACAAATACTGAGATAACAACCATATATCTAATTAACATTGAACTGATATGATTTATTCCTTGTTCAAATGTTGTTTCTTCTCTAACAGTAGATAATTTTTTATTAACTCTTCCCATAAATGTATCTAGCCCAGTTTTAATAACAATGCCTTGACCATTTCCACTAATAACATTAGTTCCCATTAAACAAATATTCTTAATACTTGTTTCTTCATCATTTATTTTAGCTTTCTTGTTAGCTATCTTTTCAACAGCTATACTTTCACCAGTAAAGGAAGCTTGATTAATGAATAAGTCTTTACTTTGAAATAAATATAAATCCGCTGGGACTACTGAACCAGCACTTAAAGTTATAATATCACCTAGTACTACTTTTTCTTGTTTAACTTCTTTTTGTTTATTATTGCGAATAACATCTGTGAATATACTAATCTTTTCTTTTAGTTTTAAATTAAATCTATACGTAGAATAATTTTGAAAGAAACTAATTAAAGCACTGATTATTGCAATAACTAAAATAATTAATGAACCTATCCTGTCTCCAGTAAAATAATTGATAATAGCAAGAATTATTAATATTATTATAAATTTATCTTTTAAACTATCTATAATGAAATATAAAGCTCTTTTTTTCTTGTTATCTGTTGGGATATTTTCTCCATATAAATCTAATCTATTTTTAACTTCTTCACTAGTTAAACCATTTTCATTTGTTTTAAAAGTTGAAAAAATTTCTTCTTTAGACATATTTGATAATTCATAATAATTAAAGCCTTTTTTCATAGTATCACCAACCTATATCAATTATACCACAAATTTTCTAAATCTTTTTGTTTGTAATATTATTTAAAAAAAGAAGTTAAATTTTTCTAACTTCACTCATCGCAATCTTATTTAAAAAAAGAAGTTAGATTTTTCCAACTTCTCTCATCGCAATCTCAAAAGTTCCCAATTTATTTTTAATCGTTAAGGTATTCACACTAGCAACCTATTGCGAAAACTTTTTATTTCTTTTTAATTGGATGTCTTATTACAGTCCTTAATTTACTTACATCACATTTTCGTGGATCACTTAAATATATTTCATGATGATATCTTTTATCAGTTATATCTAATTCATATCCATTTTCTTTCATATAATTATGCATTAATTCAACTGTAGCAGGTTCATCATCATAACTTCCATTATGCATACATTGAACACATAACCCCTCATCATAAGTTAAAAATTCAACTCTTGAAAAATCTTGTTTTTTCTTTTTAGTTGCTTCTTCAACAGCCCAATCAAAATCTTCTTTAGTAACAAAATCTGGTAATCTAATAATTGAAATAAAATGCATAGCACCTTTATTATTATAATCTATTGTTCCTTTTAATCCGTCTTGCCACCAGAATCCCTCAAGTGGTGGAACAACATATTCAAAAAAGCCATCTATTTTATGTGTTCCTTTATAACTCATTTTTATTGTATAAGCAATGCCATATAATAATCCAATAGTATTTTGATAATCTCCATTTTCTTCATTTGGATTACCATTTCCTCTTACTGCAATATAATTCATTTTAGGTATTTCAACTATACTAGGTTTATTCTTAGGCATATAAAATTCTTTATATTCTTTTTTATAATCGAAAGCCATTTTATCATCTCCTACTAAATAGTATACCATGAAAAAAGAGATTTTGTTCTCTTCATTTCACATTATATCCATATTGTGAACGGAATATCTTAATCTTACGATTACTTATTATCACCAATCATTTTCCTTTTAAATACTATAATAGATAGTATCAATATGATTATTGTATAGGCAACAAATAAAATTATATTTCTTGTTGATAA
>JAZAUS010000044.1:0-5830 GCA_036342255.1 Bacilli bacterium
CTATCCATAATTAAATATTCATAAAATAAGATTTCATAACAACAAAAACCTTATTTTTATCTTCCTTTTTCTCTATTTTACTCTGTAAAGTGACACTATATTTAGTCGAACTTAAAATAACACTATTCTTAAAATGATTTAATGCCAGTTTTTCTAATTCCCAATTCATTTAATTATCCTTTCTTATTTTCCCTCAAATAACTTTTTTAATTCTTCAACTGTTTTTATCATTGATTTTCTATATCCTTTTCTAATTCTGAGTTAGTTTTATATTTTCTTTCGGTTCTATATATATCTTTATTAAATATATTAACATCCTTATCAACATTAATTTTATAATATTCACCACTTTTTGCAAATTCTTCATTAAAATCTTCAGATAGTTCAAAATAAATATCAATAGTATTTCCAAAATCTGGATGTGAATGATAAGTTACTTTAGTAACATATCCATGATTATATTGATAATATATTTCTTCTCCAACTCTAGGAATAATTGTTAGAAAATAATAATCATTACCAAGTTCATTTGGTGTGATAATACGCTCATATACCTCTTTATTTTTATCATCTATATAAATAGCGTGGTATATTATTTTAGGTAAAAATGGTAAATTAATATCTTTTATTAAATCTGAAATACTTTTTAAGTAGATATATAACATAATATTGCTTAATAGTAATCCAATTAATGCTATAATCATAATAATAGTTGTCATTTAATTGTCCTCCTTTTTAATACATTTATGTTTTTTTACTTCATTTATTGTCATTATATCATAATAACCACATTTGGTACAGTTGCAATAGAAATTACCAACACCATTAAACACATAAGCTGGTTTTTCTATATTAATATTATTTACCATATATGGAAATGGATGTCCTATCTTATCGGCATTAAATCTTTTATAATATTTATGAGTATTAATATACCCAGTTTCAAATTCAATGTCAACATCGTTACAATTTCTATATTCACAAACCCACATTTTTATTCCATATTTAGATAATTTAATATTATTTAGTGCATTATCTCTATTATTAGCTATAGTTATTGAATACTTAGATGTAGGCTTTATTATTTTCCCTTTCTTAAATTCATTATAATATTTATGTGTAACAATTGTTCCATCCTCAAATCTCACATCTATATCATTATAATCTCTATAAGCAATAATAGTTACTTTTTCCCCATTAACATTAGTAATAGTTTCATTCAAGTGTTTATTTGTATAATAATTAGGATTTTTAATTTGTCCATTCTTAAAACAATTATATGACTTATGTTCAACAATTGTATTATCTTCAAATCTCACATCTATATCCATACTATTTCGATAGGCAATAATAGTCATTAGTTGTCCATTATTTGCTCTATTAGTTTCATTTAAGCGATGTGATTGCATTTGTTTGTGTTTAGGATATTTTATATCTCCACTCTTAAAAGACTTATATGATATATGTTTAATAATAGTACCATCTTCTAATTGAATATTTATATCATTATAAGTTTTACATTTAATAATAGTCATTTTCATATTATTGACAACAATGGTTTCTCCTAATTTAAGATTAATAGGATATTTTATAGAACCTTTCTTAAAACTATTATATTGTTTATGTTCAATAACTATGCCATCTTCAAATTGAACAGTAATATCATTTACATTTTTATATGATATTAAGGTCATTTTTAACCCTTGTATATTTATTTGTTCTTCTCCAATTAAATATTTATCTGATTTAACTTCACCTCTATTAAAACGAAACAATGTAGTATTTTTTATTTCTCCGTGTTCAAATCGAATATCTATATCATTAGTACCTCGATAATCAATTATTGTCATTTTCAATCCTTGATAGTTAGTATTTGTCATCCCTATATATTTTGTAGCATTTTGACAAATTCTTGAATCAACTTTAATATTAGGATTACATATATGTCCAGATAAAAACTCTGAATAACGTCTATGTTGTGCTACATATCCATCTTCAAATTGAACATCTATATCTTTTCCATTATTATATTTAATAATAGTTATTTGTTGTCCATTACTAGCTATATTTGTTTGTCCTACTCTAATTTTTTTATTAGTTTTTATTACATTATTAGATTTTATAGTTGGATGTCCAATATTTCCTTCTTTAAAAGAACCATATTGTTTATGATATACAATAACTCCATCTTCAAATTGTATATCAATATCATTACCATTACGATACTCAATAATAGTCATCTTCATACCATTATTAGCAATATTGGTTGAATTTAATCTATTCTTTTTTTGTTCTTCTAAAACTAAATTATTCCACATAAGAAGTTTCCTTACATTTATGTTGTTTAATTTCTTCAATAGTCATAATATCTATATGTCCACATATAAGACAATGACAATAAAAATTTCCTATATTGTTATAAATATAAGCAGGTTTATCTATACTAACATCATTTAATATATATGGAAATGGATGTTTAAGTGAATTATGTCTAAATGATGGCATAGCTGTATTGACTATATATCCAGTTTCAAACTGTATTGTAGCCATTTTATCAGATTTATAGTCAATTATTGTCATCTTTATTCCATTATTATTATATTTTGTATAATTTATCCATTTATTATATGCTTTTTGTTTATTTACATTTACATATTTATTTGGATTTTTAATTTCACCTAGTATAAAACTTCTATAAGTTTTATTAGTAACAATAGTTCCATCTTCAAACTTTACATCAATATCCATTGTATTATTATACTTAATAATACACATTTTTTGTCCACTATTATTTGTTATAGTTTCACCAAGTCTATTTATAACTGTATCATATACAAAAAGTTTATTTGGATTTTTAACCTTACCTTGCATAAAACTATTATATTGAACATTATTAACAATAGTTCCATCTTCAAATTTTACTGTAATATTATTACATCTTATCCAATCAATAATAGTCATTATCTGACCATTAGATGCTTTTATTGATTCACCAATATGACTATTTTTATTTTTACTAATAATAGTATTTATATTAGGATGTTTTATTTTACCTTTTATAAAATTACTATAAGATTTATGTCTAACAATTACACCATCTTCAAATTGAACGTCAATATCCTCACAATTTCTATATGTAATAATAGTCATTAGAAGTCCATTATTAGCAACATTAGTTTCATCTATTTTAGATTTTATTTTTTGTTGTGGTGCTAGTACAATATTATTTGGATTTTTTACATATCCATTCTTGAAATTATTATAATATATATGTTTTACAATAGTATTATCATCAAACATAATATCAATATCATTATAATTTCTATACACAATAATAGTCATCATTTGACCGTTATTAGCTCTATTCTGTTCTCCAACTCTATTTATTTTATCCATTGTTATTTCTTTCAATACATTTATGATTTTTTATTTCATCTATTGTTAATATATCCTTATAACCACATTTTGTACAAGTACAATAAAAATTAGCCACATCATTATAAATATAAGCAAGATTATGTGTTATTATTGTTTCTACTTGATAAGGAAATGGATGTCCTATTCTACCTATTTTAAAATTATAATTCTTTTTATTTTTAGCAATATATCCTGTTTCAAATTGTATATCTATATCAGTATGACTTCTATAATCAATTATAGTAGCATATAGTCCATTATTCATTTTTCTAGTTTTACCCATACAATAGTTTTTTGTTATATAATAATGTCCATTTCTTTCATCAGGAGAAATACATTTTTTTATAAACTTATCATAACTTTTATGAGTAGCTATTTCTCCATTTTCAAATTGAACATCAATATCGTGAGTATTTCGATATACAATAATTGTTGCACATAAACCACAATTCATTTTTAAGGTTTCTCCAAGTCTAGTAGCCATAGGAAATCTACTTTGCACAATTTTATTTGGATTTTTTATTAAACCTTTACTAAAATTATAGTATTTTTTATGTGTAACAACTGTACCATCTTCAAATTGAATGTCTATATCGTGAGAATTTCTATATGCAATTATTGTCATCATAAGACCATTATTAGCCTTAATTTGTTCTTCAAGTCTATTTGTTTCTGACATTATTATTCCCTTTCAAGACAGTTATATTTTTGTATTAATCAGCTTCAAGATTAGTATAATATATTGTGCCATGAGGTATAAGTTGAATACTTACTTTTTTTATTTTAGAAGTTTTTGATTCCATATATTGTTTATTTAATTCATCTTCTTCTTTTTTAAAATAATTTTCATTTTGTTTAATATATTCATAGGCAATTTTTCTGGTTTGACAAACTGCTAATATTGATTCATCTATGTTCGTTGTATTTTCTCCATAATAAATAGTAACTTTACATACAACATATACTCTACCAGTTGCGTTCATATATCACTCCTTTTAAAATTAACCATTAAGATTACCCCATCCTTTTATACAACATTTATGTTTTTTAGCTTCTTCTATTGTTAAAACATCTTTATAACCACATTTATTACATTTACAATAAAAGTTTCCTATATCATTATAAACATATGCTAGTTTTTCTATTGTAATATTTTTAATTATATATGGAAATGGATGTGATATTTTACCTAAATTGAATAAAGTCATTGTGGTATGTTCTTTTTTATATCCAGTTTCAAACTCTATATTAATATCGTCTGAAGTACAATAATCAATAACTGACATTTTAACACCACAATTAGCCATATTAAAAGTATGTATATATTGTTTTTTATAATAATTTGGATTTAATATATGACCATTTTTAAAGGCATTATAGGTTTTATGTGTAACTATGGTATTATCCTCAAATTTTACATCAATATCCCTAACATTTCTATAATTTATTATGGTCATAAGTTCATTATTGGTGGATATGTTTGTTTCACCAAGTCTTTTTGTAAAAACAGTTTTCATACTATTCTCCAATACCACATTGATGTGCTTTCATTTCCTTAATAGACATTACATCAGTATATCCACAATTAACACATTTGCAATAGAAATTACCTATATTATTATAAATATATGCCTTTTTTTCTATTAGTATATTATCCATTTGATATGGAATAGGGTGACCTATTGAATGTTTCTTAAATCTACTGTATTCCTTATGTTTAGTAATATAACCAGTTTCAAATTGAATATCAATATCATTATATTTTGTATAGTCAATTATTTCCATAGAAATACCGTCTTTATTAATATTCTTTTCTCCAATATGAAAAGATTTTATATGTATATTTATATTTGGATGTTTTATATGACCGTCCTTAAAATGTAACATCTTTTTATGTTTAACAACAACACCATCTTCAAATTTAACATCAATATCATTATAATTTCTATATTTAATAATTTCCATTTTTAAGCCATTAGAGGCGACAGTTGTTTCACCAATATGGGTTTCATTTATTTTTTGAAATGTTGTATAGTTAGGATTTTGAATTATTCCCTTAGTAAAAGCATTATATGTTCTATGTTTAACAATAGTGCCGTCTTCAAACTGAACATTTACATCATGATTTCCATTATATGCAATAAGAGTCATTTTTTGTCCATTTGAAGCAATAACTGACTGACCAACATATTTTAATGCATAATCTTGATATAATCCATGTTCAGAACAACCTATATTACCTACTTTAAACTCTTTATAATATTTATTTTTGACTATTTCTCCAGTTTCAAATTGAACATCAATGTCTGTAGAACCCCTATATGCAATTATAGTCATTTTTAGACCATTACGAGCAATTATAGACTCCCCAGTTCTATCTATATTTCGTTTATAAGGTATTTGTTTATTAGGA
>JAZAUS010000045.1:0-5595 GCA_036342255.1 Bacilli bacterium
TCAGTATATGTTAAAGCTAAAGAGAAAATGCTATTTAGATTAGTAGAGCAAGGCAGAAGCATAAAAGAGTTTAGTAAAGAAGAAAAAAAAGATGGTAAGACATATATAGATAACTCTAACAAAAATGAATTAGAGCAATTATATATAAATTTAGAAACAATAAATTTTATGGATGATATATGTAAAAAACAATTTGGTATGGGTTATTTAGATTTAATGAATGATATAGGATTAGAAGGTGAAGAAGAAACTGATCAATTTTCTACTGATTTAATAGCAATCTTATCGGGGAAAATACCCAGTCAAGTCAAAACAACTAAAAAGTAAAGGTACATCAGCAACAATAATATGTTATGCCTATGATGAGGACTTATATCAGTTATATGATTTTTATACATCTAGATATAAAGAGATAAGTTTTGATGAGTTTATGAAGTTAGGAATAGAATACTTTAATATCAAATTAAGAAGTATACCTGAATCAGAACCATTACATACGATCATTAAATCTAGAACAATAAACATAAACAAGATTAAAGATAAAGAGGAAAGAAAGTATTGGAGAGAATTAAAAAGAGCTAATGCTATACCTGATATATATAAATCAAATGAAGAAATAACAAAAGAATTAAAAAGTAGTATGAAAAATGTAGGAGGATTAAGTTAGATGAAAAGCAAACATAAAGATGGAGATGAATTTAATTTTTTGATAGGGAAATCAATTGTTAAAGTTGAAGAAGGCAAAGTTAAAGATGATCACGGTTGGGCTCAAGATGGTTATATATTAACATGTAAAGATGATACGATTATTGAAATTGGTATGAACGAAGGCTGTGGTGGTTGTGGAAATGGTTGGTCTAATTTTGATGATTTAAAAAAATTACAAGATAATAACAATGTAATTACAAATATTGAAACAAAATATAAAAAAGGTTGGGAAGAAGATGAATTTACAATGTTTGTTTATTATGAAGATAATACAATTAATGAATTAGAAGGTGATGAAGGATATGGCAATGGTTATTATGGTGGTGGGTTTTATGTAACTATAAAAAATGTGAAGGGAGCATCAAATAATGAAGAATAAAATCAAATATGAATTAGATTTAGAAAAGTTTATGAACAATATAAAAATAGAAAATAAAAATTTTTCAAAGTATGAAGATGATAAAGGGAATATGTTTTTACTTAACACAGTACAATTATTAACTAGAGTAGATTACATAGAACTATCTACTGAAAAAGCAGGAGAAAATGGAGCTAGTGATTATGAAAAAGCATTATTTAATGAATCAATAAATAAATTAGATTATAAAACTAAGGAAGTAAAGAAACCTATTCCTAAAATTGAAGTAACAGGCAAAAAAGAAGATATGTACACTATAACTGAAGTAGAAGAGAAAGTAGTACAAATATGGCAAGTATCTAATAACTATGGAGCATTTAAAAGTTTTATTAAAAAAGATGAAGCTTTAAATTTTGCTGATAGTATAAATGATAAAGTTAAAAAATATTTAGATTAAAAACAAGGGTTGTAAATGGGAATGGCGATAGGCATATATAAGGTCATTGGAGGGTTAGCTAGTGCCTAAAAGGAGGTTTTATGTTTAGCATAATAATACCTAACTATAATAGTGAAAAATGGATAGCTAAACTATTAGAAAGCATATTAAATCAAACATATAAAGATTATGAAATAATAATAGTTGATGATATGTCTATAGATAATTCAATAGAGATAGCTAAAAATATAATTGGTAATAAAAGACCATGTAAAATAATTCAATTAAAAGAAAAAAGATACAATGGTGGAACTAGAAATGTAGGAGTATCAGAAGCTAGAGGAGAATATATATTATTTGCAGATTGTGATGATTGGTTTTGCAATAAAGATTGTTTAAAAAGAATAGCAGACATTATAAAACAAACACATACAGATATTATTAGATTACCATATAAAGCATATATAAATAATACTTCAGCAACAGTAAGAATAAAAGAAAATAGTTTAGAAAGTTTTGCTAAAAGTGTATTTGTAGCTCCATGGACTAAATGTGTTAAAAAAGAGTTATTTATACCATTTCCTGAAGACACATTATTAGAGGATGTAGTACAACATATAGCTCAATTAGATGTATGTAAAACCTTTGAAAATTGTCCTGTACCTATAATGGTATGGAATAGAGATAATCAAGAAGCTATTTCAAGTGATACAGCTAAATATACAAAAGATAGTAAAAGATATTCTAGTGTATATAGAAACATGGCAGACTTAATTGATTTGAAATGTAATCATAGCTATTGTGAAGAGAGAAAACAAGAAAGAATAAAAGCTTATGAAGATATTATTCAAAGAGGAGAAATCTTAAGTTTAATTAATGGAGGTAGCTCACAATGAAAAATGTATTCTATATGAAGAAAATAAGTAAAATTGGTGGAGTAGAATCATTTTTATATTATTTATCAAAGTTATATAAAGACTTTGTAGTATATTACAGAGAAGCTGATGGTAAGCAAATAGAAAGACTAGCTAAAAATGTAGAAGTACATAAATACACTAAACCAATTAAATGTGATAGATTTTTCTGTAGTTATTCTTATGATATAGAAGTAGAAGCCAAAGAATATTATCACATAATTCATTATGATGCTATGAATGTAGGCTTTATACCAATGACAAATGAAGGTTTTAAATACATAGGAGTATCAAAAACAGCTTGTAAAAGTTTTCTAGAGAAAACAGGCAATAATTGTGAGTTAATATATAATCCTGTATCTATATCTAATCCTAGAGTAAAGAAACTAACTGATAAAATACATCTTATTTCAGCAACTAGACTATCAAAAGAAAAAGGTGGAGATAGAATAAACAAGTTAGCTGAATTGTTAGATAAAGCTGGAGTAGACTATGATTGGACTATATACACAAACAAGATAAACTATGATTTCAAAAGCAAGAACATTACAACTAAAGAACAACAACTAGATTTAACCAAAGAAATAAAAAAGTCGACATATTTGGTGCAATTAAGTTCATGTGAAAGTTTTGGTTTATCAGTATGTGAAAGTTTAATCTTAGGTACACCAGTAATAGTAACAGATTTACCAGCATTTAAAGAAATAGGATGTAAGCATGGAGAAAATGCTATTATATGTGATTTAGATATGAAAAATGTAGATATAGAGATGATTAAAAAAGGTTTACCTACATTTAAGTATAAAGCACCTAAATCAAATTGGGATAAATACTTAACTAAAGAATCAGATTATGATCCAAAAGAATTGGTTAAAGTAAGAACTAAAAAAAGGATATGGGATTTAGAGACTGATATACACTATTTATCAAATAAAAAAATAGTATTATCAAGACAAAGAGCTAGTTATATGGAAGCAATGGATTATGTGGAGGTGTTAGATAATGATAGATGAATATAAATATGTAAAAAAGACTCCTGAAACGAGAGATGAATTAATTAAAATACAAACTGAAAGATTAAAAGTATTAAATAAAGAAGTAAGAGAATTAAAAGCTGAACAAAAAAGAACATATAAAGAAATGGTTTATTTTAGGAATAAAAGTAGACTAGCAAATAGGGAACTAAAAAAATTAAAGGAGATGATGGATAATGCCATGGAAGTCAGAGAAACAAAGAGCATGGGGACATTCTAAAGAAGGAATTAAAGCATTAGGTGGTAAAAAGAATGTAGCAGAATGGGATAAAGCAACAGGAGATAGAAAGTTACCTAAGTACGCTAAGAAAAAGAAAGGTAAATAATGATACAAAAGAAAGGGAACTAAAATGAAAAATAATCTAAATGACTTAAATAATTATTTGTTTGAACAATTAGAAAGATTAAATGATGATGAAGAGTTATTAAAAGAAGAAATATTAGAAAAAGAGTTAAAAAGAGCTAAAGCTATTACAGATATAAGTACAGCAATAGTAAATAATGCTAAGTTAGTTTTAGATATAAAAAAGTATGCTGATGAATTAGGAATTAAAAATGAAAGTGAAATATTAAAATTAAAGGATAAAGCATAATGAGACATAAATATTCAGAAGAGGAAGATGATTTTTTAAAAAATAATGTTAAAGGAATATCTATAAAAGAACTAACAAATATGTTTAATAAAAAATTTAATTATAATTTAAGTGTAAGTGCTATAGAAAACAGAAAAACAAAATTAAAAATTAAAAGTGGAATAAATCCTGGAAGGTTTAAAAAAGGCAATACACCATTTAATAAAGGTATGAAGTGGGACGAGTATTTACCAAAAAAAAGTCAGATAAAATGTTCTAAAACTAGTTATAAAAAAGGAAATATTCCTACAAATTACAAAAAAGTTGGTTCTGAAAAAATTAATAATGATGGATATGTAGTAATTAAAACAAAAGATCCTAATGAGTGGGAATTAAAACATAGATATTTATATAAAAAAAATAAAGGAGATATACCAAAAGGATATAAAATAATATTTGCTGATGGAAATAAAAAAAATTTTGATTTAAATAATTTAATTATGGTATCCAATGGAGAAGAAATGATGATGAATAAGTTTAAACTATTTAGCAAAGATAAAGATATAACAAAAACAGGAACACTTATTGCTAAATTAATTGTTAAAGGAAGTAAATTAAAAAATGAGAGATTATGAACAACTTTATTATGATACTTATTTTAAAAACAAACAATTACAAAAAAAAATAAAAGAATTAGAACAAGAATTAAATATATTAAAAAAATACTCTAAAAATGGAGATGTTAAAAGCATTATTATAAAGGAAGTGATAAGGTGGCAAACGAACAAAACTTAATTGACCTTGCAACGAGACCAGAACGAGAGAGAAAAGAAATAGCAAGAAAGGGGCAAATTGCTTCAACAGAAGCAAAAAAAGAAAAAGCCACCTTCAAAAAAGCTATAAAATGGTTATTAGAAGATAGTGATATTAAAATTAAAAAAGGTGATATAAAAGAAAGATTTAAAGATTCAGGTATAAACATATCAAAACTTAATCCTAGTCAATTAGCTACATTAGGATTATGGTTGGGAGCTGTTCAAGGTAATGCTACTAACTATAAAACATTAATGGAAGCTAATGAAGAGATACAAACTGAAACTGAAACACCTAATATAAACATAAACATAGTAGACAACTCTAACTTAGAAAAGATAATGTATGATGAGGAGAAAAAAGATGTTTGATGAAAAGATAAATGAAAAGTATTTCAAAAAGATGAAAAGGATAATAAAAAAATATACAGTATTAACAGATCATAATGGTAATTATTGGGTAGAAGATAATGAGACTTTTCATTTAAGCATGGATAAACTATTATATACAATGCTAAAAGATATAGGATATTATGATATAGCTCAAACTTATAAAAAGGCTCAGGATAAATTTTGGTATAGTTAAATGAAAAAGATAAACTTTAAAAACTTAAACGAAAGAAATGATTATTCTTTAACAAGATTTATAGGAGGGATAGAAATGGAATTTATTAAAAAGGGTAATAACTATTTAATTAAAAATAGTAATGGTAGGATAGTATCAGAAAAAGAAAAATTACAATTAGAAAAAAATGAATTAA
>JAZAUS010000046.1:0-5382 GCA_036342255.1 Bacilli bacterium
CAAAATGATGGACGAACAGAAAACAAACTTCGTTATTACAGACAACGTTACTCACCATCATAATACCGGAAACAATAATCTGTTCGAAGTTAAATACAAAATAAACAAAGACCAGGTTGAGTGTATTATCTGTAAAATCGCTCTCAATTCAGATATGTTCGGTGGTGTTCTTCATTACGTTGAAGACTTGTCAGGTAAAGTTCTCTGTAAATAAATCTTCTATATATAAAACTTCTAGTCAAGTTAGAAATAATTTTTCTAGAAGTTTTATATTTTTTCTTATTACTCTACATATTATTGATATAAGAACAAACAAAATCATTATGGAGGTTTTATTATGATTATGTCTTTTACTTATATCAATGCCAAAGGTGAGAAGAAACCGAGACGTGTCGCAGTCGTTCACGAAAGTTCAGACAGACTGATTGGGTTTGATTTGAAATATCTTGACAGAAAAACTCAGAATCTCGTCAAGAAACAGTTCGGTCCCGGTCATCAACCAACTCCGGTTCCAGAAGTTCGTTCAAATGACTGTGACTACAACAAACTCGGAATCTCGAAAGAAGTATTCTTCAAATCATACCGAACATTCCTGAAGTCAAACATTCAGTAAACTAAGAAGACCGGTTTATACCGGTCTTTTTTATTTATATTTCTTTTACTTCTAGTCAAGTCAAGTATTTATTTATTAAGAAATATTATACTTCTGATTTCAGTTCTACATATTATAAATATAAGAATAAACAATGGACGGTGATTATATGATTCAACTTAAACATCTTCACGGCGGAATTTATATTATTGATAACGACCCAGTACTTCAAGACTATATCCTTTATAACTGGAAAAATTCTGACATAGGATTTATCTTTTCGCCGGACTTACGAAACGAAATTACATACGTATACGGTTCAGGCTTTTTGTTCAGTAATCCAACTGAAAAAGAATACAATGATTTCTTCGGCTACGTAAAGAATCATATGTCTGAAAAATTCCGTTCAATCAAAGACGATTCTATCATTCAAAAAATCAAATGGACATTCCGTGTTCGCAATATGTACAAAGACTTCAAAACAGAAATCCTGTCAGCGGTTTTAGAACGTAGATCAAAGATTTCTGAATCAGTATAAAATAATTCTACATATTAAAATAAAACTTTCTAGTTAAGTAAGATTAGAAAGTTTTATATATTCGTATACAGTTCTACATATTATAAATATCAGAGATGTTTATCAAACTTATTTATAAGGACGGTATTACTATGACTACAATTATCGTTGCTTGTGTCTTAATCGTTGTTGATGCAGCTGCTGCTATCATACTTGGAATTATTGTCTAACAAATATTATAACTTTAGACTAATAAGAATCTAAAGTTATATATCAGAACTCAATTCTACATATTATTATTATAAGGAGACAATATATGAGACCACTCTACGGTTCAAACTATGACTACAGGCCTACCTACAACGACGCGAAACAGAAGATGTTCGAACGTCTCGAAGAACTCATAACCGCAATAAACATCGGAGATCAGGAACGTATCAAAGCCGCTCTCGTATGCGGTATCATGTCTGAAGAAGACGTAAACGATATGTTCGACAGAGAATCATCCAAGTCCTAATACCTAAGACTCAGTTAGTCTAGTAGATAAGTATCGAAGTCAATACTTCTACTAGATAACTATTGGACTCGAATATCCTAGGTCTCAAGTCTCGTATTCGAATTACCAGACTCGAATATCTAGGACTCGATACTCCTGGACCGATTCTCTAGGACTCGAATGACCGACTACAAAACTCCAGAAAAACCGAGTCCTAGTTCAAACATTTTTGAGCTCGGTTCGCCGAGGCCACTTTTTTATACAGAAACGACTCGACCCCGGAAAACGCAGTCTCAATTTTTGAGTAAGGTCCGTGCACAAAAAGTTCCCAAAAACGCGATCCTATATATTATAATATAGGTATTATTTGCTTGCTATATACTCTCTATGCTTATATTATTCTATATTACTTATACATAATAATTGATTTCTTTTATATATTCTTTATATAGCTTATATATGGGTTCATATATATTATTTGCTAAATCTAAATAGCTGGCATTATAGGCTATATGGTTACCATGCATCTTTCCTACTATTAGTTCTAATACGCTATATATCTTAAATAATCCTATTTCTGCGGTTTCTTTATCTATAGATGGGCCATAATAATAAAAATAAAGCATATTATTATGCTCAGTTATACGAATATCACCAAACTGTATATCCTTATTATTGTTATATTCATCCTGTATTATATTTTGTAATATTTCTAAATCGTCTTCCATAATTTTTTAATTATTAAAGCCAAATATATCACCTATCACTATTATATTTTTATATAACTAAGTAAGTTATGTTAGTCAAAGTATTTATTAGCAATGTCATATTTACTCTTTATATATTTAATTGTTGCCTTTAATAAGTCTTTAGTCCTATTAGGCTGATATAGTTTATCGATAGCTTTAATATAATCGTCATCTGTTAGAAAAAGTTTTAATACGTTCTCTAAGCGATACGCAGGCGTTTTTTTATAATCATTATTTTTAATAACAGGATGACTATTAAATAGCGTTATAATATATTTATTATCAAATATGATATCTTTTTTATTAAGTTTAAGTTCAGCCTGTATTTCATTTACAATACTTTCTATATAGTTTTCATAACAGTTTTTCATATAATTATCCTATATATAATAATTTCCTTCTATATAGTCATAATACATACGCATTACATCATCATACATTTTATCTGCTACTAGTTTATCACGCTCTAGTACATCTATCTTACTATTATCTATTCTTGCTGCTATATATTCTAATACAGGTTCAAATCCAGCAAATATATCATTATGTTCATCTTTATAATTAAAGAGTGGCCACTTAACTAATGTACTAGCGCTCATACTTATACAATTGTTGATATTGCGATTCTTTTTATATTCTTTATATACTAAGTCTTTTAATAACTGTGCAGTACTCAATCTGGATAGTTCTCCATAATATATTTATTATATAAGTTTATTACTATATCGTATATATCATTTACTACTGTTTTTTCATCTGAACTTAAATCTGAGTTATCTATATCATTGTCATCTACTATTTTTGATATATAAATAATAATTCTTTTGAAATCTACCGTTATATAATTGGAATCTTTATAGTAATATCTAAAATGCAGCTGGTTATCAAAGTTACCATATATTATTTCTGTATTATTTAATTTACTATATGGATATTTAGCGTACTCTGAATATATGGCCCTTATCATTATTTGAAAAGTATTCATTTATATATAATAATTTTTTTCAGCTATATAATTTTTATATAAGCTATGTATAGAATCATATACCATATTTGTTATAATTTTAGCATTAAGGCTACAAGGTGTTTCATCAAAAGAATTATACATTTTATCGATAACGAGCTCTAATATAAAGTCTACATTAGATAAAATTTCTTCTGTTTCTAGTTCTATACCACTAAGTGGGTCTTTTATAGGTATAAAATAACTAAATCCAAATCCATCACCTAACTCTTTTATTTTAACATCATTAAAAGAGACGTCTTTATTATTAGCATATTCTGAGTATACTATGTCTTGTAATATTTTTAATTCATTTTCCATATTCTAATCGAAATACTTATCTATTATATCGTTTTCCAATTCCATCTTTTTATACATATACCATCTTGTTAGTGACCTAATCAAGCGATTTTCTTGGTCTGAGTAATCAGCCTTACCATAATAATCAGGAAATATACTATCAACCTTTACTACTATTTTGCCATATGAATTTGATGCTGAAATATATAATCTATAATTACTATAATACATATTATATATTTGACCACCAAATTTAATTTTTGTATCAATATTATTATAATAATACTTAATATAAGTTCTTATAGAAAAATTATCAATTGTTATTTTATCATTCATAATAGCGCCTTTAAAAGCTAAAATATCTATCAGCGATAGTATACTTACTATTCCACTCCTCTAGCTTAGTAAGTATAGTATAGTAAGGTGAATCAATAGGAAACTTGGATTCTTTATCATCTGAATCTGCTAATAATTTTTTAATATCAACTACATCTGTACTTAAAAAAGCCGAAAAAATAAATTCTTTATGAAAAGATGCATAAGTTTGAAACCAGTCAATTTTTATTTCTGGCGTTTTACTTATATAAAATGGCCCAGATTCATTATAATATTCTAATAAATTATTATAAATTTCATTATCCATAATACATTTTTTCAAAATCCCTAAAATTTTTTGAGGCGTACCACTTATTAGCGCTTTTTACTAGAGTATCTAAAACACTATCATCATCTAATGGATTTGGTCTATCTTCTAATAAGTCCACAATATTATAGGGCTTACGTTCATAATAAACTACTATTATTTTAAATATTGTACCTATATTTTTATAATAATCCACTAGCATGCTGCTCGGTTCGGATAAATAAAATGGCCCTTCATTTTTAAGAGTTTGTATAATACTATCAGCAACTTTATTACTCATAATATTCTCTTTCTATTACAATATTATTATACCATAATTCAAGTTCTTTTATTACCATATCATAGTAGTTATACTCACTAATATTAAAGTATTCTAATTTATACGCCGCATATTCCATTATATGGCTAAATACTATAGATTTTGTTAAAACATTATCGATTAAACTAAATTTTGGAAAGCCAAGATTACTAATAGATTTAATAATAGAAAACCTATTATTTATTATAATCGCATCATTATTACGTAAATATTCATCTATATAGTCCGCCATTTCAATAATATATGCTTTCATTTTATAAGAAATATTCTCCTGGAGTTTCATAATAATCTTTTATACATCTTATTGTTTCTCTAAAAAGTTCCCTTGTTTCTTCAGATGTTAAAGATTCTATATCTATATCTTCCTCATTATTTATAAATCTTTTAAGTACCATTTCTAGATTAAAACCGTTTCCTGCTATAGCATTACTTGTTGTAATAGGCTGTTTATTGAAAGCTACAATACTACATTTATCAGAAAGTTTTAGGTCACCAACTGTATTTATATAATGAGTTATGTCTTTAATTATTTCCTTTATTATTTTTTCTGTATAATACATATGCTTTAATCATAATAATTTCTTTCTGAACTATATCTCTCCCATAACTTCTTTATATATGGATATACTTCTAAAGTTATTGGATATGATGCAAGTAGAATTTTATCTGATCTTCGCTCGGTTCCATTTATTAGACTTGCAATAAGCCGCAGTGGTTCATATACTGGTACAGTATACCAAGATGTTTGACCAAAATTATCAAA
>JAZAUS010000047.1:0-5270 GCA_036342255.1 Bacilli bacterium
GATTGTGGTAGTACTGGAATAGAAATAGAATTACCTATTGATGAAGATACTTTTAATTATAGAGTAAGAAATCATTGGGTTATGGAATTAGATAAATATGTTGAACGCTATAAGGATATTCCTAAAAAGGGAACTATTCATATAAGAACATTTTTATCTTGTAAACACGGAACAAGACATTTCTGTAAAAAGTGTGCTGGTTTATTTAGAAGGTCATATAATACAGAGTTTACACCAAAACATATTGGATTATATGCTACTTTAATGATTACAGAACACGCAACTCAAGCATCATTAGATAGTATGAATAAGGGTACTTCTGAAAAAGTTAATGTTATGTTGGAACAACCAATAACCAATAAAATAAAGAAATTATCAGATGCTAAAGCTAAAATAGAAGAAATAATAACTGAAATTGGTAATGTGGGAGTAGAAAGTAGATTTTATGAAGTTGCTTTACTTTCTCGTTGGAGAGATAATAACTTCAAATCATTAATGTACTCATTCCATTATCAAGAAGATAAATTAGGTACTTTTATTTATAGTCCAAGCCAGAAAACATTTGTTGATATGGTAAGAACTAAAAAGTTTAATGCCTCATCAACAAAAAGTAAAATAGCATTTGACAAATATGATACAGAGGATTAATAATATGAATATACAAGAATATAATAAAATAAAACAAGAATTAGTAGGTAATAAATTCAGACATTTCAAAGGTCATATAATCATTGTAAAAGATGTTACAATTGATACTGAAAATGAAGATTATAGAGTAATATATTATCATATAAAAGATTCAAGTGTTATTTGGGATAGACCATATTCAATGTTTATTTCCAAAGTTGATAGAGAAAAGTATCCACAAGTGGAACAAGAATATAGGTTTCAAAAGATTGATTAAGGAGATTTGAATGGAAATTATATCAGAAAACGGAAAAGATTATTTAGTTACTTATATTGCTAAAATTGATAATTCTACTATTGATACAAATGCTTTATTTATGGATGTGCAAGATACTGTTAATACTATAATTAAGAAGTATAATAACAAACATAAAACTAAAGATATTTTTATTAAAAAAGGTTATGGATACGATTTACAATCATTATTAAATAGATATAGTGGTGATTATTTTTCTCCATCATTTATGAAGAATTATATTACAAATCCCGCTATGTCAATAGTATCTAATTTCTTCGCTGAGCAGGCAAATGACGCTACAGCTATTGGTAATACATTTCACGCTATAATGGAAGATTATTATAAATTACCAAAAGAACAACGATATAGAGATAAATTATATGATTTAATACCAAGTCATTTAGCCGAAGGACAAGATAAAGAAATTATAAATGAATATATTCAAGGCTATTATAATATTAAAGATTATTTATATCCAAGACGAGAATTAGATGATAAATCTTTAGAATGTTATACAGAACATAGAGGTAGAGCAAATAATCTATATGTAAAAAGATTAGGATATACTGTTCCTTGTGCTGTTTCTTATGTAGCAGATAGAATAGATAACAGAGACGGTGAATATATCATTTTAGATTATAAAACTGGACATCCTAAAGATAATGGTAAAGAGGGTGGTACATTTAATGGATATTTAGGTTCTATGATACTTTATAAATGGGCTATGGAACAAGAACTAAATATTGAAATAACTAAAGGTTATCTTATCTACCCTGGAATAAAAGCTGTTACAAAGAGATATGTTCAATTAGATTATTCTCTGGAAAACGAAAAAATAATGATGGAAACTGTTAATAATTTCTATACAGACTTTATGAAAGATAATAGAAGCCGACAATATAAGTTTACAGAGGACGGATATTTTACAACTGAAGATGCAAAAAACTTTAGACAATTAATGAATGATAATACAATATGGATGGCAAAAATACCTATTAAATTATATATCGGAGAGACTGAAGATTCTGTATTGTAAGAGGATTTATATATGAAGAAAATACTGATATTGCAACTAATTGGATGTCTTATTTTCACAGGATTTATATTATTGTTTAATGGTGCTGGTTTATTTAATCCTATGACAGTAATACTTATATATTGGACTATGGGTTTATGTAATGTTATTAATGCCAAATGGATAATAACAAAACCTATAGAAGATATTGGAACTCACGATAATTTAACTGGATTATTAAATAGAGAGGGCTTAAATCAAAATATACCTAAATATGAAAAACATAAAGAATATACAGTTATATTCTATGATTTAGATAATTTGAAAAAAATAAATGATTGTTATGGGCATGATGATGGTGATTTAATATTAAAATATGCTACAGAAAGACTTCGATATTGGGAAATTTATGGTGATGTTTATAGAATTGGTGGTGACGAATTTCTTGTAGTTATATCTAATGAGTTATCTAAAGAAAAATTAACATATTTAATCAATGGATTTGATAATTCACCATTAAACTATGAATTTGATGACGATTTTAAGTGTATATTTAGTTATGGATATGCCATAAAATCAAAATCCATAAAGAAATCATTTGATACTATAATGAATGAAGCTGATGAAAAAATGTATCAAATGAAACATAAGACACATCACCCAGAAGTTTTAATTGGAGTTAATAATAAATGAATATTGTGTTACACATTATACTAATAATATCTGCCATAGCAATTATAATTTTTGATTATAAAACACAACGGATACCTATTTGGTTAATAATAATCAACTATTCTACAATATGTTTAATAACTAATAAATGGTTATTATTAGGTGTTATATTTATCTTATTCTCAAAATGGAAAGATATACCAGTAGATTGGGTGTTTGTATTACTAATTTGTTATGTGATATATCTCAATAAAGGTAGTATGGTAGTTGATTTTGTGGTTATATTATTAAGTTTTGCCTATTCTATGTTATTTACAGATGAAAATGGTAAAATAAGTTATTTAGTTCCATTAGAAATAGGCTTTATTATTGAATTGTCGTATCAATTATTAAAGTCCTATTTAATTATATAAAATGGACAAAGTATAATATAAGAAAGGAGAGAAAAGTATGTTAAGTACAATTTTAACAAATCTCTACAATTTTGCATTATCAATGCCAACCAATATGATTATTTTATTTATTATATGTCTCATAATGAAGGTATTATTGAAAAGAACCATTGGTGATTGCGTAAGAGTTATTGTAGGTTACTTGCTTATTGGTTTGTTATTAGGTATTTTTGGTATTTCAATGCCTAACCTATTAACTGTAGGTAATTGGATAGTAACTAATGGTAAAGCCTTTTGGGAAAAGATTTGGTAATTGATTATTAGAAAAAGTATCTATTAAGTTATTTTAATAGGTACTTTTTTATTTTGTAAAAAAATCTATTCACTTATCACTAAAAAAGTATTATAATGAACGATGTAGGATAAAATTACTTCTAGGAGAAAATGATGTTTCAATTATTTGGAAAAATAGATAATAAATATAATGATGATGAATATAGGGTTTTTCCTATTAAATATAATGATGTGAAACCATTTATATTAAATATTCATTATGCAAGACGAATACCTAATATTATGTATGCTTATGGTCTATTTCACGGTATTAAACTAATAGGCGTTATTACTTATGGTATGCCACCTTCACCCTCTTTATGTGTAGCTGTAGCTGGTGAAGAATATAAGAATAATGTATTAGAATTAAACCGATTAGTAATATCACCAGAATATAGTGGCGTAAAAAATCTTGCAAGTAGATTAATAGGTCAATCATTAAAATTATTACCTAAAAATAATTATATTGTAAGTTATGCTGATTATGAGGGTTGGGGACATATTGGTTGTGTATATCAAGCAACAAATTGGTTATATACTGGTATGTCAGTAAAAAGAACAGATGCTTATTGTGAAAATGGGCAACACCCAAGACATAGTGATATTGATAAATCAAAAAGACAAAATAGAACACAAAAACACCGTTATATTTATATAGTGGCTGAATCTAAAAGAAAAAA
The DNA here is from genome assembly GCA_036342255.1 of Bacilli bacterium. Lineage (GTDB taxonomy): Bacteria > Bacillota_I > Bacilli_A > RF39 > UBA660 > RUG11198. The sequence goes on from JAZAUS010000047.1 coordinate 4,018, forward strand.
GAAAGAAATGTTATCATTATTAACATTCCCTATATTACCTTATCCAAAGGGAGATTCAAGACATTATGATACAGATAATCCTATTCCTTTAGTATCACCAGAATTAATTGTAAAGGAAGATGAAGAATAAATGGCTATTTCTTATGAGATAGCCTTCTTTTTGTATCTAAAATCTATTTACTATTAAATTATTATAAGTTATTATATACTTGTAAGAAACAAATAAAAAATTATTTTATAAACTTTGTATATAGGAGATTATATGGATAAAATAAATAATATCGCTGAAACAAGTAATCATCAGCAATATTTGGATAGGATGACAACTTCATTTTCTGTTTCTTCAAAAAGACTTATACCACTATATATAACTGGTAAAAAAGTATTAGATGTTGGTTGTGGTAGTGGTGTTCTTATGAAAGAACTTTTAAGTTATCGCCCTAATATTGATATTATGGGTATTGATATAAATAAGAAAACAGTAGAATATTGTATCGCACAAGGATTAAATGTAAAATGTGGTACATTAGATGATTTAGAAGAAAAATTTGATACTATAATCTTTTCATCTGTATTACACGAATTAAGTTCTTATGCTGATGATAATTTGCGTTTTACTGTATTACCTATAATAAATGCATTACAAAGAGCATATCAGTTATTAAATCCTAATGGAACAATTATAATCCGTGATGGATTAAAAGGTTCAGAAGAATATATGACTATAACAGCAAAGTCAGATAAAGAAATAAATGCATTTATTAAATATATGAGAGAAAATCCTATATTTTGTAACCCACAGTATAATGTAGATGGAATGTTTATTACTACTACTGAAAAAATAATAAAAGAGTTTTTATTTACATATACTTGGGGAGAAGAAAGTTATAGTAGAGAATTAAATGAACAATATGGTATATTAACAGTTGATGAATGGAAAAAAGTAGTAGAATATTGTAAATTGACTATATCAGCAACAACTATAAGTGCTGAAGAATATGCTAAATATTTATATGCTTCTTTTAGTAAAAAAGAATTAGATAAAATATTTGCTCAGTCAACAATAGTATTGATTGCTCGTAAATATGCCCTTGAATAGAAAGGAAGTTTAGTATGGTTGATTATCCACCACTTAAATATATGAACCAGATGCAATTGGGTTTTAAAAAGATTAAAATAAACTTACTTAATTTTGGTTGTAAAAATATAGAGAAATTAACAGCTCAAGAGTTGTTAGACTTTATGTTGTCACA
>JAZAUS010000048.1:0-5103 GCA_036342255.1 Bacilli bacterium
ACCAATTAGTATTCCTAATAGAGAATATAAGAGATTCTCTAGAATGGATTCTTATGAATTATATAAAAAATATATAGATGGTGAATATATAAGATTAGATGTATTTAATAATGAACCTAATATTTCTTTAGAATATTCTTTTATTATGGATGATGATTATAAAGATCCATTATTATATGATGAAATAAAAGAAATACAAAAAGTAATATCAATATTAGATAAATGCTTATACTTAGGTTTTTATACAGTTTGTGATGGAAATATGCATGAATTATATGAATATAATGATATTCTATTATTTGATTTTACAGTAAATTTAATAGATGAAAAATTACTAGTTACAAAACTAGAAATATCCGGTGCAACTTGGGAGCTTGATAATATATTAGACTAAATATAAAATACTAATTTAGTATTATTTCTCCTTGTCCTACATTTGTCTACAATTATAAATTATAATGTAGGTGTATTAAGAATGAATTTGCAACGGAATTCATTTGATACCCTCCCTATTATTAAAACCATGGTTAATTCCATGGCTTTTAATTTTATTGTAATATTTTTTTATATAGATTATAATTAATCTATAGTATAACCTGGAGGTATTATATGGAAGATTTAGAATTTGTAGATATTTATTATATTGATTTAGGTGCTGAAAGAATTAAATGCTTATATATTAATGCATCTAAGAAGATGTATCAAATAAAATATTTTAGTGATGATGATATTAATGATGTTCAATTTAATGCATCAATGATGAAGCAAGAAATATTTGATGCGTTAGTATTAGGCTTAAGCAAGAGTGGATTTACGGAAGTAAAATAATATGGAATTTAATATTAACTATGAATATATAAATAATACTGGTAAGAATAATATATTTACCTGCTGGTATATGCCAAAAAGTGATAAGGATAAATACCCTTTAGTAATAATTAGTCATGGATTTATGGCTAATTACCAAGCACTAGCTAATTTTGCAGTGTATTTAGCTGAAAAGGGTGTAATGGCTTTAACATTTGATTTTTGTGGGGGTTCATCTTATTCTAAATCAGAAGGTGAATTTACTTCTATGTCAGTACTAACTGAAGAAGATGATTTAGAAAGAGTAATAGAATTTGCTAAAACAAAAGATAATGTTGATACTAATAACATATTCTTACTTGGTGAATCTCAAGGGGCTTTAGTTTCAAGCTTTGTTGCAGCAAAAAGATTAGATATTAAAGGCTTAGTATTATTATATCCATCATTTGTATTATTTGATGATATAAGAGATATGTATAAGGATATTAATAACTTACCTACTAATTGCTATATGCTAGGATATAAGGTAGGAAGAAATTATATAACTGATATATATAATATCAATCCTTTTGATGTTATAAAGGATTATAAAAATCCTGTATTAATAATACATGGAACAAAGGATACAATATCACCAATCGATTATAGTGAGGTTGCAATAAAATATTTAAATCCTAAAAGTGAGCTTTTACCAATTGATGGTGCCGCACATGGATTTAAAGAAAATGAAATACAAAAAGTATATGATAAATTTATAGTTTATTTAGCAGGAAGAATTCTTAATAAATAATTTAGGCTATATTTATTTAAAAATATGTATTATAATACTAATGTATTTTTTTGGAGGGTTTTATATGGAAGATAAAAAAATAATAGGTATGAAATTTAATATACTAATGGGTCTACACTGGATTCTATTCCCATTTGGAATTGTTGCTTTAGCTGTTGATCATGATAAAATGACAAGAGATGAAAAACTACAAATTGTGCAAGTATTTGTCTTTGATGCAATTGCAACAATTTTCTCAACTGCTGCAGCAATCCTAGCAACTGTATTTGCATTTGTACCAGTATTAAATATTATTTTCTTAATTACTGAAGCTGCAATTGGCTTATTCTTCTTTGTTCTATTCTTAATCTATATGATTAATGCATTCATGGGTAATTTATATGAAGTACCAGTTTGCTACAACATGGCAAAAAGCTTCGTAAAAGAAGATAATTCAGTTAAATCAGATAAAGATGAAGATACTGAAGTTAAAGTAGATATTGTAGAAGATGACGATAAAAAAGATAATGAATAATTATAAATCCCCACTCTAGGGGATTTATTTTTATATATAATTTAAAATAATTTGCGTATTTTTATAATTTAATGTAGAATAGATGATACTATAAGGAGATTAATATGATTGAAATAAAAAAGTCAATTACTCCACTAAAGGAAGTAATGAAGGATTTTGGAATTAAATTTAACGAAATAGGAATTAAGAAGGACGATGGAGGAGTTGATTTCCTTCATGGTGTATGTGGTCTACAAATAGATGGAATGCCATTTGAGCTTAATGTTGCAGTATTTACTGAAGGATTTATGGAAGTATCATTTAGATTCTTTAGATTATTAGATTCAGTTGATGCTTATAAAGCATTAAATGAATTTAATACTCAAGGATATTTTAATGGATATACAGAAGATGATAGATTCTTAGTAATATATAGATGTGATCCTAAAATTAAGGATATTGATGAAGCAAAGGATTTCTTAGCATATACTCTAAACGCATTTACCTTTGACAAGGTAAAAGATTCATTTAATAATGTTTCTAAGTATTTAGAAAATCCAAGTGCTAACTAATTGGAAGAAGGGATAATATGGAGCTTACTAATATATTAGATATATGTGATGTGATATATGAATATGGTACATATATATCTATTAATGAAATTGTTAATGATACAAATATAGATAGAAAGATAGTAAGTGAAGTATTATCTTTACTTACTGAATATGAAATTATAGAAAATAATAACAATAAATATAAGGTGAAGATGGAATATTCGGACGCTTATGATACTATTATTTCAAAATATAAGTGATAATGAAAATTATCACTTTTTTTGTTACTTTTTTTGTGTAAAATTGAATAATTTTGTATTATAATAACTTAGGTATTTGGGGAATTAAATTATTATATAAATGGAGATTTAATTTCAATGCAAAAATTAACTAAAGCTAAAAAGGTATTATTAATAGTATTAATAGTAGAAATAGTATTAGTACTAGCATCTATATTCACATTATCAGTATATTCTTCAGGATCTTATGAAGCTATAAATATAGAAGATTATACTAAGTCAAATGATTATGTTGATGTAGAATATAAAAATAATAATTTATATTTTAGGCCAACTGATTAAAATATTAATAAAAAAGAAAAGGGATTAATATTTTACCCAGGTGGATTAGTTGAAAAAGAAGCTTATTCACCAATAATGTATGAATTATCATTAAGGGGATATTACACAGTTATTATTGATATGCCATTTAATTTAGCTTTATTTGGTAAAGCTAAAGCAAAATCAATTTTAAATGAAGAATCTAATATAGATTGGTATATAGGTGGACATTCACTTGGTGGTGCAATGGCATCTTCATTTTATTCTTCTAATATGGATAAGATTTCAGGTTTAATACTTATGGCTGCATATTCTACTAAAGATATAACTTCTGGTAATGTGTTATCAATTAAAGGAAGTAACGATAAGGTATTAAATATAGATAAATATAATAAATATAAATCTATGCTACCTTCTAAAACAGAATATGTTGAAATAGAAGGTGGTAACCATTCTTATTTTGCATCATATGGTATGCAGAAGGGGGATGGAGAGGCAACTATTACAAAAGAAGAACAATGGAATATTACAGTAAACTCAATAATTAGTTTCATGAATAAATAAGCCTTTTAAGGCTTTTTATTTTATCTGTGTGCCGGGCATGGCACTAATCTTACTGGTGAAAGTCCAGTCACGGGTATTTACCGCCAAGTGTAGCGAACCTCAAGCCGTTAGGAGTAATCCTATGGGTGAAGGAAGAGGTGTAGCAAAATCCTTGAGCCTACGAACAGAAACTTGATGAGGCTAAATGGTAAGTGGATAAGGTTGCAGACCAAACTGAAGTCCTAATGGTAAACGTAAAACCAAAACAGTAAATCAAGAGGTTGTGGGATGAAAGATTAGTGAATTACCCCGGGAGGCCCTAACGCGTATTATATACGTGCGATAAAAAGCGAATAGTTAGGGAGTCAGCTGAGGTCGTAGTAGGTGGATGCCAACCACCAAAGGACCTAATGTTTATATAGTGCGAATCACTATAAGCAATATTGGGATAATCTGTAAGATGAGATAGTCTATGACATTGGAACGTAACCAAGGATGACAAAGTAGTCGAAGATGTTTCCAAATACATTTACAAATGGAGGAGGAGCAGCAAATGAGTTTAATTGAAGAGATTTTGAGTGTTGAAAACTTAAATGAGGCAATCAAAAGAGTAAAGGCAAATAAGGGGGCAAGTGGCATTGACAAAATGTCAGTTGATAAACTTGAGCCATACTTTAATGAACATAGGAAAGAAATTATTGAATCAATAATGAATAAAACCTATAGACCAAAGCCCGTAAGAAGAGTATATATTCCAAAATCCAATGGCAAATTAAGACCTCTGGGAATACCAACTGTGGTTGATAGGGTTATACAACAGGCAATAGCCCAAAGATTAGTACCAATATATGAAAATGTATTTAGCGACTACTCTTATGGCTTTAGACCTAATAGGGACTGTCACACGGCAATAGGCAAGGTATTAGAGTATCTTAATCAAGGGTTTGAATGGGTAATCGATTTGGATATCGAAAAGTATTTTGATACAGTAAATCACGATAAAGTAATCTCAATACTAAGGGAACAAGTAAATGATAGTCATACAGTTCATTTAATACGTAAGTTCTTACAAGCAGGAGTAATGGATAATGGCTTTGTTTCGTCAACTACCATTGGAGTGCCACAAGGTGGCCCATTATCTCCAATACTATCCAATATCTATTTAGATAAATTTGATAAAGAATTAGAGTCAAGAGGTTTACACTTTGTGAGATATGCCGACGATTGTAATATATTTGTTAGAACCGATGTATCAGCTGAACGCGTAATGAAATCAGTTACTTCGTGGCTAGAAAGGAAGTTATTTCTTAAGGTTTCAGCAACTAAAACCAAAATCACAAGACAAACGAATAGTAA
>JAZAUS010000049.1:0-5053 GCA_036342255.1 Bacilli bacterium
ATAAAGTAATTTCTTTACCTTTTAATTCTAATGTTCAATCACCACAATTAACCATTGAAGTATTTAATCCAATAACATCTCCTTTTATTTTACTTAATGATGGTGTAAATGAATATTATGTTTCAAAAAATAGTTTAATTAAAACATCTCCAATGAATACTCAAAATGCTTTAGTAATAAAAGAAAGAGGAGGTGATGCCAATACAAGAATTATAGTAAAAGTAGGATATAAAACAATAGCTAGTCCTGACTGGGAAAAAATATCTAATTATGTAATATATAACAAAGACGAAAATATGTATGTATTTAGTTTTCCAGTAGGTGCTAAAAAATATAATTATACTTATGCTTTATTAGAAACATCAGGAACTAATGATGAAGATAATGTTAAATATTGCTATGGAACTAATATTGGAAGTGCTATATTACCCTCCAGTGAAAATTGTTATAGAGTTTCTAAAGATAATAATTATGTTATTAAAATAATGAATCCTGCTATTATGTATAAAGATTATGATTTAGATGAAAATCTTATTTATTATGTAAGCCTTAAGCCTACTAATGTAAAAGATCAATTTACTATAAAAGAAACAGTGGTAGAATATAGTGCTAAAACCAGAAATTTCGAAGCTCAAGCAAATGTTGTGGAATTAACCGATGAAAAAGAAAGTTCTATATTAGGTTATCCACAAAATAATGATGAAAATATTTTTTATCAAATTCAATCTTGTGCTGGAAATAAAATAAGTTATGGAATATTTAATGCTTATGATTCAACCCAACAAATAGTCCCAGATACCGATATTGAAGCAGGAAAAAAAAATTACAATGCTAAATTTGAAAATATATTCGGTGAAACAGAATTAAAACTCACAGGAACTAAAGGTGATAAAATTTTTGTGAAACATAGTGGTGTAACCAAAGCATATCAGCCACAAATAAAAGCATCATCATATAATCTTAAATTTGATGATACGAAAAATGCAATAATATCTACACGTCCTTTAGAAAATTCAGAAAGATTAACATATACTATATATGTAACTCCGGAAGGTGGTTTGACTTCTAAGCAATTAACAATATGTTCTTTCGTTAATCAAAAAGAATCAATAGCAACATATATAAAAAGTTATTCAACTTATTCAAATGAATATGAACTCCCAATTAATTTCAAAAAACTCGGTTTAACCAAAGGTCAAAAATTCGAAGCTGTTGCATATATTGAACAAGATCTTTTTTCTAAAATGTCATTTATGACAGATATATTATCAGGTACTGTCGGTGAAATAAAAGAAGAAGTAATTACTGAAATAAAAACAGTCGCAAATGATACAGATTATGTTTATTATACCCAAGAAGCAAATGCAGAAGAAACAACATTTTATTATTCTTTTAAGAATGATAAAATTTTTGATGTCCCAGTTGGAGCTTTTAGAATAGTGGTAGCTGAAGGATTAAAAGGATCTTTTAATACTGTTAAATGTGCTTGGGTCGATGAAGGGGAAGATGCAATTAGTATGGTTGATGCTGTTGAAGAAATTGGTATTTCTAACTCATTTTGTACAGGTGGAAGAAATAAATATAATCCTAATGTATATAATTATGTGTTTAAATATACTTATAAAGATAATAATCCTAGAAGAATGGTTATTAAAGTACCAGAAGTCGATGCGAATACTAAATTTACTATATATATAAGAACAGGTGAAAATACTTATATTAAACAAACTGATTTTAATACTCAAGAAGAATATGGAAGACAAGAGCAATATAAATTATCTATTATGCCTTATATTTTAGATTTAAAAGAAATAAGAGGTCTTGATAATACCACAGATTATGTATCCAAAGTATTATTGTATTCCAAAGATTTCGAAATGCAAATGTATTATATAGATTCAACAGGAAAAAATAATGCACCTACTGTACTTTTTACTGGTAATGTCATGCTAGTATTAACAAAACCAACATTAGCTGAACAAAAATATTTCACTACTAAATTAATTCTTTTGAGTGAATATATTCGTGGACAAGATGGAGCTTCATTATATAATTCATTCCGTTTCCATACAAAAATGTTTAGATCCTCTGATCAAATTGAATATTTTGTTAGTAATGATCCTCAAGGAAGAACATTAAATTATCCACTAAGTTTAGAAATGAATACTTGTAGCACACTTAATAATAAATATTATTATATATTGAATTATAATAAACCCGAGGAACAAAGAAATCTTTATTTGGATCTTATTTTCGGTTCATTGAAATCAGCAAGAATTGTTACAAATTTAAAAGAAGAAAAATGGGATAGTTTAGTTAATAATATGGTTGATATAAAAGACTATTTCACAACAATACCTGAAAGCTCCCAACATATTGATATTGTTGAATTAGAATGTAATACGCCATTATTAGCGAATATATATTATAATTATGATAATTATCCATATTGGGCTAATCAAGGTGATGTCGTTATTAAAAATTTAAATCCTAAAGAAAGTTATACTTTTTCATTAGATGATTCAAGTGGGGGTAGTATGTTTTATTCTTATGAAGTTTTTAATCCAAAAGAAAATCCTAATATAGTAATTCATTTTAATAATGGAACTAATACTCCAGTAAATGAAAATATGGTATCAAGTGGTATATTATTCAAAATTCCTGAAAGTATTAATGTTGTTAATAATGGAGGCTCACTTACAAGATTTATTTTCAAAGTTGGATTTGAAGTTGACAATAGTTGGGATAAAGACGAAGCAAATATTGATGGAATAATATATTCAAATGGGAATGATAAAGTTTATAAATTCCCAGTCGGAGCTAAAAGTAAAAACTTTACAGATGTAGAAATACTAGTAAAACCAACTAAAATTGAATCAGAACCACTTTCTGAAAATACTAAATTCTGTTATAGTACAAGTTTAGGTATGCCTATAGCCTCTTCTAAAGAAAATTGTTTCAGAACCGGAGCGAATATTCCTTATACTTTGAAATTTATAAGTCCTTTTATTACTCCAAAAAATTATAAAACAACTTCCCAGAATTATTATGTCACATTATCTCCACAAAATAATAATCAATATATTTCATTAACTATAACAGAAAATAGATATGAAACAAAAGATAGAAATATTGAAGGATATGGAAAAATAATTTCTTTAGATTCAGAACAAAAAAAAAGTACAATATTATCAATACCTGAACCTATTAGCAATAATAGAATTATTGTTCAACTTCAAGCATGTGTTTCTGGTTTGCAAATGATTAGTTATATAAATTATAATGCATATACTTCTGATGTTATTTCAACAGGAAATGTATCTCCAAGAGAAAGATTACATTATTATGAAATAAATAACAATATAATGGAAACAAGAGTCGAATTCACTGGAGCTAATAATGATAAAGTATTTGTTAAACATGCAGGAATAAAAGATTATGAAATTAAATTACAAGATTATAAAGTAACATATTATGGAGATACAAACGAAATTTCTATAATAAAACCGATAAAAAGTGAAGAATTTAAAATAACGGTATTAGTCGGAAGAAAAAATACTTTAAATTCTATAACATTATGCTCTTTCACTGATAAGAAACAAAGTGATATTGAAAAACTAGCAGATTATGTAAAGAGTTTTTCTTCTGTATCAAGCGATGATATAACTCATTATATAGATTTTAGAAGTTTTAAATATAAAACAGGAGAAGAATTTGATTTATTAGTATATGCAGTTCAAGTTAAAAATTCTAAATTGGAATTTTTATATGAAATAATATCAGGAGTCGTAGGTGAAATAAAGTCAGTTTTCACTGAAATTGAAGGTGAACCTCAATCAAATATAGTTTCACAAAAATTCACAAAAAATCATACTAATTATCTTTATTATGATTTTGGTAATACAAAACCAGTAGGAAATATTGCAAGTTTAAAAATTGTTAATGATGGTGATACTTCGGTAACTATATCAAAAGTTATTTGTACTTTTATAAATACAGGAGCAACTGATGAAGAAATGATGAATAAAATAAATTTAGTTCCCCAAGAAGGTTCTAATATATGTAAAGGGGACGAAAAAAAACAAGAAAATGGATATGATGCAATAATAAATGCTAGATCTATGTCTAATTATGGCGAAGGAAAAGCAAGACTTATTATTATGGTACAATATGGTTTTGGAGAAAAAGATGAAAATGATGGAAATGAAAATGATAATAAAAAAACAGAAACTTCAAATGATGTTGATTTAAAAATAAATTTAAGAATAACAGGATTTGATGTAAGTGAATCCGATCATGGATATAATGAAAATGAGGAAGAAGCTTTAGTTCCTTATGTTTTAGATTTAACAAAAATTAGAGGTACTTCAGCTGAAGATTATATAAGTAAAGTCTTGATTTATTCTAGTAAAAGAGAATTAGAAATGTATCATTTACAAAGTGATACACCCACTCAACTTTTCTCAGGAAATATATTATTAGTATATACAAATCCAGATGTCATTAAAGAAAAATATCAAGGAGCTACTACAATGATATTAATAACAGAATCATTAACAAAATCACATGATATAATTATAGGAGAACAATTTAGATTTAAGACCTATTTTTATAAATCTGATAATACCATGAATTATTATGTCAGCTCAAACCCAGATGGAAGACCTATTAATATTCCTACAAGTTTAGAAATGCCTTCATGTGATAAACCTTATTATTATATATTAAATTATCATTATCCAGCAACAGGAGACTTGACTTTGTATATTGATGAAATATATGGACAAATAAATACAAAAAAAATCGCTACTGAATTGAATAAGGAAGAATGGTACGACTTAATCGATGGTATGGAAGAAATAACAGGAGATGAATATCTCATAAAACAAAAAAGTAAATATCATATGGATGTTATTGAAGCAACTTGCGTAATACCTACATTATTGCATATCTATTACACAGATGATAAAGCTCCGATAATATCTGGTTTAGGACCAGGTGACTCAAGTATTGTTAATATTGGTCCTACAGAAGTCAAAACTTTAGGACTTCA
>JAZAUS010000050.1:0-4737 GCA_036342255.1 Bacilli bacterium
GAAGAGCGGCAGCCTGTGGTCCGCCGCTACGTAGTACTGACATTAATTGCATTATATTTAAATTTCCCAATTAATTTTTCCCCCTTTAATCTTATTATAATTTTCTTCTAATGTTGCTAATCTTTCATTAAATTGTTTAAAGATTTCTTTGATTTTATCTCCATCTATTTCATTATCACTTACTGCATTTTCTAACGGAGTTAAACGATAGCCTAATAACATCGGATTACCATTTTGGAGAGATTTGATATATAAGATGTTTTCAGCTAAACACAATCCAACAGATAAACCAGAACCCATTGGAATATTACCAATTTCATTGGCGGCAGATAGATTATATACATTACCTACTGGTTGTGGAAAGAGAATTGGATTTTGTTGATAAGTAGGTAGTATTACCTGATTCTGCTGCGCGCCAAGTGTCATTGGTTGATTTAATTGTTGATTAGTTTGATTTTGAAAATTATTATAATTATTAGCCATTTTATCCTCCTTTATCCCTCCTGCTTTTATGTAAAATTACTAAAAGAATACTATAAATTTTTGTGCAATTTTTATAAAGAAATCAAAAAATTAAAAGCCTATCAAAAGATAGGCTTCTTTTTATATCTTATTAAATTGTTTTAATGCTTGTAATGTTATCTCGTTATTAGATAAACGTGTATCTAAATTATTATCAGAATTTTTATTAGTATAATTAAGAGTACCAAATTCTACGGCTTGAATAGTTGACATTATACGTTGGAATAAGTCACCAAAATGAGTCTTATAATTTTGCACTGTAATTACATTTTTCTCTGGTGAATTTAAGTAATCTGTTTTTTCTGTCACTATAATCTCTTCTTTTACTGGAGTTTGAGCATACCCATCAACACCAAATACTTCCACATCTTCAATATATGTTTTATCTTTCAAATCAAAGGAGTAAGCTTCATACCCAGGTAAAGAGGATAAATCCACAACGTCTATATTATAAGTAACTCTTGGAACGGCATATTCATCTGCTTGTCGTTCTGCATCTAGATAATATAAATCATCATCTAAATAATCTTCTGATGACCATGCACCTTCTCGAATATAGCCTTGGCAAAGTTTGTAAAAATCATCAAATAGAGAATCGCGCTGTACCGTAACACTTGTTACTGTGTCTATTAACAAATTATATTTCTGAACAGCATTATTATAATCGGACAGAATATTTGATAACTTAGCTGAGAAACCACTTATAATACCATTATAGAACATTATAGAATTAACTATCGATTTTGTAGTTTGTGTTAATTTATTTCGTGCTGATTCATCATTAATATAGTATCCTACTGGTCTATCATAATATTGTCCACCACTATAATAAGTTAAATGTAAAGCGCTATATTGGTCTAATTTTTCTGATAATTTATCTTTTGCATTACTTACTACTAATTGATAATATTCTGTATTAGCCTGTAATTGAGAAACTATTACTCCTTGTTTTGTTCTTTCATCAATTATATTGGTTAAAAATTGTCCATAAGCATATGTTCTTGGATATATATCATTATATAGTATATCTATAATATCTGATTGTAATAATCCCATATTTACAAAATGGTTAAAATTTAAGATGGCATTTGTGCCATTTAAATTTAACTTAGAACGCGCGATGCTACAAAAACCATTTTGTCCATATTCATTATTATTATTTTTAACTATTAATTTAGTTATAATATCATTACTATCAATCTTTCTTTGAATCTTTTGTAAGTTAATGCCATATTTTATACCACTATAATTATCATTATAATGCGTATTAACAAAAGAAATCGTTTTTATAGGCTGATGATTTGAATCTAGCTCTAATGAGCCGTCATTATTATGACTAACACTTAATTCCAGCCAACCGTCAAAAATTTCTGCTAATTTTTGTAACATATTATAACAATTACTTTCTGTTATAGTTAAAGCATTTCTTCTTTCTCCAGTATCATCAATTTTAACTTTATAATTATCTGGAATTACTGTTCCAACATAATCATAATTTATATCATCCGCCTTTATCGCGTCAATATTATTATCTGGATTGTAAAAACGATAAATAGGAGAACCATTTGTATCTATTATTTTATTAGGTAAAATTAACTCGTCATTTTCATCTTTAAATTTTCTAAATAATTCTACCTTACTAATGTTAATCATAGAATTACCTTTTCCACCGTTATCATACATTGTCTGGTCAAAAGTAAAGAATAATCCTAAATGTTGGGATAATAAATCTTGATAAGTATATGCAGCTGGCGCGACTTGAGTAGAAGTAGTATAACAATATGAATTACTACTGTTAAGAGTTGGTTTTCCAAAGAATGTACCCTCTGCCTCAAAAATACAAGTATTTGCTTCGCTATATCTAACTACTTTCCAGTACATTCTCATACGCATTAATAAATCAAAGTCTGGGTAATCATTAGTATCTCTATAAGCAATACTACCCTCTGATGAATTTTTGGGGTCAAAATCAATGTCTATATTTTTAGGAAAAGCTCGCAGATTACCTGCTGCACGTCCAGTAGAATTAACATCATAGTACTCTTTTGTCTTTAAAACTTCTTCCCATTTAGAATATTGAAAGAATTTATTGTATAAAGTATTTTTGCTAATGCCGGTTTTACTTTCAACTTCTTCGGCTATATTACCGCCTTCATTTATCTGGATTTCTTCTATTCGAGCTATACAATCCATTATATCTTGGTCTGAAAATAGCATTGGTAGATAATAATACATTTGTGGAGTATTACTAGGAAATAAATTAGAATTATTATTATCATTAGAATAATAGCATTTCTCAGAAGAAATATCAGCAATAATTGCAAAATCTCTTAAATTAAAAGTACTATTTCCTAAATCCGTTCTAAATAACTTTCTAAAATTATTCCAGCCTGAAGAAGTAAAATAATAATTTTTACCACCACCAGATTTACCGCTACGAATTTCAGCCTCATCAAAATGTTTTAAGTATCCTGAACTTTTCCAGCTTTCTGCAAGTTCTTTTTTAATATAAGCACAAGGAATATCATTAATCTTACCAGCAGTATTATTAGCCCAATGTAAAGAAACTAAACCATGCTTATTCATTGTTTCGCTTAAATCATAAACATATTTATCACTATACATACCGCTACCACTAGTTCCAGTAGTATCTTGTGTTATTATTTTACTATTAAGTCTAGCGGCATCCAAAGAACGTTTATCTTGAATAAAACTTATTACTTGTTGTTCTGCTTTTGGAAGCACAGATGGGTCATTTTTAGACTGTAATTTTGCAGAACCATCATAACAATATAAGTAGGGGCGCATTGTTTCCATTAAAATTAATTGGTCATCATTTAAATTTTTGGGAGTGGTAATACTTTTTAAATCATTGCCTCTTTCTATTTGTAATCTTAATACAAATTCCTCACCAGGAGTTAAGTGGTTTACAGCGGCGAAATTATAACTTAAATCAGTATTACAGATAAAACCGTGCGGCAAACGATTAGTTCCACTTTCAACAGAAGTAGTAAAATTTAAAAAAGGTGTAATCGTACTTATATCATTATTTCTTGTAGCAGCATCTAATCCCATTCTAATAGCAAATATATCATTTGTGCTACCATTTACCCAACCAGTTAAAGAAGTAAAATCTTCTCCGTTAGGTAATAAATTTTGAACCAAAGGTTTTGTTGTATAAGCTCCTTCTGAGTATCCATATAAAGTTTCAATAACATTGCCACTGCCATCTAATTTTTCATACTCTGTAACGTATCTTTTTAATGGTACTGAATAATGTACTATCGGTTTAGTCACTATATCTTTAACACGTAACCCATAATCGAAATATAAAATATCTCCTTTAAAAATATCAATCGTTTTTAAAGTTAAAAAATTAGAAGAATTTGTATTGAATTCTTTTAAATCTAAAGAAGTTAATTCAGTAGCACCATTATAAATTTTATATTCTGGACATATATAAACATTTATTAAAGTATTATCAATTTTTTGGTAGCTATTTTGTGATATATATTGTTCTTGATTATCTTGTTCCCAAGTGGCTATAATTAATTTTGGTTTTATTTTTTCTTCAAGACTTTCATCATAGAATAAATAAATAAAAGTTTGTTCTTCAGGCTTCTCAGAATTATTTTGAATTATTGTAATTTGAGTGGTATTCACCACTCTATTTAAATCTTTATCATAATAGTATTCTTGATTAGGAATTACTATTTTATATCCATCTTTTAAGAAACCACCAAAAATTGCTTTTCGCGCAGATTGATAGAAGCTTTCTCTTTGATTTAAAGTCCAATTAGTATCACTTAAAATAGCATTACCTAAATCATTAATAGTACCAATATTATTATCTAATTCAGTATTAAAAGTTTTATTAAAACCTATTTTAGATAGTTCAATAACAAAAGCGTCTTTAGCAACAAAAGTAGTTTTATGCACTGTATTATCTAAATTTTGTTCTTTTATAATAAAATCAAACCATTGCCCCTCATATTTTAATTTAATTTTACTTTCATTTTTTAGTAAATCAATAATTGGATTTTTTTCTTTTTTACCAGTATTTGAATCATAATAATTGTCATATAAAGAAAAAGTTAAAGTGTTTAAATCATTTTTTGTACTTCTATTTAATATTATATCTTGTGCGTACCAATCTGGACCATCTGGTGTACCGAAAACACAAATTTTTTGTTCTTTTAAATATGTCAATGGCGC
>JAZAUS010000051.1:0-4711 GCA_036342255.1 Bacilli bacterium
GAACACCTTTATTTTTCTTCTTATACTATTTTTCCATCTTTTAATCTTATTATTCTATTACCATATTTTGCTGATTCTTCTGAATGTGTTACTTGAAGAATAGTTATATGTTCTTCTTCATTTATCTTTTTAAATAATTCCATAACTTCTTTACCTGATTTTGAATCTAAGTTACCTATAGGTTCATCAGCAAATATAATTGATGGGTTTAAAATAACTGCTCTTGCTATTGAAACTCTTTGTTGTTGTCCACCTGATAATTCTTTAGGTAAACTTTTTCTTTTATCTTCAAGTCCGATTGTCTTTAAAATATAATCTAATCTCTCTTTATAATTAGATTCTTTCTCACCATTCATAACAACTGGTAACATGATATTTTCTTCTACTGTTAAGTTTTGTACTAGGTTATAGAATTGGAATACAAATCCTATATCTCTTCTTCTTAACTTAGACATTTCATTATCAGATAATTTAGATATATCTTTACCATTGATTAATACTTTGCCTTTAGTTGGTTTGTCTAATCCTCCTACTAAATATAAAAGTGTTGATTTACCAGATCCAGATGGTCCCATTAATGATACAAATTCTCCATCTTTAATTTCAATATCTATATCATCTAATACTCTAACTTTATTATCTTTTTCTCCAAATTCTTTAATTAAATTAACTGTTTTAATATTTCCCATATTAATCCTCCTATTCATATTTTATAGCTTCTACTACATTTATTTTTTTCATCTTTTTAATTGGTACAATCACAGTAGATAATAATACTACTAATACAATACCCATGATCATTAATCCTACATTATACTGATATTGAACATCTGTATACATTTTAATTCCATACATTAATTTATTCATATATCTTAATGACATAATTGATACTCCAAATCCAAATGCACATGCAACAATATTAGATGTAATGTTTTCAATAACTAACATTCTTCTTAATTGAGATTTACTCATACATATTGAATTTAGTACTGCAATTTCTTTTGTTCTTTCCATAAAACTTATTAATTGATTATTAATTATACCTACAAATGATAGTATTAATGATAATGCAATAATTATATAGAATAAACTCATGAATGAATTTATATTCTTTCTTTGAATATTACAGAAATCATCTATAGTCCATATAGTTATATCAGGATCTTTTAATTCTCTTTCCATTAATCCAATTGTATCTCTTACTTTATTATTATCATTAACTGAAAATTCAATTGAGAATGGAACTTCCATTATTTTTTGTTTGAATACATCATCAGTTAATACAACAATCTCTCTTTGAGTACTCATATAATATGAATTAACTGTTCCAACTATTTTAACTTTAATATGACTATCTTGAGTTTTTAGGTAAAAATCAATTGTATCTCCTACTTTAAGATTATTATTCTTTAATAGTATTTCATCAAATAAACATTCATCATCTTTTAAATCATTTATTTTATAATCTAATTCTTTAATAGATGGATTTGATTTATCCATTCCTAAAAACATAGGACCAGCATCTAATGTTTTCCCATCATTATATGTAATATCATCATTAGAATACATAAATGTATATTCTATATTCTTAACGTTATCAACATTATTTAATGAAGCATATTCATTATATTTTTTAGATACATCTCTAATTGTTCCATCATATCCAGAAAATTGAATTTTATATGAATCAATCATACTATTAAATGACATTGATATATTAACAATAACTAACATAATTGAAGTTGATATAACTACTAATCTAGTTGAAGAGATAAGTAATTTATTAAAGCCTAAATTTTTACCTGCCATCAAAAGTGATCCACTGTTAATCATTTTAGCTATACCACATATTATCTTTGATAAGAATAACATCATAGTTGGTATAAAATACGCTATGCCTACCCAGAACATTATTAAACTTAATGCACTTAATAAAGAATTAGTATCACCTATAACAAAATATGTTATTATTGAAAGAAGAATTAATATAAAACTAATAATTGATTCTTTAATATTAAATCCTGCTTTACTATTTTTACCTTCAAACATTATTTCTTTAATTGAATATTTATTAGATTTAATAATTGATGCTAAAGACATAAATACTTCTAAGCATATAGTAAATATTATTCCTGATATTAAATTATTAACTGGTACACTTGCTTTTATTGTTGTTCCTGTTAACATACTTGCAGCAAAATTATTTATTAAAATTGATACTAATGCACCTACTGATCCACCTAATAATCCATATATACTATTCTCTAATACTAATAACATATTCATTTTAAATTTAGATGCACCTACTGATCTAAATGTTCCTATAACAGGCATTCTTTCCATTACTATCATTTTATTTAATGTATTTACTACAAAGAATATCATTATAGTAGCCATTATCATTATAACCAATAATATAAATTGAGTATAATAATTATCTTCTCTTATTTTTTCTTCATCTACTAGTTTTTCTACCATATATTCTTTTTTATCATTATTATCTTGAATGTACTTTTTAACATCATCTACTTTTTCATTATTTAATACATCTATATAATATGTTCTATATTTATTGTTTTCTAAAGAAGTAATTTTATTATATGTATCATTATTAATTATTCCTGATAATGATTTAAATGATAATAAACCTTTAGCTTCTACTATATCTTTTATCTTTAATTCATATTTACTATCCATTAAATCAATAGTTATAATATCATTTAATTTATATTTATATTTATCAGCAGTTGTTTTACTAATAATAATTTCATTATCTAATAAATCTATATTATCAATTAAATTAATATTAGATGCTTCTTTAATATCAGTTCCATATATTACTAATGTCTTATCTTTATGAATTGTATACAAATCATTTACTCCTACTATTTTTGATTCTTCATTAGATAATTTAATATCATTAATATTAAATGGAACATATGATGCCACTAGAACATCTGATTTACCAATTGCATCTCTTGATTGTTTTGCTTTAGTTTCAACTATTTGATTAGGTATAGTTAAATTTAAAATAAATACAACTGAAGCAATCATCAACGATAATATAATTAATAAACTACGTCCTTTCTTTTCTTTAATATTTCTTAAAATATGTGTTATGATTATTCTCACGATAATCTCTCCTTTCGACACATTAATCATACTAAAAACTATAATTATTGTCTGCCACTTTTTAATTGCATAATAAAAAGCAATCAAAAGATTGCATTTTATTAATCATATATCTTGGCTTTAGTATCTGCTTGAATCATTCTACCATATTTAAATATATAAATAATACTTACACCTATTAAAATAACAATTATATCTTTTATATTTATATCAATTGCTAAATCTAAATGAGCTATTATAGAATAAATGAGTGCTGTTATTTTTTGTAGAACCATTTCTACTAACACAAATAAACAAGCTTTATGAACTATTTTTTCATTTTCTATTGTAAATGGTGTATTACCATTATAAATATTTTTATATAATTTATATAAACAATGTAATGATAAGACTGTCAATATTGAAAGAATCGTCATACATATTAATATATATTCAATACTTATTCTAAAAAATGTATTATCATGACTCTTTATAAATTCATCTATATTAGTTCTTGTTTCAACATAATGATCAGTTCCACCAATATTTATTATATTTCCATTTATACGATAATCTATTTCTTTATTTATTATTTTAATTTTGTTATTATTTATTTCAAATGTATTCGAAACAAATGGAAATATTAAACATAAAAGAATCATACATACTGTTGGAATTGCAATTATTGTTTTAACAATATTTGTAATTATATATATAGCTTTACTTAAACCTTTCATCCTCTTTTGTTGTTCTTTTTTAAATTTAACTATGCTATCTTGAGTTTCTTTATCAAATGATTCTATATCTACTATATTGTCATTAATAAGATCATTTATATTGCAATGAAATATAGAACATAAAGCAACAATATTACTCATTTCTGGGTATGCTTCCCCAACTTCCCATCTACTAACTGCTTGTCTTGAAACTCCAACTTTTTCCGCTAACACTTCCTGTGACATTTTACTATTTTTTCTGAAGTTTTTTAGATTTTCACCAAAGTTCATAACATCACCAACCTATAACAATTATACCACACATTTTCTAATTTCTTTTGTTCGTAATATTACTATTTTCAGAACACTCAGTAAAAGTTGAAAAGCCTTTATTTTATAATGGGGTTAACTGGAAATATCAAGCCCCTAATTCATAACCTAAAAATCATTATTTTTAGCTAATTTTTATCATTTTTTACAAATTTTCACTATTTTTTAATAAAAATATGTAAGATTCAATTCTTAGTTTTTCCTTATTTTATAAGGATTTGTTAAAGGGGTTGAATAAAACAATATCAACCAGTTTATATTAGTTTTATTTTCATTCATTTGAATCAACTCCTTTTATGTCTTCACGGATTTTCATCCAAATTTTACCTAAATTATTATCTCCTTGATTATTACTATCTAATCCCCAATCAGTATCTTCATCAATACAATTTTCAGCACTTATATAATCTTTTGTATTTAGAAGTACATCTTTTACAATATGATTCTGTTCTACTTTTAATCTTAAAACTTTTTCCATATTTTGATACTTAACATCTGACCAATTAGATAATCTATATTCTTTATTTTCATGAGCAATACTTCTTGCATCATTA
>JAZAUS010000052.1:0-4693 GCA_036342255.1 Bacilli bacterium
AATTAGATATTGTATCAGTGGAAGGAAATAAAACTATAATTAAAATAATTCCAGAAAGAGAAGGTGAAACAGCCACAGTAGATTTTACAATTATAAATTTAACTGTCAATAATAAAGCCTTAAAATGCATCGCAGGAAAAAAAATAACATTAGTCCCAACTCAAGGAACTCAATTAGAATGTTTCACATCAGTCCCTATTAATGGTAATATCGCATGTAGTTTAGGTGGAAGTCCAATAATAAATTCTCCAGATGACTCCTTCGATACTATTTCAGTAAAGAAGACTAAAGTTCATTCTCTTTTTGGAACTATAAAAATAGGAATCCTCAATGCTAAAGGAACTTATATTACTATTCAATTAATACCCGAATATGGAGGTACTACAAAAGTAAATATAACAGGATTACAAATAAATAAAACAAGATTAGTAGAATGTCCTGCAAAAACGGTTGATTTAACTAAAGAAGGATATGAACTTGAATGTACTATTAGTCAAGGAGTAAAAGAAGAAGAACGATGCGAATTAACTCAATCAAATTTACAAAGTAATCCTCCACTAAAATTAGAAATAAATGAAGCTAAAAATTCATGTATAGCTAGAGAATCTAAATATGGCAAGGTTAATATTTACCTTGCCGAAGTATATGGAAGGAAAGTCACTATATTAATAAAAACTACATTCTTTGGAAGAACAGAATCAGATAAATTTGTTATTGATGGATTAAAACTTAATTATGATAATAAAGATTATATAATGACTTGTTCGCTTTCATCCAAAATTGATTTTTTAGAAGATGGAACACGATTTACTTGTACTGTTAGTAGTATAGTTAATGGTGGAAAAATCTGTAGCTTAAAAGGAGTAGCAACATTTAATTCACCTGGTGATACCTTTAGTGATATTGCTATCTCTACTGAATCAGTATATTCATCTTTTGGAAAAATTACTTTAACTCCGGTCACACTTAAAGGAAGAGAATTAGTAATTAGATTAACCTCAGAAATAACAGGAACAACAAGATCAAGTATAAGTTCGATTAATAATTTGAAAATAGGTAATAAAGATTTATCATGTCCAATTGGGGTTGATATTAATTTTAGCGATAAACCTGAATTTACTTGTACTTTAGACGAAGAAATGGCCGGAGGTCAGTCTTTATCTCTAAGAGGAGATAGTCCCTCAATAATAAAACCAGAAAATTCAAAGGATATTTTAGGTGATATAATTTTATCAACATCTAGTGTAACTTCATCATATGGGAAATTATTGATAAATTTATTGAGCGTGGAAGGAGATACTAGTATAATTAGTTTATCTTCAGAATTTGTTGGAAGTGTACAAGGATTAAATGTGAATAGTTTATATTTAGAAGGAAAACTCTTAAAATGTCAATCAACAGGAGTAGAACTTATACTTAAAAATAGAGAAGGAAATTCTAATGCTCAAATTTCTTGCAAATTTAGTTCTTCTAGTTATTCTCAAGAATCTGATACAGAATGTACTTTAACGGGAACTCCTACTACTTCCAAAAAAATATTTACTTCCGTAGTTATAGGTAAAAATACAGTTACTTCTGGTATAAGAAATTTCGGAGAAACAATAATTTATTTATACCAAATAAAAGGTACAACTGTTACTATTCAGATAAAACCTTCTTTGAGTGGAAAAGTTAGACCTATAATAAATAATTTAAAATTACAAGCAGGAAGTGAATTTTATGATGTTATATGTAATGTCGCGGATAAAAAGCAATTATATTCTGGCTCAAAAACTTCTATAAAATGTTATATACAAAGAACAATCGATGTAAATACTCAATGTCGTTTATATAGTGAAAATGTAACAATAACAAGTGATAGTAAAGATATATTTGGAAATATAGTAATTAGTACTGATGCTATAAATATAAATATAAAACCAACCAAATCTTCTTTTGGTGATACAAAAATAATATTAAACTCTGTTCATGAAACGCAAGTAAATATAAATATACAAGTATCATCAACGACAATATATTCAAGTGCGACTCCAACTGTTTATGGATTAAAAATAGGATCTTCAGAATTAATTTGTGTTTCCAACAAAATTTTGACTTTCTCAAATAATATAACTCAAATGAGTTGTACATCTTCTTCACCAATAACATGTACGGATTGTCAACTTTCTGGAACTCCTATTATTGTCTCTTCTGGAGATGAAGAAGCTACTTTTGGTAATACACTTGTAGAAACAATAGTAGTAGGAAAAACTCAATCGACAATAGGAAATGTTTCAATAAATTTAAATAAAGTTATAGGAAATTCTGTTTATATTGGAATTACATCGACAAATAATGTTCAAAGTTATCAAAAAGTTGATATAAGTAATCTTTATATTGATGGACAAAAACTTATATGTAATGATGAAATATTATTCAGTACTTCTGGAACTGAAATGGTATGCAAGGTCGAAGAACCAATACCTTATAATAAGCCAGTGACTTTAACAGGAACACCTAATATTAAATTTGATTCTATCGAAGAAAGTGTTGATGCTATTAAATTAGTTGAATCTCCTATAGATATAATATCAAAGCCAAATGCGGAATTATATTTAGAACTTCTTTCAGTTAAAGAAAATATAGCTATTTTCTCAATAACTCCCAAGGATTTATCTAGTAAAACCACATTTACTAATTTCACAATTATAGGCTTAGCAATAAATGATATACCTTTTGAGATATATTTAGATAGTATATCTTTAAGCAATAATAATCCTTATAAAATCAAAGTAACTTTAAATGATACTATCGAAAGAGGTGTTTTATGTACATTAAATGGAGTAAGTTCTTCTCAAATATTAGCTTATGGATCTACTTTTAAACCTATTGCCAGATCTACAACTGAAGTTTATTCCACAAGTTTTAAATTCGGCTCAGGTGATATATCTATATTATATGCTCAAGGTAATTCTGTTATATTAAGAGTTTCTTCTTCAAAAAAAGATTATACTAAAAATACTGAAATAAATGGATTATATATAAATGATAACATACCTTTAATATGTAAAATAAAAGATGATATAGAATTTAGTTCTGAAGGAGCTGATATTGAATGTAAATTATCAGAGCCAATGACTCCTGGTGTTGAATGTGCTCTTTCTTATAAAGGTGATATTGAAAGTGATGAAAATTTTGAAAAAATTGAAATTGTATATCCTAAATCTGTTATTTCTCAAGATAAATATTTCGGTGATGTAAATATCGGATTAAAAGATATGAATGGAAAAATGGTAAAATTATTTATCCAAACGGCAATACAAAATACCACTACAACAAATAATATAAAAATAAAAAATTTATTTATAAATAAAGAGTCATTAATTTGCGAATGTGATGAACAAATCGAATTTGTTAAAAATGGAAATGAATTTACATGTATCCTTAATACTTTAGAAAGTAGTGAAACCTATACTTTATCTGGGAATAATATAGAAATAGAATCCTTTGGAGATAGATTTGGAACCATAACTATCGATGAAAAAAACAGAACAATATTAACGAAACCGAGAGATATAGATGGATTAACTATCTCATTATCTTCTTTAGCAGGAAATAGAGCGAGTATTAAAGTAACATCTCCTTATGAAATATATACTGATATAAAAATAAATAATTTAAAAATAATAAATGGCGAAGGTATATATGCTAATCAATATGATTTAATTTGTCCAAAAGTCGACGCGAATTTAAACGAAAAAAATTTATTTACAATTATTATCATATGTGAATTAGGAACAAAATTAGCGAGTGGACAAGAGATATCTTTAGTAGATAATCGCAAGGTTATAGAAATAGAATCATATAATAATTTCGAAGAAATAATTATAGAAACAAATGAAATTAAATCCACAAATGCAGGAGACATTTTCTTAGATTTTATAGATTCATCAATTGCTCTCAATTTATCATCAATTATATCATATGAATTAGAATCATTTGATATATATAATTTATTATTAAGTTCTTCACTTGAATTAAATTGTAGTACTCCTGGATCAATTAAAATAAAACCAGCAGGAACAGTAATATATTGTTCATTAAAAGGAATAAATAAATTACAAGGAATTCCCTATGTTGATTCTTATTATAAAGATGTTATAGGCAATATATATTTAAATCAAAAATCAAATAATGATTTAAAAAGTGGTAATTGTTATGCTTTTTATAATAGGGAATCATGCGAATCAAATCAAAATTGCATTTATAGTAAAGAAACATACGGTTATTGTGGATATAATTATGATACGAAAAATTCTGGTATAAATAATGAGTGTATTTTATATATAAATAAAGACTCCTGTGAAAGTAATGATAAATGTATTTGGAATGAGGAAAATAAATATATATGTAAAAATCGACAAATAAAAAATTGCAAAAAAATTCATCAATATTTAGATATATGCGAAGAATGCGAAACTAATTATAAAGTAAATTCAGAAGGTAAATGCATACTTGATAATAATACAACTGTTTATCAATGCAGAGAATATGAAGGAGCATATAAATGTAATTCAAAGGCCCAATGTGAATATTCATATGAGTCCTATAATTATTGTACTTCTCAAGACGATTATAAATCTGATATTAGTAATTGTTATTTATATATAACAAAAGAATCATGTGTATCACAATATGGATGTTCCTGGCGAAC
>JAZAUS010000053.1:0-4484 GCA_036342255.1 Bacilli bacterium
CATTATTTATTACTTGCATTATTATAATAAACTTACATTTACATAAGACTTATTGTTATTATGTAAGTATTAAATATGATGATGCTACAGAAGAAAAATATGTTTCTGTTATGAGTGATAGATATATTGAATTAGAAGCATTAGATACTTTTAGGGAATGTATTGATGAAGTTTTGGTCGCTTTCAAAGAAAAACATATTGAATGTGATATACCAGAGGATTATGTTATTACTGGTGTAAAATATGCTAAAACTAGATACCAAATTAGTTTTTCATCAAAACCTAAAATGCCATTATAAAAAAGGAGATATATAATGTTGATATTTATAGTCGGTATATGTTTATGCCTTTGTATGTTTATTTTTATAGGATTAAAAACTTTTTTAGATTATAAACAAAGGCAGAAAAACTGTACTTTAGATGTGTTAGGTATAGTAGTTAATTTAGTAACTGAATATAGTATGTATGATAGCACCATTAAGGTATATCGTCCTATCATAAATTATGAGTATGGAGGAAAAACTTATAGTTATCACCATACTATTGCTAAAACATCATATAAAAATATACCTATTGGTATGTCGGTTACAATAAAAATAGACCCTAATAATCCACAAAACGCAATAGTTCACATATAAGGAGAGTTAAAAATGACATCAATAACATTAACTATAGAAGATAATATAACTGAAGAAACTAAGATTAAAATATATAATTATCTTAAAAATAATTATTCTAAAGAAGAACTTACTCAACTAATAGAGGAAAATAGGATATTAGAAGTATTATATAATCATATAAATGATGCTGATTTACATATGTTTAAGGCTACAGACATAGAGTATTTTACTAAAAAGTTTATAGATGAACAAAAATATGATACAGCTTTACGGTGTATATTTATCTTAAAGACAGCACAAGAGGAAAATAATTTGAAAGATTTATATGTTCTTGTAGAGGGATTATGTATGATACCACAGAAAGTTGTAAATGAGATTGCTACTAAAATTATAAATGAAGAATAAATAATATGGGATAGTATTTAATACTATCCCTATTTTTTTGTCTTAAAATCTATTTATAAATAAATAATTATATTATATAATTAAAAATATAGTAAAATGAAAAGGAGAATTACTTATGACATCATATATAGTTGATTATATAAAAGAAAATAATATAACTAAAGAGGATTTAGTAGAAAAATTTTTAGAATTGGGTATAAATGTCAATATAATAGATAATTTAGCCCTTTTTAAGTATCGTATAGATGTTGACTTTTCTAATCCTATAGTACAAGAAGCCAGAGGAATTATCATAGATATGGATACTCTGGAAGTAGTTTGTTGGCCTTTTAGAAAGTTTGGTAATTATAATGAATCCTACGCAGATGAAATAGACTGGTCATCAGCACAAGTACAAGAGAAAATTGATGGTTCTATAATAAAATTATGGTATTATAAAGGCGTTTGGAATTGGTCAACTAATGGTAATATATATGCAAAAACTGCTAAAGTAAATAATGGAATGAATCATTCATTCCTATATATAATACATAAAGCAGAAAACTATAATAAAATAAATTATGATGAATTAAATACAGATTATACATATATTTTTGAATTAGTTTCTCCAGAAAACCCAATAGTAGTTAAATATGATAAAAATATGTTATATCATTTAGGTACAAGAAATAATAAAACTGGTGAAGAATATTCAATAGATATTGGTATAGAAAAGCCAAAAGTATATAATATATCTTCTTTTGATGAATGTTTAGAAGCTGCAAAAATATTAAATTCTAAAGTAAATGTTATAGAAAATGAGGGCTTTGTTGTTGTGGATAAAAATTGGAATAGAATAAAAATCAAATCCCCAACTTATGTGGCTTTACACCATGTTATAAATAATTATAGTTTCTCTAAAAAAAGATGTCTTAAACTGTTAAGAGAATGTCCAGAAGATATATCAACATTATTAAAAGATTATCCTCATTTTGAATATATATTTACTTATTATAAGTATAAAATCGAAGAACTATATGTTAATGTTGATACATTTATAAAAATAACAAATAATTTATATGATGAATATCAAGACCGTAGAATTGTTTGGGAGAAATTAAAAAATCACCCATATGTTAATTTTGGTATGACATCATTAAAAGGTTATACAGCAAAAGAACAGTTAGATAGATTACCTTTTTATGAATTAGAGAAATTTATAGATGATTATGTTCCTAGAGATATATATAAGGAACTTAATTTATAAGGAGATATATATGGCAAAATACTTTAGATATATACTTTGTGGGGTCTGTAACCCAACAGACCCTTTAAGTGATTATAGACTAATTGGTAATAATCAAATTGGTCAAAGTGCTGATATGATTCGTGTAGAAATACCAGATAATGTTGAACTTCAAAAATGGAGTTGTGATTCCTATTCTACTACTGACTCAAAGGTTCGTATTAAAGACTTAAATCCTAAAGTCCTTATTAGAATTAATGGAAAACTCCATATTAATGAGGAATTAACAGAAGAATGGCTTAATGGTAATATAGAGCCTTGTGATTTTTGTAGTTGGTTAGCAGACAATAAAAATTATAGTATTCGTACTAAATTTGGATATTTAACACCAGAACAAAATAAATGGGTATCTAATAATTATTCAAAAATATGGCAAATAGATAAAATACCTAAAGATTTATCTACTGATATATTTACACCAAATTCTCAATATGCAATAAAATATAAAGAATATATAGCAGATATTAAGGAATTTATTAAAAATCATTCTGAGTTTGATGTTCTTAATGATGTATCTGATGTAAATATAATGAATTGTCTAGGTATTATATGTTTTAGATATAATTATTCAAAATTAGCCACTTGTAATGAAATAGAACAATATATTATTGATGAATTTTGTCAAAGAATTAGAACCTTCAGCTATATCAATAAAGTAGATAGTACATATACTATTGACGAAGTTTTTAAGTAAAAATAGGAGGAAATTATATATGAAAATAGCAATAATTACAGATACTCACGGTATTGCTCGTCCATTATTAGAACAATATCAAGATAAATTAGTAAATATTGATATTGTCTTTCTTTTAGGAGATTATTATAGTGCTGAAATACAATTAATAAATAGTATATTTCAAGTATTATTATTAGGTATTCACGGAAATCATGACGATATTAATGTATTTAATAACTCAAATGTGATAAATATACATAATACACAAGTTAAATTATCTAATAATATTACTATTAGTGGTTTTCAAGGTTCATCTAAATATAAACCTACACAATATTATGGATATACTCAAAAGGAAGCTCAACAAGAAATAAAGGATTTACCTAAATCAGATATATTTATTAGTCATGATGGACCAATGGGTTATTGTGGTGATATAAGAGATAATGCCCATTGTGGATTAAAAGCAATAACTGATTATATTAAGAAAAATCAACCTAAATTAGTCTTTTTTGGACATCATCATAAAAATATGCACTTCCAGATAGGTAATACGGATTGTTATTGTGTATATGAGTTAGGTATTTTTGATATAGATAATCAATTAAATGTTACTTCATATGAGACATATTATATATAAATAAAAAATCTATTTACAGAATTAAGTGATTAAATTATAATAGACTTACAAATTAACTAATATGCCTAAAACTAATTAGTGTACTCTATAGGAGTATAAACCCTTAAAGACCACCATAGCTCACTTCTTTAAGAATTGGGCTTTTTGTTTTAAAAAGGAGATTAATCAATGGAAAACGAAAGAAAAAATGATAAAATGTATACTATTTACTTACAGACTGGTGAAATTGTTGCTGTAGAGGGGAGTATGATAGTTATTGACGAAGAAGAATTTGGCGAACCATTTTTATTTATAGAAAAAGTAAATACAGATGGAGAATATTATGATTCTGCAAAATTCAAATTATCTCGTGTAGATGGATATGTTGAACAAGACTTAAAAGAGTTTTTATGGAGTAATAAATGATGAAAAAGAAGTATGAATTAACTGAACAAGAATATAAAGAATTAGAATCACTAAATGATATATTAATAGATATACACGATTGTATTAGTGAGTTTTTAGAATTGGATATGGAAGGTCATATTGAAGAAGATGAAGAAATGGCTAATTTATCCTATGAAGAAAAATATAAAGATGCCCAAAGATTTATTGGTGGTAGATTAAATAATATATGGCGTTCTCATAATGTATTATCTAATATATTATATGGGAACAAACTTACTGATACACTAACAGATTTTGAATTATCTAAATAAGGAGAACTATAATGAATAAAGAAACACGAAAGAATATAATATTAGTAGTTATTTTATGGTTAGTTACTATTTTATGTGGTGTTATGTGTTTTGGTTTTCTTATTCTGGCAGATAGTCTTGATATTAAAGATGTTTATAAAGTAATATTGGTGATATGTTC
>JAZAUS010000054.1:0-4246 GCA_036342255.1 Bacilli bacterium
TGGAATATTGAAAAAAAGTAATAGTGGAGAAGCCAAACCTAAAGATTTAATAGGAATACCGTGGATGTTAGCATTTGCATTAAGAAAAGATGGTTGGTATTTAAGACAAGATATTATTTGGGCGAAAAATAGTGTTATGCCAGAACCAGTAAAAGATAGATGTACTAAATCCCACGAATATATATTCTTATTATCAAAACAAGCACATTATTATTTTGATTATTTAGCAATTCAAGAACCAATTGCTACTTCGACAGAGAATAAAAAAAGTAAATTATTATCTAATATTACAGAAGTAGAAACTCGTAATAAGAGAGATGTATGGACTGTATCACCAGCTAGAGAAAGTGACTCACATTTCGCTATATTTCCAGAAACACTTATTACACCGTGTATATTAGCAGGAAGTAGAAAGGATGGTATAGTGTTAGACCCATTCTTTGGGAGTGGTACTACTGGTAAAGTTGCGTTTGCTAATGGACGTAAATTTTTAGGTATTGAATTAAATCCAGAATATGTAGAAATTGAAAAAAAGAAAATAACAAATAATTATAAATGGTTTGTAGAATATGAGGTAATAAAAAACAATGATTGATATACATAATATTGATAGTATTCAGTATATGAAAACTTTAACTGATAATAGTATAGATTGTATTGCGACAGACCCCCCATACCCAGTAACTTCCAGAGGAACATCTGGTAATTCTGGTGGAATGATGCAAAAAGACTTAAATAAACAAGGTAAAGTATTTGAGTTTAATGATGTTAATATTTCTGATTATGCACCAGAATTTTATAGATTATTAAAAGATGGTAGTCATTGTTATGTAATGACAAATCATATAAATCTTATTGAAATGTTGAACACCTTTGTAGATTGTGGGTTTCATTTTATTAAATCATTGATTTGGAATAAAGAAAATAAGATAATGGGGCAATATTATATGTCACAATTTGAATATATCTTATTTTTTAGAAAAGGTTATGGTAAGCCTATAAATAATTGTGGTACAAGTGATATATTATCTATTCCTAATAAGAAAAATAAAGATATTGTAGAGGGTGGTAATTTACACGATACTGAAAAACCAGTAAAATTAATGAAAATATTAATTGAAAACTCTACTAATGAATCTGATGTAGTGTTGGACCCTTTTATGGGAGTTGGTAGTACTGGTATTGCTTGTAAAGAAAGTAATAGGTCATTTATTGGTTGTGAAATAGACGAACATTATTTTAATATTGCCAAACAAAGAATTGAAAGTGTTAAAGAGTTTAATATTAATAAACTAAAAGAAAATAATCAAATGAAGTTGTTAAATAGAATAAATAAGGGCTAATATATGAAAAAAGGTATTTTAATTATAACAACAAAACAAAATAATGAAATGATGTCAATTATCAATTACCTAATAAAACAAGATGAAAGATTTTGTGATTATAAGAAAACTATTGTAAATAATGGTCAACAAGCCTTAGAATGTCTAAAAACATATGCAAATGTTTATAAAGTTATCCTATTATACCCAGTTCTTCCAGATATAGATGGATTTGAATTATGCGAAAAGATTAAAAACAAATATAAAATTCCTATAGTTATGATGTCACCATTTACAAGTGATAAAAATGAATTAAAAGCCTTTGATGTAGGTGTGGACGATTATATTAAGATACAACAAACAAATAAGAAGGTAATAATGAGTCGTATAAATAGACTATTACCACAAATAAGTCCTATAGTGACTTTTGAAGGTATTTGTATTGATAATTATTCAAGAAATATAACAATAGATGGTGACCCCATTTATTTATCTTTTATGGAGTATGAATTATTATTATATTTAATGTCACATTATGGTCGTGCATATAGTAGAGAAACCTTATTACATGAATTATGGGATGAGGATACAAATTCGGAATTAAGGACTATTGATACACATATTAAAAAAATAAGGCGTAAAATAGGTAAATATAGGGATTATATACAAACTGTTCATTCTATAGGATATAAGTTTGAAAAACCTAATTAGACATTGAAAAAACGACTAAAATAGAGTATATTTATAATATGAAAGGATAATTATTAGTCAATATATCAACATCTATTGACACAATAAAATTTCAGCGAAACGGAATAATAATAGTAAGATAACCGAAAGATTATCTTGCTATTTTTATGTGTTAATAAAGTAACTTATTGATTAGTAATTTTAAGAAAGGAACAAATGAAAGGAAAATGAAAACAAAAACCAAAAAATCCATTTTATGTGCAATAATGGGTGGCTTAATGATTGTGGGAAGCATAATTACTCCAAATTATATGACAAAAGTATATGCTGATGAAACTATATTAGAAGTACAATCAGAAAGGTCATATATTAAACCCGTTAATGCATCAGAAACTATAAGTGAATGGGGTAGTTCTGCAACAGCTGATGGATATGCTTGTGTATTCCAATTTAAGTCTAATAATCAAAGTAAAGGATATTTATTTATTACTAAACCTGATAATAAGAATGATTATAACTTTAATAATATCAAGGGTAATACTTCTTTAAGATTAATGACTAGCCCATTTAAGCGATTAAATGCAAAACAAAATACTTCTTTATATACTTGTGCTGAAAGAATTGCTAATAATGACACATCATTTAATAATGGTGGTGAATATTATGTACAAATATATAAAGGACAAAATAGTAGTAATGATTCATCAAGAATCCCAGTTGCTTATTTATTTATTCCTAAATCTTATATGAATACAGCAAATAATATAATTAATTCATATGAGAGTAATTTAATTTATTTTGCCCCAAATACTCAAAATATGGCATTATATAATGATGACCAAACTAAACTTTCTACACAAGCAACTAATTTAACATCCAATAATGATGCTGATGGAAAAGTTAATATTACTTGGCCTAGTTATATTTATCATGGTACTACAAGAACTGAGACAACTTATGTAAACTCCAATGGTAGTATTTGTTGGCCTCACGAGGGTGTTGCTCCAAAAAACAATAGTAGTGCTTGGGCATATATAATGTTTAGTTTAACTTTTAGAAAATTATCTTATATGGGTACATATATTGATATGACTTTTGAATATGGTAAATTCTATACATTAAAAGAAACAGTTAATCCATATTGTAATAAAGAGCAAACTGTTGATGTAAAAGCATTTTATAATAGTAATAATTCAGCAAATAGTTTAATTACTACAAATAAAAAAGTAACTGTATTTAGAAATGCTAATAACCATAGAGAATCTTATTGTACTTATGAAGCTATAAATGATACACAACATAATAGAATTACTAAATGTGTTGATTGTAATAAGGAAATTGCTTCTAGAGTAGTTGAAAATCATGCTTGGGATACTGGAACAATAACTAAAGAAGCTACTTGTACTGAAAATGGTATTAGAACATATACTTGTACGGAGTGTAAAAAGACTAAAACAGAAGAAATTAAGGCTTTAGGTCATATATCAGATAATAATTTTGTTACAGAAAAAGCACCTACTTGTACTGAAAAAGGTATTGCTAAATCTCATTGTGCAAGATGTAAATGTGCTTTAGATAGTAAGGAATTATCTGCACTAGGACATAATTATAAAGAAGTTACCATTAAGGCTACTTATGATAAAGAGGGTTGTGTTAAAAAGGTATGTGATAGATGTAAAAAAGAGGAAATCATTAAAACAATACCTAAATTAACTAAACAATCCACAACAGAACAGAAAAAAGAAGAAACAAAGGTAACTGTTGATGAAAATGGTAAAATTGATGGTAAAAGTTCTACAGAATTTACGCAAGATGGTGTAAAATATAAAGTAGTAGTAAATCCAGATAAATCGGTATCTGTATATAGATATGATACAACTACAAAATCTTGGGTACTTGTTCCTCAAAGTGGATATACTACAACTACAAATAATGATAATACTAAAACTATTGTTATTACTAAAAAGACCAGTAAATTAGGTAGAGTTGCTATTAAGAGTTTACTTTCTAAAAAGAAAAGAACAACTACCATTAAGTATAAAAAGGTTAAAAATGCCAAAAAATATCAAATACAGATAGCAACTAATAAGAAATTTACTAAAAACACAAAGAAATACTCAACAAAGAAATTAACTTATACTATTAAGAAACTCAAATCCAAAAAGACATATTATATAAGGGTTAGAGCCTATTCAAAAGTAAATGGTAAATTAGTATATGGTAAATGGTCAAAA
>JAZAUS010000055.1:0-4154 GCA_036342255.1 Bacilli bacterium
ATATACTCCCTTTATAAAAATTAATTTTGACAAGCATATTCTAAATCTTGTGCTAATTCTCTATCTTTTTGTTGTCTATTATCTCCTAAATCCATTATTAAAGCGTCTATAAAATTCATAAATTTTAATTCGTTTTCAATATAACTATGTTTATGTATATCATTATATACAAAATCAAAAGTTAAATTACTACTACCATTAAGAGTAATACTAAGTAAGGGTTTATCAGAAAAATGACTATTTCTTACTTCTAAGGGTTCGTTATCACTCCAATATCTTTTTTGAAATTTAGAGGCATTTATTTCTGTTACATCATATCCCAATTCTCTTAAATTATATAAAAACTTATCAACTTTTTTAATAAACTTTCTTTCTTCTAAATTCATTGGTAGCATTAATACAAAGTCTATTGGAAAAACTAATAATTCTATGCCTTTATAATATATATCCTCTAAAGCATCTTTTATCATACCATCTCCTGTATCTCCGTCATGTGGATGCATAATATTACCCTCCTTTATCTATTATTACACCAATAAGTTAATTATAATATCCAAAAGTTTCTCTTTCTTTTCCAAGACAAATACAACAAATACTACATCCAATACTAATTAAAACAGTTAATATTGCTAATACGATTAATATTCCTTTTATTACCTTTTTCATATACATACTCCTTTAGAATAACTCATTCATTTTTATTAAATCTTCTATTAAATCTATAGATAATTCATATTTCCCTATATGTGGGTGTTTTGAATGTCTTTTTTGTTTATCTACCAATTCCAAGTTCCAATAATCATATGCTACTGGATTATCTTTTAATTGTTTTGCTTTTTTAATTATATATTCGTGTTTATCTTTACCATAATATGTGCCAATATATTCAAGAGACAACATTAATAATAATGACACTATATTATCATCTTTTCTTGCACATAAAATTATATATGGATTACCATTAACGTGTTCCCCATACATTAATTCGTCACAAGAATACCCTAATGATGTAAAATATTCATACATATCTGATATAGTTAACATAATAATTTCTCCTTTACATAACAAGTTCCCCTATAAAAACTATAGGGGAAACTTTATTAAACATCAAAATCATTACTTAATTCATAAGTTTTAATTATATCATCAATAGCCCTAACAGTAAATGCTACTTGTTCTTTACTCAAATCCTCTCGTTTCCAGTTACCATTTTCTTTACGAAAACTCTTAAAATGGGTTTCGTCAATTTCTAACTCTAATAATTTAGATTTTTCAGCAATAATATTCATTTCATACTGAATTTCTTGACCACAAGCATCAATTTCTATCTTATAATAATACTGTTTATTAAACTCCTTTATCCATACAAAAATATTAGTTGGAGTAATACAGTTCTTAATGAGTACTTCTTCCCATTCTGTTGCTTTTTTCTTTAATATATCCAAAATAGTACTATCATTATATGTACTTTTTCTAACTGTTATCATATTAATCTCCCTTCTCCTATTAGGATTTTACTTCTTTTTTAATAACAAAAGAACCATCATCAGTATTAAATTTGGCATTATATAATTGGTCTAATTTATATGTATTGACACTATCTACATAATCATATAATAATTTAGTCTTTTCTGGCTCTATAAAGGTAAAAATAAACTCAACTTGTTCTTTATTTCTACCATTTTCATCTACACCATAAATGATATTACGAGTAGTACATTTAACAATACAATTAATTATATTCTTCTTAAATAACATTATCATACCTCTACTATATAATTAAATAGTACTTTATCTATAACTACCATATATCTCCTTAAATAAAGTTTTATTAGCATACATCCTATTATCAGCTTTTCTATAAACATCTTCAATAGTATCACCAATATCTCTATCAGCCATACCTAAAGACATAGAATAGCGTTTTTCTGGGCTAATATCTTGTCTATTATATATATCATCAAACTTTTTAACAAGGTTATCTACAATATAATTTCTATTTTCATAATCAGCACCTTGTAAAATAATAACAAATTCATCACCACCAATTCTAAATACTGGTGAGTGCTTAAATGCTTCACATATTATATTACAACAACCTTTAATATATTCGTCACCGATTTTATGACCATATTTGTCATTTATTTGTTTTAGATTGTTTATATCAGCCATAACAATAGCATATATACCACTAATTTCTTTACTTTTTTGATTATATGCACGAGCATTACCTACATTTGTAAGAATATCCTTAAATGTCTGATTTTTAAGGCTTAATATCTGTGTATCTTTAGATTTAAGAGCATCGTCCTTTTGATTTATATTATTGATGTATTCAATAATATGTAATTGCATAGTTCTAATACTTTGATATATATCCCCAATTTCATTATTAGGTAAATTAAGGTCAATTATCTTATTATCTGCTTCATTAGGATTAAATGCTTGTGTTTCCTTACAAATAAGGGATAAAGGCTTAATAATCAGTTTATTTACAAGATATATAGCACCTATATAGATAAATATAGAAATACTTATAATTAAACCAATAAAGAAAAGAATAAACATATGTCTATCGTGTATAGTCTTATTCATATCAACATCACAACCTACAATACAAACTGGATTTCCATTTGAATCATAGACTGGAGCATAATTAGAGCATAACCAACCCCAATCACCGTGAGAAATAACTGGTTCATCTAAATTAGTAATATCTTTATCCTTAAACTCTTTTTCTCTATACTCATAATAACCAATAATATACAATTCTGAATTACTATCATCTATAATATACATATCTTTTTCAGCATTGATAGTATTATTATAATCCACAAGATAGATATAACGAACACCTTTTATATTATCTAAGTAATCATCAATTTTATTTCTTGTATCAGCAAATTTAGCCCATACATCTTTTTCTCTTAAATAATCCTCTATTAACTGTTCATTTTCTGTTTCTTCAGCTTTTTGTCTTAATTCTTGATATTCTTCTGATTTAATAATTTCCTTAAACTCTGCAATAAAATCTCCATCAACATAAGTAGCAAAATTACGAGCATTATCAATAGTCGCATTTTTATATATATTATCCAAGCTATTAGAAAGAGTTATATAAGTAATTATTGAAGTTATTATTGTTATCAGTAAAATTATACATAAGATAAACACATATAATCGTGTTTTTATTGACACTCTCTTTTTTGTCACCTCTGACCACCTCTTTCTGATACATAAAATTCAAACTCTTGTAT
This sequence comes from Bacilli bacterium, assembly GCA_036342255.1. GTDB lineage: Bacteria > Bacillota_I > Bacilli_A > RF39 > UBA660 > RUG11198. The sequence continues at coordinate 3,258 of JAZAUS010000055.1, forward strand.
TGACATAGGTTTAGCAAAATAATACCCTTGAAATAGAGTACATCCCATATCTACTAACTGTTTGAATTGTTGTTCAGTTTCAACCCCCTCAGTAAGAGATGTAATATTCAAATCATTAGATAAGTTTATCACATTTTTAATGATTGTTTGTGATTTAGTTAGTTGATTTTCATTAGATAAGAACTTCATATCTATCTTAAGTACATCTGCTGGCATATCTTTCAACATACTTAATGAAGAATAACCACTTCCAAAATCATCAATCTCTACTATAAATCCTAATTCCCTCAATTTATTAAGAATAGGTATCTTTTCTTCAAAATCTGTCATCATAACGGTTTCTGTTATCTCTATTCTTAATTGTCTTGGGTTAATCTCATATTCTTGTATTAAATTACTTAATTCTTTAACTATATCTACAAAATAAAAGTCTTTTGGAGAGATATTTATTGAAATAAATAAATCTTTATATATACCTATATCTTTCCATTTTTGTAGGGTTTCACAAGCACATTTCCATATATGTGTATCTATTTTAGCAATAAGTCCATTTCTTTCAAATATAGGAATAAACTTATATGGTGGCATAAATCCGTATTCTGGGTGTATCCATCTTGCTAATGCTTCTGCTCCTACAACATTACCTTTTATATCTGTAATAGGTTGTAAATATGGTACTATTTGATTAGTTTGTATTGCTCCCTCTAATCCAGTAATTAATTTCTGTTCTTCAAGTATATTATTTCTAACTTTATCATCATAATAACTAACTATGGTTTTATATTTATCTGTATTATTTGCTACAGCTAAGTGTGCCCTATCAAACATTATAGATATATCCATAGTTTTGTTTACTATCTTATAAACACCAACATGGACAAAAATTTGATGTTCTAA
>JAZAUS010000056.1:0-4122 GCA_036342255.1 Bacilli bacterium
AATGTGATTATTTTGATATGGGGCAATATCTAGAAAAATTTAATTATGATGAATATAAAATTGGTGATTCTATAAATAATATTGAATATAGATTTGCTAATGAAAATGATATTAATGATATATGCGTATGTACTGATGATGCACAAGAAAGTTTTACTAAGTATTATAAAATAAAAGACAGATATAATAATGATAGTAAATCAAAAGTTTTAATAGCTACGATTGATGGTGAAGTAGCTGGTACAATTATAATGAGTCTTGAAACTGAAGGTAGTAAAGTTGGATGTTTAGGATGTGCTACTACAAAACATAAATATAGACATAACCATATAGCTGTTAATCTAACAAATTTAGCTACTCAATGGTTAAAAGATAATGGTATGGAATACGCCCATTTAAATTATACTTATACAGGTTTAGATCATGTATATGGATATGCAGGTTATGAAATTTGTGTATACTATACTAAGGCTACTAAACAATTAGTTCTAGAGAAAAACAAAAATATATAAATATTCAAAATAGTTTGAATTTAACAATTCCAAATGGAGCAGTTGTACAAGCTGCAATCAAAGCAAAAAAGAATTAATAAATATAGACTAGAGAAATCTAGTCTTTTTTTATGTTATAATGTTTACAAGGTGGTGAAACTTATGTCCATGATAAAAGTATCTAATTTAACTTTTAGTTATGATAATCAACCAGATAACATTTTTGAGAATGTTTCTTTCATTATTGATACAAATTGGAAATTAGGTTTCATTGGTAGAAATGGTAAAGGTAAAACTACATTCTTAAATCTATTATTAGGTAAATATGATTATGAAGGTTCTATCTTGCATGATGTTACTTTTGATTATTTCCCATTAGAAGTAAAAGACAATAACCTTACTTCATATGAAATTGCAAAAGAATATATAGATGAATATGACATTTGGAAATTGGAAAGAGAAATATCCTTATTAGATTTATATGAAGAAATACTTAGTCGACCTTTTAAAACATTAAGTAAAGGTGAACAAACTAAAGTATTACTTGCAATCCTTTTCTTAAAAGATAATAATTTCTTATTGATAGATGAGCCAACTAATCATTTAGATGTAAATGCTAGAAGAACAGTAGCTAATTATTTAAATAAAAAAAGTGGTTTTATATTAGTATCGCATGATAGATCATTTATAGATAAATGTGTAGATCACATTTTATCTATAAATAGATGTAATATAGAAATACAACAAGGTAATTTTTCTTCTTGGTATGAAAATAAAATAAGACAGGATAATTATGAATTAAGTGAAAATGATAGATTAAAGAAAGATATTAATAGATTAGAACTTGCTGCTAAACAAACAGCTAATTGGTCTAATAAAGGAGAAGCATCTAAATATAATTTATCTGATGGTCAAATCGATCGTGGTTTTATAAGTCACAAAGCATCAAAGATGATGAAAAGATCTAAAGTAATACAAAGAAGACAAGAACAGGAAATAGAAGAAAAATCAAAACTACTTAAAAATATAGAAACAGTTGAAGATTTAAAACTATATCCATTATTTAATAGAAAAGGACATTTAATTGAGGCTCATAATCTAAGTATTAATTACGGAGATAATACTATATTATCTAATATTAATTTTACTTTAGAAGATGGTGATAGATTACAAATAAAAGGTAAAAATGGATCTGGCAAATCTAGTATTATTAAGTTAATATTAGGTGAAGATATATCATATACAGGTGATTTATTTATTCAAAGTAATTTAGTTATATCTTATGTTAATCAAGAAACATCTCATTTGAATGGTAGTTTAAAAGATTATATAAAAGATAATGATATTGATGAACCATTATTTAAAGCAGTATTAAGAAAGATGGATTTTGAAAGAGAACAATTTGATAAGAATATTGATTCATATAGTGAAGGTCAAAAAAAGAAAATATTATTAGCTAAGAGTATATGTGATAAAGCTAACATTTATATTTGGGATGAACCATTAAATTACATTGATATATATAGTAGAATGCAAATAGAAAAATTGATTAAAGATTATAAATTGACTATGATATTTGTTGAACATGATGAATCTTTTTCAGATAATGTTGCAACTAATACAATTGAATTATAAAATGACAATAGATTTTTTATGTATAAGCTAATCTTAATTTTTCGCTACCTAGTTTTGACTGGACTACAAACTGCAATTAAAGTAAAGAAGAACTAATATATAATGATTAAGAGACTAGGTAAAACTAGTCTTTTTTATGTTATAATGTTTGTAGGTGATAATAATGGATATTAAAAACTTATTAGAAGAAAAATTTAATATTTCAATTGGTATCCTAAAACAAATTGGTGAGGGTTATGATAGTAAGGCTTATTTAGTTAATGATGAATACATCTTTAAAATTAAATTCAGTGCTAATAAGAAAAAAGGGTATGAAAAAGAAAAAGCTATATATGACTTTTTAAATAGTCAATTAAATACAAATATAAAAATTCCTAATATTGAATATTCATTTATTAGCGATGAAATATCTATTTTAGGTTATAAAGAAATAAAAGGTAAATTTCTAAGTCCTGAATTATATTTAACTTTATCACAGGAAGAAAAAAGTCAATTAAAAAAAGATATAGCTAACTTCTTACGATCAATGCATGATTTAGATTTTTCTGATATTAGTTCATATACAATTGACAATAAAGAAAATGTTTTAGAAGAATATCAATTATTAAGAAATACTATTTATGATAGTTTAACTGACATAGAAAAGCAATATATAGAATCATTTATGCAAAGATTAAATATTACTGATATATTTGATGGTAAAAAATGTTTATGTCATAATGATTTTAGTTGTAATCATTTATTACTGGATGATAATAATAGATTATGTGGAATTATAGATTTTGGTGATTCGGGTATTATAGATGAATATTGTGATTTCATTTATTTACTTGAAGATAGTGAAGAAGAATTAGGGTACGAATTTGGTGAAGATGTATTAAAATTATATGGAAACATCAATATTCAAAAAGCAAAAGAATATCAAGATGTTGTTGAACAATACTATCCCATTGAAACTATAGTATATGGTATTAAAAATAATAAACAAGATTTTATTGATAAAGGGAGAAAAGAAATAATTTTAAGAACAAGAAAGAATAACAAGTTAAAATAATCGGAAGATTAAGATATTATGATATACAAAATATGTGGTATAATAAGTTTTAGATAAGCAATTTAGTTGAATAATTAGTTTTGCTACCCAGTTTTGACTGGACTACAAGCTACAATCAAAGAAAAACAAGGTCAATAACAAAATAAAGACTAGAGTAATCTAGTCTTTTTTATAGTAATTCTATATCGTCTGGTATTAGAGAATTTATATATTTAAACATTTCTTCTTTTGTATACTTATTATTGCTTTGTAAGTATTCCATACCTATATTAACTACAGCACCTATATAGAACTTAGTTATAATTTCAGATGGAATACTGTTTTTTAAATTTTCAATTCTGTTTTCTACATCTCTTGTAACTACATCTAAAAGTATATCCATAATTATACTGTTCTTATTATTCTTTAATATTGATGAAAATAAATCTTTTTGATCATCTAAATGGATTAGTAATATCTTAATCATTTCCATATAATATGCTTTAGTATTTAATAAATGAGTATTTGTTCTAAGTTCATCCATAATTAATTCCTTTTTTGAATTAATATAATCTACTAATAACTCGTATTTATCTTCATAATGATCATAGAAAGTAGAACGATTAATTAAAGCTTCACTACATATATCTGACACCTTAAGATCCTCAAAAGATTTATTCTTTAGTAATCTTTCTAATGCATTAAATAATTCTTTTTGCGTTTTAATTATTCTTAAATCTTTTTTTGTTCTCATAATCAACCACCTAGATATAATTGTAGTACTTTTTAGACAAATGTAAAGATAAACAACAAAAAGTTGTATAAATAAACAACAAATACAAATAAATGTTGGTTAATGGACGTATTGATGCTTTATGTTAGTGTAATTAATATATATAAGTACTAAAATGTTCAACGGTGATTGAAATGAGAAAGGTTACTAATTTTATTATTAAACATAGA
>JAZAUS010000057.1:0-3983 GCA_036342255.1 Bacilli bacterium
CGTTCATTTTATCTAATACTTCATTAAATACATCATATCTACATCTATCTTTTGGATTATCAGACATATAAGAATATTTTTCATTTTCAAGATATTCTTCTAACCACTCTCTTAAACTATTCCAGTTGGATTGTAATTGTTCTATTTGTTTATATAATTCTTTTCGTTCTTTATTCATATTAAATCTAAAAGTATCTACTGATTTATCAAAATCAAATTCATAATCATTTGCTACACCATTTACAATTTTATTCATTCTATTTCACCTATTCTTCCTAAAATATTTCCTTCAACAATATAACCTTCTATACCTTCAATTTCATATAATTGCCCACAACAACTGCAACCTCTTAATGCTATTATTTTACCTATTCTTCCCCATTTATCTTTAACAACATCTCCTACTTGATATTTTCTATCTTTGTCATTGCCTAAATTTAGCCAGCTCATTCTATTTCACCTCTTAATCTTCATCAATCTTTAATAATTCATTTGCTAATTCAGGATTAGATAATATTATTAATATTTCTCTTTCTAATCTTTCTATTTCGTATAATCTAGTGTTTAATAATCTTTTTTCTTGTTTAAGAGAATATATAAATTGTTTTGTATGTCTAAATAAATTTTCTTTTTGTTTTTCTTTATCATTCATAATCACTATCACCTTTTAATATAGATAATAAATCATTTTTTATATTATCTTCTAATAATATTTTCCAAAGATTTTCTTGTTCTTTTTTAAAATAAATACTTTTAAAATTACTACCATTTTCTATATATTCAATTGCTTTATCTCTATTATTTTCTAGTTGTTTCACTATTCTATACGCTTCAATATTTCTATCAATATTTATCTCATTTCTATCTTTTAATAATTTATATTCTTTATTTAAAGCATTATATCTATTAGTCCACCATGTTATACTATCATTTGCTTCTTTATAATCTGCTTCTAGTTGTTCTATGTATGATAATAATTTATATACATTATTAAAATCTTCTACTAATTCATTAAATTGCTGACTATCCGCATTTTTAAATTTATTTAATAATTCTTCTATCTCTTTATTCACAATCATTTACTCCTAACCATTCTAATAAATCAGAATAACATTCCTTACATAAACAACATACTTTTTTTGGTGCTACATCTATTGTTCTTGATATTGTTACCCTGTTATCTCTATATACTATTTGTCCACACTTACAACATATTCTTCCATTATTATTAGATATTCTGTTTATAAATGTATATAGTTCTTTGTCTGACATATTTCTGATATTATCTAATTTCATCATTCGCCTTTCTTTAGTGTTTTCTTCTTACTATTTTCTTCCATTATTTTGTTTAATCCTTCTGAATATATCCTTATGTATTCATCTTTTCTTTGTATCTCATGTATTAGATTTTGTACTTGTAATCTTCTCTCTATTAGTTCTGTTTCCAATTGCATTCTATCCATATTATGTATATCTTGAGGTGTTTTAAATATATCTTCATAATAAGGTCTTTTTACTGAAATAATATCTAAGTTTTTATCCTCTATGTTTTCTAATTTATCATTATAATATTTATCTAATATAACTCTATGTACATTTTCTCCAAAGACTACCTGTTTACCATTTCTAAGACATAATATGTCATTTTCTTTTATTTTTGTTTTCACTTGTTATTCTCCATATTATTTAATTTTTCTATTAATTCATAGACTTTGTGCGCTAAATCACATATATTTGCTGGTTCATCTAAATAGTATTTCATTTCTATTTGTTCTATTTTCTTATCTTCTTCTATTATTTCTACTTCATAATTTAATTCTTCTTTATCCATTGACAAACAACTCATTAAATCTATTTCTGCATTTCTATCATAATAATTACTTTCATGTTCTATCCATTCAAAGTTATAACACCAATGGTCTATTCTAATTTTTTTAGGCATTTTTTTGCCTTCTGCTCTCAAATTTATTAAATCAATTATTTTCATTACTTATCCTCCCTACTTAATGCTAGTATCAATATTATAATTTCACATATTATTGTTAATACTAATTTTTCTATGTCAGTCATTTACACACATCATTTCAGTTGTTTTTATTTCCTGTTCTAATTCTCTTATGTATCTCTCTTGCTTTACTATTCTTCTATCTAGATCATCAGCCATTGTCATAAATATTGATAATCCCATAAGCAAAATAATAGAGGTAGGTATCCCAATACAAGCTAAGATATAATATTTCATCTCTTGCTTTCTCATTGATATACCCCCTCTATTTTTAGTAATCTATTCAACCTATTTATAAATTCTGTTTTTTTATCCCTGTATATATAATTTCCACACCATGAACATATTTTTTTGTCTTTATTTTCTATTGGATAAAAAACCATACTATGTCCACATTTACAATAAACTCTATATCTAGTTCTTTCTTCAACTAATCTATAATCACTTGATAGATATGTTTTGTAATCTAGCCAACTTTTCATCTTGATCACTCCTTTTTTTTCTTAATCTAAATATTATTCTATTCTTTTGTTTTATTACTGAATCATAATATTCAATTCTTCTTTTATAGCCTTCTATATTCTTTTCTAGTTTTCTTATAAATCTTTCTTTACTGTCTAATTCTCTTAATAGACATCTATATGATGGAAAAGCATATAAGAAATTAATCTTGTACTCTTCCTTTGTCATCCATTTTGTCATTTTTCCAACTTCCTTTAAGTTTATTCAACTCTTCCCCTGTTATAGTTGGTATTCCTAAATTAGTACATTCTTGTACTACTCCATCTATTAAAATGGACATCTCTTTTGTATCATACTGGCTACTACCTTTAAATACCCTTATATGCTTAAATTCCTTATCTCCTAATGTACTTATACCTACAACCTCATAATATTTAAAATACCCCTCTAAATTTAAGCTTGAGACTATGCTTACTATTTCACTTTGTCCATAGTGTTTTAACATATTCAAATATACTTCTTCTTTTGATAGTCTTACTTGATTAGCTATCTCAGTACATAACACCCAAAGATAAGCATTAGCATTTAGGCTTCTTTTGTTTTTCTTTTCTTTAACTTCAAATGTTTTATCTTTTTCTTGACTATATAACCAGTTAATTAAATCTAATGGTTTACCTATCATTTTTTTACCTTTTCGACTCTGTTTAATTTTGTTATAAATATTCTTTTTCTTGGAACTAATCTTATTCGTTCAAACCATTTGTGCCAATGAAAAGGATGTGGCAATTTTATTTCATATCTACCATAATAATCAACTACGACTTGCCCTTTATATTTAATTTCCTTTACTGGTTGATATGTTAATGGTTGTCCTGTTTCTTCATCAACACCATGTTTTACTCTTTCAGTATTTTCATCATCAGGTAATAATTCTTTTTTTATATGATGATAAATTATTTTGTCTCCTACTCTTAATTCTTCACCATTCATATCTAAAAAGACTGGTTCATTATTTATTATTTTTTCGTATCTATCTTCATATCTTATGTTTGCTTCTTTTATAGCCTCATCTTTTTCATATTTGATTTTTTCTAAAAGTTCTTTAACATATTTTTCTCTTTCTTTATCCATAATATCTCCTTAAAATGGTAAGTCATTATCATTTATTTCTTGCTCTACTTGTTTGCCCATTTCTTCAAATGGATCACTTTTATCAACTTGCCTGTAATTATTTTCAGTTTGTTCTTGTTTATTTTTAGGTTCTAATAAGTTTATGTTATTAGCTACAACCTCAGTTATATATTTTTTGTTGCCATTGTTATCTTCATATGTTCTTGTTTGTAGTCTGCCTTCTACTGCTATTAAGCTACCTTTGTGAGTATACTTTTGTACTATCTCGCCTAACTTATCCCATGCTATTATGTTAATAAAATCAGTTTCTTTGTTTCCTGGTCTATTTACTGCAAGACTAAACTGTGCTACTGCTTTATTTGATTGAGTGTATCTTACTTCGGCA
>JAZAUS010000058.1:0-3957 GCA_036342255.1 Bacilli bacterium
ATATAAATTAATTACTGCCAAAGGAGAAGAAACAACAATAAATTATATTAATTCAGGTATTAATTATTTAATTCCTGTTGAGGCAGATAAACCAGAAAAAACAATTGTTATAGAAAGTCCTAATATAATTCCACCATCAATGTTCTTCTCTTCCTTCTATTCTCTCAATTGTAAATTTGAAATAACAGGTCAAGTTCAAGATAGCGAAGCAAAGATTGATTCATATGGAAGTTATTCTCAAAGCGTTTATGAATATAAAGAAAATGAACAATCGAAACCCAAAACATTTATTGCTAAAATTAAAGAAAAGAATTTAATAAGTGAAAATGATATATGTATGTTATATGTATCAGGTCTTGAATTTTATAAAACTTCAACTGGAATAAGAAAAGAAATATTAATAGGAGAAGGTATTCCTCAGAAAACAATATTCACAGAAACTTTAAAAAAAATAAGATATGTTTTCCCTCATGTTGATCCATCCAAAAAATTAACTTGCAGTCTTAATATGATAGTTCCAGGAAAATTCGGATTTAGAATATTCTTCAGAGAACAAGAATTTAATTTCGATAGAGTTTATTCACAAAGTGGTATCTTCTTCTTAAAAAATGACACTATACAACAATACTGCCAAAATTATGAACTTTGCTCAGTAACAATCGAAATAGAAAATCTTGAGACTTTCAATGATGAATCACCAATAATAGAATTTTCGATGAAACAAGAATATAATACACCTTATTATGTCGAAAGAAAAGTTTTAAGAAAAGATTATGTTACAAATGATGCACATCTATTCCTTTATACTGATGTTGGAAAAGAATATAGTGGATATGCCACAATTGACTTTAATAGAGGAAGTGGATATTGTTATGGTAAAATTGTCAAAAAAGACCAATCAATTCCTGATGAAAATCCCCATTGGAGAAATTATAGATTTATTAAATATTTAGATGATGAAAATTCTCTTGAATATGATTTCTATAATAAAAAAATTAAATTTAGCATAGAAGATACAGAGAAATGTGACAATGGATGCTTTTTATTAATAAGTGTAGTATCATCAGTAATTAAAACAGGAAATAGAGAATATGACTTCTCTCCTTTCAGTATTTTAATTGATTTTAGTCCTGAAACTTACTTCATGTTAGGAGGTAGTAAAGTTGATATATTACCTGATGAATTCATAATAGGTTCTCTTTATAGTACAGTTCTAAGAGAAGAATATAATATTCAAAATTATTCTCTTATTTGTCCTTACGATGCCGAAGCTATAGAAATTGATTGGCAAACAAATGTTGTCCAATTAAATGCAGAAATAGATGGTTATTCAATCGAGTATACAAATAATGGTCAAAGTGTTATTGTTATATCTAAAGAAATGATTTATGGCGAAGAGCAAAAAGATAATAAATCATTAAAAGATAAAGAATTAAAATTGAGAGTAAGTACTCAATATTTCGAAACACATAAATTCTCAGTTTATTCATTCAGAGTTCATTTCAGGAGAAAAGAATTAAATATACATAAAGCAACTTCTGACCAAAAAATATTATGTAAACCTGAAAAAATAGAAACAGGAGATGATTCGTATTATAGATGTCTTTTAGCCGTCATTTATAAAGATACTGAATTATTCAATGATTTAATGGTATATGCTAAATCACAAGATCCTTCTTCTAAAATAGATATGTTTGGGACCTTTATTGAGAGAGAAATCTATGATGGTTATAATGTCGAAGAATTACAAAGAAATATCCCAGTTCAAGGAGCACAATTTGATACAAAAGCAACAAAGACAAACTTCTTATTTATAAAATATGGCGATTTTGATAAACATGTTTTTATAAGTATAGTTTCGAATACTGACAAAGATATTGAAATATTAACATCATTTATGACTTTAGAAATTTTATTAGAACCTAATCCTCGTTCACCACAAATATATCCAATTGATCTTAATAAACAAGAAATTCATATTAATTTCTTGACAAAGCAAAGTCTTGCTCTTAATTTAATGTCATTACATGGAGAAGCAAAGGTTACTTTAGAACAAGATAGTAATGGTCCTTTCTATCTTAGAGGTGATGAAGATAATCTTAAATATATAGTCAAAAGTGATGAAGAAAGAGTAAATACTGATTTAACAGTAGAGAATTTAAGATTTAGTGATCTCGATTACCAAAATCCCGGATGCGCTTTCATTTTGGAATTCTTCTTAAGAATCAAATCAGAAGAATTAGATACTTTAACTATTGGTCAAACTACAGAATTCGGATATCAAAATATTAAGGAAAAAACTGATCTTTATTATTATGCTAAAGTTACCGATAAAGATAAAGATGTCACTGCATTCTTCTATTTACATGATTTAATATATACAAGCTCTGCAATAGAATCAAGAACTATTAAAGGTGATGAATTCGTATTTAAAGCTATGGTTCTTCCAGAATCAAGAATTTTCGATATTAAAAATGATAAAGAAAAAATCCCAAATGATTTCTATCTTCAAGGTGTTTATGATACTGCTCTACAGGCTGGAAGTATTTATATTCCAAAAACACATTTCAATAACATACAAAATCCAGTAATACTCCTTGCTATAAGAAAGAATGAAAAATATCATTTAGAATTCGAAAGATTCAGAGGAGAAATTGGTCTAAATTATATCAATAGTGATGTCCCAGTTATTCAAAATTCATATCAATTAGGAAAAATTGAAGATAATGCAGTAGTAAATTACAAATTAAAAACTGATAGCAAATTTTCAAATTATATAAGAATACAATTTTCAGCGAATAGTGAATATGTTGATTTCGCAATAAATCGAGAAAAAGATCAAAAAGTAAATGGAACATTTGAAGAATTTATTGATAAAAGAGAAAGAGGTATAACATTCGTTACAGTAAAAAGACCAGAAGATGCCGACTTTTTATACCTTACTATATTTTTAACTTCTGATTTTAAAAATAAAAAATTAAATAACTATATATTCAAATATATGAATGCGGAATATGATTCCTTCTACGAATTTAAAATTAATAATAATAATCCAAGATTTACTGCTACAAAAGAAAATGGAGGTCTCAATATAAAGTTTTATACTATTAATACATCACAAATTGATGAATATGAGCCAAATATTATTTACACAGTTAAATTAGTAGATAATGAAACATATGTCGAAGATGAAAAAACCGATATGATTGCAATAACTGAATCTCCATCAATCGCACAGCAATTTAATCATCCTACAGATTCGAATGATGTGAGCGAAATGAATGTAAGATTCAAAGAGCCTAATGTCAATTACACTTATGCTCAAATTATCGCAACAATTACCAAAGGTTCGTATGTTGAATATGTTACATATCAAGCAATTGATATGGATGGAGAAATAATTGATCCAGAATCAAACCCAGACCCAACAAGTGAGCCAGATACATCTGATACATCAGATATACCAGCGCCAACAAGTAAGCCTAAACCTACAGATGCTCCTAGCTCAGGAGGAGTAAGTAAAAAGGCATTAATTGCTATTATTGTAGTAAGTTGCTTCCTTTTCATTGTCGTAGTTGTTTTAGTAGTTGTTATTGTTATGTATAATTCGAAAAATAAAGACCTTCTTACTCAAGTCAACAAAATTTCATTCGTTCAAAGTGGTGCTTCTGCCAAAGATGATGCTAATTTATTGCTTGATAATCAAAATGAATTAGATTAATTAACTTAAATATAGTTGAGGTTAATATTAATTTAATATTTATATTATTATTATTTATGAAATAATCTAAATAGAGAAATAAATATATTATTAATTTAATATTTTTTTTTTAATTAATTATTTTTTAATAATTAATTAATTATTTTTTTTTATATTTATTAAATAATTTATATTATTATTTATATTATCATTTTTAATGGGGATTGGGGATTGGGGATTGGGGATTGGGGATTGGG
>JAZAUS010000059.1:0-3800 GCA_036342255.1 Bacilli bacterium
AAGTCATCTTTTGTATAATATGCATTCATTACTAAAGGAGTTTCACAAACAACCTCAATAACATCTATATGTTGGGATTTAGGTGGTAATTCTGCCTTGAAATCTACTATATCTACCATACTATCTCCATCATTTAATAAACTATCCCAATGCTCTTGATTTATTTGTGTTGCTATTCTTGCTTTTGTATATTTACCAAAAAGCATATCTAAATGAAGTCTTCTTTTAGGTTCCTCTGCATTATAATTTAATAAATAATATAATTTATTATTACCTGGAGTACAAGTAGTCATCTCAAGACTTAGAGGGAAATTTAATGTTCTTCCACTTGGATTTTGTGATACGAAAAATTCTATCATTGATTCCGAACGGAACATTTTTGTATGGAAACGGAAAGAACCGCCTATTGAAGGATGGGATTCACCATCTAAATTTTCTGTGATTAATATTAATACTTTAGAATGATATTTCTGTTCTGCTAAAGTAGGCTTAGTATAAACTAAAGCTATATTTCCTCCGAATAATTTAATAGGCTTATTACTATCAGTAGGTACATAATACATTTGCATTTCTAAATTTTTCGCATAAAATAATACTTTTGATATATAATTGACTTCATCCTTTCCTCTTATTTTTTCAACATCTACTATATAAGGTATAATTGATTTTTTACTCGATTCACTTTCACCATATTCTCTTTGTTCATCGAAATCAGTTGAAACAATTTCTTCTCCTTTATCTTTTTTCATAAACAAATTAAAAACTCCATTTACATTTCCACCATTAACAACTTTTATTACCATTTTTTTAGGTTTTTCATTATCATATTCATATTTAAATATATAATTATATCTTCTAGAATCTAATGAACTTTTTGATCCTATACAATATGATTTATCTTCTTGAATAGCATTTTCTACTTCTTCTATCATAGTTAAAGCATCAGCATCTGGATCAACAAAGGTACAATAAACTCCTGTGAATTCGCCGGTTGTTTGAGATTCTATTTCTAAACTAAATGCACCAATAGGAACTTCTAAAACTTCTTCTGGTAAATAACTAAAATAATAATTTGTATCGAATGAATCAATTGTCACATAAAGATAACTATTATCTTCGGGATATGTTTCATTAAGTTCATGAATAACATCTACTGATATTTCTCCTACAATATCTTGATATACTTTACTTAAAAATACCATTTGACCTTTTGTTTGTTGTTCGAAATAAACAATAGCATCAAATTTTTCTCCAGCATTAATTCCAGCATTGTCAAAGTTTATTTGAATATAAGCAACTTTACCACTTTTTATCGTTACTGTTTTATAATATAAAGCTAAATCTTCGAATTTTGTATCAACAAAAGAGCATAAAGTATATCCCTTATTTTTAATTACATTTTCTTTATCAACTAATACCGTTATTTTCATATCTTCATTTGTTGTCAAAGGTGATTCAACAAATAAAGTATTTGTTGTATTATCAAAACTAATTTCAGGAGATGCCACAAATGATGGCGTATATATAGTATTAAGTCCTACCATTCTCAAGAAAACATCTGTTCCGACTTTAGCAGTAGCATAAAATTCTGAATCCATTAATTGATTAAGGAAAGTTCTGTATACATTTTTTGATCCTGGACTAATTGTTTCTTCTGGTAAAAGTTCTTTTTGTGTTAATATATCAAGAACTTGTATTTTTAAATTATTTGTATCATCGCAAACTTGAACTTGTAAAAATACTGAAGTTGTTTCTAATTCAGGTGGGGTTAAAATAGAACTATATTTTCCTCCTTCTGGTATTGTGAGTTTATTATTAACTCCCTCATAATTTCTTACATTAGTATCATACTTAGTTATACTTACTAGAGTTCCGAAATCTGTATATCCATTAACAGGTTTTAATGTTACTGAATATTTAAGATCTTCACTGTGCTTGTAATTTTTATACATAATATATGGATTATATACTTTCAATGAATATGAATTTGTTTTGGAAACACGATAGCAATTTTCCGAAGAAGGTTTTAATGCTCCACCGATACTTGTAGTAAAACAGAATTTGACATTATCATCAGCATTTGTACCAGACATAGTTAATCGGGCATAATAATAAAAAGGTTTATTTGGTTTATCATTAGGGAATTCGAAAGAATAAACATCTAATTCTTTATTATATTTAATATTAGGGGATTTTTCTTCCCAACCTGAGGTAGGATAACCAACTTTAATAATAACTCTTGTATTATCTGAGCCACCTCTTTCTTTAATAGTAATACCATTATTTAAATTCCATGGAGTATATTTTTCTAATGTATTAGTTTGGATAACTTTTTCTTCAGTGACTGTTAAAATAACATAAGGATTATTTTCTGGTTGATTCACTTCTATCATTATTTCTGGTTTAATTCCTTCTTTAAAAGGAACATTAATAGTTTGATATGGTTGTAAATTAAATATTTGTACATCTCCAGTGTCCATAGTATATATAGGAGCTGTTTCATCTACATAATAAAAATTAAGCATAATAGGAAGAGTACATTCTAATTTATAGACATCCATATTATTTGCAGATAAAGGTAAACTATATCTTTTGTCATTTAAATTAAGAGTTTGAATATCTTTTTCTAGCATATCTTCCCATGTTTCTTGTTCGAGTTTAGTAGCAACACCAAAATAAGAAAGTTTTCCATATATTTCATCTAAAATAAGTGTTTTACCACTATCATGTGCATTATAATTAAGTATTACATAATAAGGACTTGTACATTCGGTCATATTAATTAATAAAGGACTATTAAGAGGTCTTCCTTCAGGATTAGAACTTACATAATAATCAAGTAAAAAGTTTGAATCGAATAAAAGCACTTCGAATTTGAATGATTCTTCTAATTGGGATTTTAATCCGTATGAATTAGCTATAAGACTCATTGTCATAGCATCGTGGTATTTTTGTCGGACCATATCAGGATTAGTATAAACATTTAATATATTTCCTGAGAATAATTTAGTAGGGAAACTATCACTGGATACTGTTTCATACATTTGGAGAGTTCTTGTTGAGGAATATAATAATATTTTTGATTTGGGAATGTCTCTGAAACTTTGAATATTAACAGTTATTGGTACCATGGAATAGCTTTCCGAAAACTCAGGCTTTGTTTCTTCAACACCTAGTATTCTTTCTCCTATTCTCAAATTTATTTTTATTTTTGTATTTTGACTTTTTGGTAAATAAATAGCTATTCCTATTTTTGGCTTCGAGGAATCCAACTTCATTATACTATCATGATATCCATAATTTTGATATAAATGCAAACAGGATGATAGTGTTTCATTATTTTTTATTGTTTTTAATTGGTTAATTAATTCAGTGTCAGAAGCAGAACTTAAAACATTGGTACAGAGAACTTTATATCCATCCATTTCAGATGAATAAGGAATGAAATCTAATCTAAATGCCGTTAATTTGGATGTGGGAACATCATTTCCGAAATCATATTGAAAATAGTTTACTGTATCAGAGGTTCCAAAAGTCATTGTCTTTGTTTTGTAATCACTTGCACCTTCAATATTCTCATCTATAGTATAGATTGTGCCATCTTTTAAAGGAGATAATTCTGAATTTATTGCATTAATGTATAGGATAAGTAAAATCAAAAGTTGAAAGATTTTCCTCATTTTTAAATATATATATTTGCAAAATTATTTAGATTAATTATTATTATTTAATTTTTTTTATTAATTTAATTTTTATTTATATATTATTTTGATACAATTATTTTTTTAAAAATATACATG
>JAZAUS010000060.1:0-3702 GCA_036342255.1 Bacilli bacterium
GCAAAAAGCATAGAATGTGAATATGTTTTATTATTTATTTGTGTTGTTAATACCTTTCTATTTACTTCTTGTCCGACCATATCTTCAAAGGCTTGTGGTCTATATTTATTAGCTAAAGTATTTTCATTATCCATAATTTACTCCCTATTTTTTTGCAAAAATTTTAAAGGCTCTTCCACCCCTTGTATAAGAAAATTCATCAAATTTATACATTTTCTTTTTAGCTTCATTTATGTCTTCTTCAGAAAAACCATAATTTTCAATGATTTCTTTGTCTGGAACATTTGTATATATTAAATGACAACAATTAGCAAGTCTTCTTGTTGCTTCACCCTCAAACAAACTAGACATATAATATCTTCCCCCTTTCAGTAATAATAATTCTAGTGATTAAAGCGTATATAATGATTTATCCAATTTTCTCCAAAATAATCAATAAATTCCTTTTCATATTCTGGATAATTTTCTAAAACACTTAATTTATAAATCGTATCCCAATCAACTGTTGTATACCAATTATTATCAGTACCTTTAGTAAATCGTAATTTATCTAAAATCCAATCCATTGTTTCTTGTCGTGTGACTTTATATAAGATGGATTTCAAATCAATATATTGAGTATCAAATATGGGAATTATATCATAATCCTCTACTCTAACACCACTCATTTTTGTAATAAACTTCATATAATACTATTCCTTTCTTGTTTCAGCAATTCGCATTTTTGCCATATTATAGAATTGTTCATTGATTTCCATACCAATAAACTTTCTATTTAATCGCTTACAAGCTGCACCAGTAGTACCACTTCCCATAAATGGGTCCAACACTACCTCACCCTCTCTTGAACTGTTTCTAATAAATCGCTCTGTCATTTCAAGTGGTTTAATAGTAGGATGTTTATATTTCTGTTTATCATATACATTTATAGGAGCAGAATAATAGGTTTTAGCATCCTCATAATTTTGTGGAAAACATCTACCTTTACCTTTTCTAAAATATAAGCAATATTCCATATCAACTATATATTTATTAGAATATGTAGGTAAGGCATTTGGTTTATTCCAAAATAATATATCATATACACAACCTATCTGATTAACATAGAAGTTAAAATAATCAACAATTTGAACTTTATTACACCATATATAGATATTTATATCTTTCATAACTCTAATAAACTCTTTGCCAAATGTTTCAATATCATATCCACTTATAATATCTGCATTATCTAATTCTGATAAAGATTTATTGAGTTTTTTAAGATTATTGATTGTACCACCAGTATTGATACGCTCTATTAGGTATGGTGGGTCCGTTACAATAAGGTCAATACTATTATCTTCTATATTTTTAAGCAATTCTAAACTATCACCTAAGAACAAATCAATATTAGCATTAGCTAATTTTTCTTCTTGTTTTTGTTCATCAGGTTTAATTAAATTAAACATAAAATCTCCTTAAGTACCTGGTTTACTTGAGTCTACGTCCGAAATGATTTTTAAGGTCTTTGCGTGTTTTAATCTTTCAGCATAATCGGTACTAACTGGTTGTGAAGAAGGTTGCACATCATCTGTCACAATCCTAGGGTCCTCTTGTGTAGCCATTTGATTAATAAGTTGATTTTTATACTCATTAGTCTGTTGTGGTTGTTGAGGTTGTGGATTATATTGTGGTTGTTGTAATGGTTGTGGATTATACTGTGGTTGTGAATATGGTTGTTGTGGTTGAACAGACTGTTGTTCTTGAATATAAGGCTGATATGGTTGTTGAGGTTGTGGAACAATCTGTTGTTGTACTTGTTGAGGTTGTGAATACATTACTTGCTGTTGTGGTTGTTGTACTGGTTGTGGTGTCTGCCAGTCCATAGGATTATTACCCTTATATTTAACATATATGGTATTTTTGGTTTCAATAAAATCATCTGAAACAGCAATTACCCTACTTGTTTGTACTGTATTATAATTAGACAATCGCAAAGTACATCTAGCACCAATTGTAGCCTCACCTACAACTTCAACAAATTCTACTTGCTTTTTCATTATAATTTCCCTTTCTATATAATTAAAAAATCTACTAATCAAACATATTATCAAATATTTTGGTTAGTTCATTGATATGCGTATTTTTATTATACCGATAAAACATTTTTCGATTATCCATAATAATCATTATTTTATAATCTCGTGTATCATCAGTAACCATATTAAAATCTTCTAACATATCAGATATACATATTAGTATATCTCCGTGTTCTTTTAAGTTTAATGTAACTTGTTTATCATTTTTATAAAGAGTATCGTTTTCCCATATATACAAATCATTATCAGTTTGAACTTTTATATAAGTCAAACCTCTATTTTTATTTATATAATCTTTTGCTTCTTCTTCATGTCTATTTGTATTATTAATCATAATAGGTACTGCTATCAGTATATATCCCATTAATGATAAATCTAATATTAATAATGTTGTTATAAATATCGCTAATCCTTTCAATATAATAAGCGTTCTCTTAATGTTCTTTATTTTCATTAGTAAATCTTCTTTCTACATAGTACTCCCATAGTAATTTCATAATATATAACTACTATATCATTATGTTATGTAAAAATAAATAGATTTTTGACCTAAAAATTGATTTCTATTAGCCCTTGCTTGTAAAAATAAGCATTATTTGTATTACCTTGATTAGTAATATTTGTTTTAATGGTAAACTCATTAAACTTATATCTGATTTCATATAAATCTTTATAATAAGGCTTACCATAAGTATTTGTAAGGTTATCATAATTATATTTATATCGTAATGCTTCAGAAAACTTGTTTTGTTCTACTTCCCGATTAGTTTCTATATCGGGATATAAAATAATTTTAGTTAATACATCTTTACAAAACCAAAAATCTACAAAGTAGTTACCACCAATAACAGATACAGATTTCTTTGTTGATATTTTAGTTACTATATTATTATATCGTTTGAGTGTTGTATCTAAATGTCGCCTTATATCTAATATAGTACTTTTCTTTGTAAGAGATATATTAGCAATCCTAATAATTTCGTCTATCTCCATATAAGTTCCTTTCTATAATTGTAATTTAGAATGTATGGTATTTTTATAGAAGTCTATATAATACCCACCAATTTCAACATATTTACGATTATCTATAATTTGTATTTTGTCTATGGATTCTAAATACTCTAATAATTCTTTATTCTTTTCTCTGGTTTTCATTTCTTTATATATATAATATATTTCTCTTGTTTGTATATAGGCTTGTTTAATAATATCTTTAGTAAATGTATCAGCAAATTCATTCGCCATATAGAAACAATCATATACATTAACTACTTCATATCCTAAATCTCTACTTAGCTTAATGGCTATACTAAAAAGCATAGACTCATATAAGAATACTTTACTTCTTAATACATCACATAATTCAAGCATTATTTCATAAGCATAAGTAAAGAATGTTTTATAAATATTATATAAATCATTAGTATTTATAGGTTTATTACTAAAATACTCAATAATTTCATTGATTTTCTTATTAACATCTCTATTAATATATTCTTCTCTTTCTTCCTTTGTCATTTCTTTTGTACTACCACTTAAAAACTGGGCTTTATTAACAAAACTATATCCGTGCATATATGTGGTCATACATAAGGTTTTTACTAAATCTTTATCAGTTTTA
>JAZAUS010000061.1:0-3604 GCA_036342255.1 Bacilli bacterium
GTCTTGTTACATTTCTTCATTAAAAATCTCCTTATACTTCTTCAAAATCAATCTTTACTTTCTTTGTAATTGTAATTGTGGCAATACCATATTTAATACCCTTTTCAAAATCATACTTCTTAATTGCATTTAATAAAGCTTCTGCCTTATTGTAATCCATTGTAGCATTATTTAAAGATATAATATCTGACCACTTGGTTTTAGACACTCTTAATATGCCATTCTTATCTTTTCCATATCTTTTACAACCATCAAAATACTTAAAATTAGCTGTAGGTATATATAAGGTTGTCTTTGTATTTGTTACCTTCTGCATAATATTACCTCTTTGGAAACTTTTCACTTATAATAGTATTACAATATTGTATTTTATGATAAGGAAACTTTTCCTTTATTCTATTATATACATTATCCTTAACTGGAACATAAGAACATATAGCAAATGTTTTATTTAAGTCACCATTATATTGTTCTATATAATCCTCAATTAACTTATCTACATATATGGCATTATCTTGTCTAAATCTATATTCTAAAGGCACATAGGCATCTACGCCTATATATTGCTTATACTCCTTAAAATAAATACATTGACACGCTTGATAACACCCTAAATCTATAATAGTAAAATCTTTAGGAATATTTAGATTTTGATATACCTCTAAAAACCCTAAAAATCCATATTCATACTCACAATTTTCCCATTCGTGTAAACGTAGCATTTCATCTTTATAAGTACGAAGTATTCTATTACATTCGTCAATATATTGTTTACTCATAGTTCATATTATATACGAAGCAATAGTTCGTATTCCTTTCTATCAGTTATAATATCTATTATAATTACTATTTTCTATCTTAAAAGTATTGTTTTCTCCAACTATATCTAATACATCTTTTATTGTTTTACAATTCTTCATTTTCTTTCTCATCCGTTTTTTCATTAAACAAAATACAATTATGTTTATCACAAAAAGTGATTTCTTTCCTAATTGTACACATACCATTTCCTTCGCCATATTTCTTTTGGGTATATTCATTTATACTCCAATACTTACAACGATAACAAGATTCTGATTCCATTATATTTTCTCCTATGACCTATGCCCTTTCAGATATTCTGCGATTTCTCGTGTATCTGGCATCTCACCAACTTCATTATTAATAGTTTCGATTACATTAACAATTTGACTAATTAAAGCAATATCAAAATATCTCGTTCCCCAATCATACATAGGTAATTCTCCGTCCATTGAGTATATACGCTCATACTCATTGATATTGTAGTTTTCGTCCAAATACTTTGTTATTTGATAATGTAAATCATCTACCTTTGAACGAAGTTCATTATACTTTATCATTTTCTGCATTATTGAATTATCTAACATATAACTAATCCCCTTAATAATATTCTTCTGTAATTGCACACATTGTATCAGTTAAAGTAGATACATCTGCATCTGATACAGTAGCAATTTTAACTATTTTTGGTGATTCATTTTCACTAAATATAGCGTTAATAGTATATACAACTAAAAACGCTGTGATACAAAATAAAACAAGTACAAGCCCAATAGCATCTGAAACTGTAATTTTCATAGTATCTCCTTATCAAAGTATAGGTTCAATTCTAATATTGTCATAAGCATTATTTATCTGTCTATAGTTCGCATTAATTTCATTCTGTATATTAAATAATACCTTTTCTGCGTCTTCTATAGATAAACCTGAAGAAATAACAGCACCTTTATATTGAGGTGTATCTCCTACTATATTAAACTCTGTCATATTATTATTCCTCCTTAATACCAATTTGTATAAATATCTATATCGTGGGTATAATAAGTGTCACACGATGTAGTTACACTAGAACCCGTATCTAATACAATTCCCTCTCCAAGAGAAGTCTGTACTATAGAACCATATGGGTGTATGTCATAATCAGATGCGACAATAATATAACTACCAAACATCTGTAATCCATACTCATTTTCCCAGTATGAATATTCTTTTTCGTCATAACCGTGATAATACGCATTATCTAATATATAACTAACAGAAATATTAACATAATCCTCTTTACCACTCGGACCATTATAATATGGTATATCTCCGTGACTTCTTGTTATAGGATGTAAACAATCTGTAGGTAGTTTATTATAGATTGTTTCATTATAATCCATTTTATTTTGTGCTTGTTCGTAAAGTTCTATTTTACGAGTTTCTTTAATGTGTTCATCAATAAAATATTTACTTCCCACACCAATACAAATCATTCCAATCATTAGTAATAGTATTAGTTCTGTATTTTTCATTTGTACCTAAATATTCTCCTTTTAATCTAACATATCTTTTACATGAATATGATTAACTGAACCGTTTTAATCTCTTTCCTATAATATAATTTTAATATATCATTAGACTTAAAAATTGTAAATAGATTTTTTATTTATTAAAAAAGCACCCTAAATTATTTAAGGTGCTTTATTCTTCTTTATAATCTCCCCCTAATTGATTTCTATATAATCAGCGTCTCCAATAACTGATTTATTTATTGTATCCAGTTTAGATTTTTCAGCGATTTCTATATCACAAATTGTTTCTTCTTTTAGAAATTGTTTTACAAAACCAACGGGATTGATAGGAAGTTCTGTAATTTTAAGATTTATATCACCATATTTGGCTCTACATTCTTCCCAATATTTTTGTAACATAAAACACAGATTTTGTTCAATAACCCATTTTTCTGTATTATATTCTTCAAATACTTCTTGATTTGTCATATAAGTGTACCTCACTTTATAAAGTAATATAAATATAACATTAAAGTATATTTAAGTAAATAGATTTTTTCTTTATTAGAAAACACCTCACTATATATAATAATGAGGTGTCATATTTTAATACGAAGATATGTATATTTTAGGTTATTTTATATTAAGTGTATATGTATAAGATTTTGCTGAAGAAGGATAACTATATATTATTATAGTTTCACCTTTCTTTAATTTAATACTTCTCTTATCAGTAACTTGGAAACCTGTATATTTGTATTCTGAAGCATATTTTGACATACATAAATTAGTTTGTTCTAATTTATTATTATTGGTTTTGCGTATTTCTTGTGTACTATTTTTTACAGTTGTTAAATTAGAAAATGTAAAAGTATATGTTTTTGTTTGTGTTGCTGTGAACTTATAAACAGCACCACGCTTTTTAATATTTATTTTAGTTGTTCCAGTTGTAACTGATGGAACAACCTTAAGGTTTGTTGTAGTAGTAATCTTTGTTTCTATGGACTTTGTAGCTGCTTGTGTAGGAACACTTATAACTAATGTCGCCATAATTACTACTGCAAGTAAAATTGATATAATCTTTTTAGACATTTTGATGTCTCCTTTGAGAGTTTTGTATTTCATATCTTCATATCAAAACCATATTATTTAATTTTAATTTTCTTTATTTTTGACCATTTACCATATACTAATTTACCATTTACTTTTGAATAGGCTCTAACCCTTATATAATATGTCTTTTTGGATTTGAGTTTCTTAATAGTATAAGTTAATTTCTTTGTTGAGTATTTCTTTGTGTTTTTAGTAAA
>JAZAUS010000062.1:0-3561 GCA_036342255.1 Bacilli bacterium
TCTCCTTTACTATATTTCCTCTTTTCATTTTTTAGTGAAAGGGGGAAATATTTTTTATTTTGCTAAAAAATCTATTTATTTTTATTTTTATCTATAATATAATTATAATCACAAAAAGAAACTAATTTTATGAAAGGTATAACTTATGGCAGAGTTTATTATGTTAGTAGGTATTCCTGGTTGTGGAAAATCTACTCTTTGTGAAAAGTATAGAGCAAAGGGATATAAAATTCATTCTTCTGATGCTATTAGAAATGAATTAGATATGCACAAGCCAGAAGATACTACAGAAGTATTTAATATTCTTCACAATAGAATTAAGGCTGATATGGAACTTGGTCTTAATATTATTTATGATGCCACAAATCTCAGTAGAAAGTTAAGATGGGCATATTTACAGACTATAAAGAAGTATGATTATCATAAGACTTGTCTACTCTTTATTGTACCTATTGATGTATGTAAGGAAAGAAATTCACATAGAACTGGTTATGCTAAAGTTCCAGATTTTGTATATGATAGAATGTTAAGAGCATTTAATCTTCCTACGAAAGAAGAAGGTTGGGATAATATTATTCCTATTTTATATAATGGAGAGATTGAATTTGAATATGATTTTGATAATTTAATGAATTTTAGTCAGGATAATCATCATCATTCTCTTACTTTAGGTGAACATATGAATAAGGCGTATGAATATGTTTGTAATAAAACAGATGATTATGTCATTCGTATGGCAACAAAGTATCACGATATAGGTAAGATTTATACTAAAAAGTTTGTTGATAAGAATAATAATCCAACAGAAGAAGCTCATTATTATGGTCACGATAATTATGGTGCTTATGTTTGGATGGTGTATTGGCTTTCAAAATATAGGAATAAAATGTCATTTAATATGGCTATGAGAATTGGTCAGTTAATCAATTGGCATATGACACCTTTATTAAGATGGGAGAAATACCCACATACTATTAAAAAGGATAAAAGGTATATATCAGAGATATTCTATAATCAAGTAAATTTATTACACGAAGCTGATATGTATGCTCATTAGAAAGGAGCGTATAATGAGAATAACGATATTAAAAAATAAAACGATTATATTTAGTAGTGGACAGTTTGCTAAATTAAAAAACTGTGAGGATACAATAAAAGTAACTCTTACGGATAATTCGATATATACATTCAAAAATAAAGCCTTTAATAAGATAGAAATAAAAGACAAATAGAATAATATGCCCGACACACAAAATGGGGTATAACTTAAACTAATGAATCCACTTCTTTATTTTAAGGAGTGGATTTTTTCAAAAGGAGAACTAATATGATTTATTTTATTATTATATTTGTATGTTTACAGTCATTTGTAATTTTTAGTGCTTTTAGACAGAATAAGTTAGTAACAGAGTTAATGAGTACAATTCAATGGATATTTGCAAATATCATTATATATTACAAACATTATGAACATATTAATATCTATTGGAAAGTATTTATCTTTGTTGGAATATCTCTATGTATTTATAAATTATATAAAACATTAAAATCAATACAACGACATATAAATACACTTTCAAGCACACCAGTTGATAAATTGATTAATATTTATAATGATAAGCGTAGAAATAGCAAACAAGAACTTAAAAAGATGACTGACAAAAGTACAAAATATTTAATCAATAAGGTTGAAAATAATATTGTTGGTTATGATGGATTGTTAAATCAATTATCATATATTAAGACTAAAGATGGTAATATGAATAAGCGTGACGCTTTTCATATAGTAATGTCACCAACAACTGTAAGTGAAGTATTATTTTAAGTAGTGTAGAAACTGATACAGAGTAAATAAAAATAGGTGTTCTAAAATTATAAGGAGATAATTAATATGGGAACAACACCAAGTCTAACAAAATCTAAAATAATAAAGGATATTAAATATCCAACAACAATAAAAGAATATATAAATGAAAAATTAGATGAACAAAAACAATGGGCTAAAGTGTATTTTAATGATGATTTTACAAAGGCAGTTAATGCGTCAAAAGATTCAATAAAATATTTTAATGCTTATGATAGTAGTGGGGAAATCAGTAAATTTTTACTAGTAGTATTTATAGTTTTGGGGATTCTTGGTGTAATTATGATTATAGATTTTAATAGTTATTTGATATTAAAACTATGTATATTATTATTTATTATTATTGTAGGAATATTTATACGCACAGTAGTATTATATAGAAAATGGGATAAAGCTGAAGATGATACAATAAAATATTGGAATATCTTAAAAACTAATTTTCAAAATGTAACGAGTATCGCATATAAAACTAATTGGAATGGTGACTATCCATTTTATAAAACAATTGATGGTTTTGCAAATAAAAATAAATATAGACTTTTATTAAAAAATAATTATTTTAAGTATTATCCAATAATCAAAAAATATAATAAGAGCCTTAAAAAATTAGCTAAACTACACAAATCATCACAAGAGGGTGCTACAATTGAATATTGTGAATTAAAAAAGGAAAATCATAAGTATTATATAGTCATAAATGAATATATTTCTGATATGAAGATAAATACATATTCGATTTTCATTTTAAATGATACAGTACAAAATGCTGTTGAAATTATAAATTCAATTTTTGCTAATGAAGATTATTTAGATTTTACATATTTAGAAGATTTTTATCATAATGCGATAATACTATAATTTTGAAAGGAATAATATATGAGTACAAAAATATATGATGCATATAAACTAACTACTTCAGATACATCATTAAATTCCTTAATGGTAATTTCTAATGAGATAAAACAAGAAGTTGAACAAACAGCTAAAACACAAACATTACCAAATATTGCTATGCTTATTCAATATATCTGGGATGCATATACATTTTATGGAGAAGATGCATATAATCATATAAATGATGGAGAAAATGATATTTCTGAAGAATTATATAATTATTGTATAGGTGTTATAAAAAATAAAAATAAACTCAGAAATTCATTTTTTTATGGACTAACTGATTATAAAAATAATTTAATGGAGTGGCAAAAATACACTAAATTAATATTTATTCCTTGTGATAATTCAGTTTTAGCTATGGTGTTTGGAAATACTACACTATTAGGGGATACTTTTAATAAGTATTTTGAGGATTATCATTATCAAAATCAAACAGATAAACCAGATTATATAACGGATGAAGAATGGGAAAAGCGTAAAGAAGATTGGGATAAAGCAATTGGTTCTGATTATATACCAATACGACACGGATTAACTATTAATTTGTTTGATATTGAAGATATTAAATGGGAATTAAAATTATTATCCAATATAAATACAGATACAATAATGAAAGAAGTAGAGAATAATCATAAATCACGAGTTAAGTTAATTTTTCAAACCATTAAAAAACCTTTTGATGGAAAAACAATATCAGAATATTTTGATTGGCTAGATACAGATGAATACAAAAAATGGAAAAATGAACAAATAGAGCGTATATGTGATAAATTAGATATTGATTATTCAACCTTAAATAA
>JAZAUS010000063.1:0-3413 GCA_036342255.1 Bacilli bacterium
CCCCCACCCCCCAATCCCCAATCCCCAATCCCCAATCCCCAATCCCCATTATTTCATTTAAATTAATTAATAATAATTAAAAATATAATAATTGATAAAAATAATTAATAAAATTAATATTTAAATATATTTATTTTTAATTTAATGTTTAACTAATAAAGAATATTTATTTAATATTAAAATTACTCTCAATTATCTAAATAAATTATTTTTATGTACTCTTACTTTAACTTGGATTTATTTCTTGCTGTTTTTGTAACAATAAATTAGGATCCATATTAGTATTTGTTTTCTGGAATGAAACATGTTTTACTTTGTTCAATAAATTCCTATTTTTCATTTGGAAGTAAACAATAACTACTACAAGTCCTATAACTATAGCACCAAGTATACCTCCAACAACACCAAATATAACAGCATTATTAGTAGTAGATTCTGGTGGTTTATCACTTTGATCTCTATCTGTATCATCAGAAGATGGTGTAGGTGGTCTTATTTTCATAATACCATTATATGCGACATATTCTATTATATTCTTTTGTTGTATTTGTGCTATAACATTAATATAAGCATAATTCTCAAAGGCATATTTACTTGAATAATCTTTTTGAGCTGTTATTGATATTTTATCTGGATCTCCATCGAGTGGAATTGGATTTTTATGATAATAAATTAAAGAAGGAGATTCTGTAACAGCTATTGTATTCATTTCTTCTCCATATATATATGTTGAATTATCTACTACTTTAAGGAAATACATAATTTCATAATCATCTGAGTCTCCATGAACTTTATTAAATGTGCAATTTATTAAATTACCTTCATTTTCTTCTGTTATTGTTATATTTGGATACATCATTTTATAATCGAAAAAGTCCATCTCAGATTCTCCATTTATATATTTAAATGCATAATTACTTAATCTTTCATCAATTTTACTTTTATCTTTTCTGAAAAAGTTCAAATATAATTTATCTTGCTCTTCGGTTCTTTGTATTGTTATCATAACCTTACCACGTTCTCTTGAATCTCTCATGTAAGAGAAAGATGTATTAGTAGTAGATCTAGATTCTTCTGATATTGAAAAATCTAATTGTTCACTATTTAAAGCAACTTGAATTCTCAAGAACAGTTTATTTCTTGCTAATTTTAATGGATAAAATATAAAACTTTGATCTGCTCCCATTTTACCATAATGATATATTTTTTCAATAGGATATATATCATCATTAATTCCAGAAATATCTGCTTCAACATTGAAAAAATCAAAAATTTCTTCTTTATAATAAGGTTTTTTATCTATACGTACATATAAATATGGATTATCTATATCTCTTATATTAAATGAATCTATTCTTTCCTTTGATAAATATAAAATTGCTGTTTTTATTGCAGGATCATAATATCCATTTATTGCTATATCTTCAGTAGGTTTCATTGTCTTATCTTTCTTTCTTTTTGTTGCAAATATTTTATTTTGATCTAATAAAGTAGCTGTTATATCAATTGGGGACATTATATATTGTCCATCATTTTCTCCATTATTTTGTTTAAATGTTATAGCCATATTAAGACCATCTTTTCTTTTTTCTAAATCTACTAATTTACTATAAATAACAACAGGTAAATCTGTTTGTCTATAACTTATTTCTGTTGATTTACCATATGGAACATCATCAAAATTAAAATCAGAATCTCTTGTTTTATATGTTACAAAAAATAAGAATCCTGGATCAGCCATTCCATTCACTGGTTTTAAATTTCTTACTTCTAATTCATTATTATTAGCAAATAATTTAATTCTATCACCTGCACCTTTTACTTTAAATTTATCAATATCATCTTTCCAATTAATCTCAGCTTCTCCTGCAAGAACTTCTATAGTAACAGCTAAACCTTCATCAACTGGGAATTTTAACATTAACTCATCTTTTGTACATGCAAATATTTGTTCGGTATATGGATTTGGATATATTTCAAATAATTTTTCTTCGGGATATGAATTATATACAGGCATTGAATTTATTAATGCTAAATCTAAATCTTCTTTTTCTACAGTTGTATATAAATGAACAAATAATACTTTATCTGGAGGTAATTGATTTATATATATATAATTAACTCCTTCTCTTTCAGCATTATATACTGCTTTTTCTGGTGTTGGAATCAATTTTTTTAATTCTTCTTTATCAAATTCATTATAAGCATCAATACTAATAAAATCAGCTAATAAATGTATATCACTCATTGGATTTGTTGGAAATCCATAAACAAATAAAGGATTATCTATATTTGGATCAGCATTAAATGTAATTATAAATAGACATCTATATATTGATTCAAATCCTCTTTTAACTTTTCTAGGTTTACATACATGTTTTTGATCTGAAGATATTATTGTTATATCTATATTATTACTTTCTTCTGATTCCGTTTCATTTTCATGTTGATGTACTCTTAAAGAATATAATTCTTGATTTCCTGAATCTGTTATATTTGTCCATACACCTATTACTAAATTAATATCTTGAATTGATGTTTCTTCTTGGCTTACTATATTCTTATCTTTTGCTTTTTTTAATATTTCTTCTTTATTTAAAAAAAGAACTCCATTTGTTCCTTCAAGACGTAATGGGAAATCTGCTCTTGTTGTTGTAGGTCGAACACCACCAACATTTATATATAAAGAAGCTAATGAACTTTGCCAATCGATTTCAACTTGCTCTGAATCATGAGGAAGCCATACTTCATAGAATTCAGAAATTAATCTATCATCCATTTCAGTAACATCTAAACTACCAATAATATATTCATCTACTTGAATTACTACTTTTGGAATATCATTATATGTCTTTTTATTTGATGTTATTTTGACTATAATTGAGAATAAATAAAATACAGAATCAGGAACATATTCACCTACTTCATTAATTTTTATAGTCATTAATAAATAACATCCATTTATACATTCTTCTGTATCTTTTGTAGTTATTTTTAATTTTCTAGTATATTCATCAAATGGTAAAGTTTCCCATCCTGGTCCTGGTAAACGATAATATTTTCTCCAATTTGCTTCATTTTCTGCTACTTTTAAATCTTTTTTAACAATTCTAGCCCATAAACTTCCAAATTCTCTTAAGAAATTTAATGTTATTTCACCAACATCATTTCTTCCTATATCTGTATATAAATAATAATATTTATCACCAAAAACATAATCTAATTTAGCATTTCCTTTTTGTATATAAGTTGGTATATTTAATACTTCTCTAAAAGTAACTTCTATCATAGGATTTGTCTGAACTATCTTTTCTCTTAATTCAATATCAAGAGTAAATGAACATGGTTTATCTTTCTTACAATAACGAGTCAAATCATAAGTAGGTATATAAAACATAGAAGTAACAGCTATA
>JAZAUS010000064.1:0-3398 GCA_036342255.1 Bacilli bacterium
AGAAAATGAAAATTTTTCAGAAGAACAATTAGAACTTCCTGACAACAAATATATATTTGAAAAAACAAGAAAACAATCAATTAAATTAAATAATCAGCAAACTGTTTCCTTTGAAAAATATGATGATTCTTTTTTAAAAAACTTCCCCAGACCTAGACTTTTACCCTGGGAAAGAGAGGGTATAACAAAAGAAAGTATGGATAGTCATAATATTTGTTACGACCCTATCAATCAAGGTATTGTAATTCCACATTATGATATTAATAATCAACTTATCGGAATTCGAGAAAGAACTTTAATCAAAGAAAATGAAGCCAAAGGGAAGTATAGACCTGCTATTATTTCAGGAAAAATGTATAATCATCCTCTTAGTTTCAATTTATATAATATTAACTTTTCTAAAGATAATATTAAACGAATGAAAAAGGTTATTGTATATGAGGGTGAAAAATCATGCCTTCTATTTAGTAGTTTCTTTGGAGTTGAAAATGATATTAGTGTGGCGGTTTGTGGTAGTAATTTAATTAATTACCAAGTTGAAATGTTAAAATCTCTTGGAGTAGAAGAAATTATTATAGCTTTTGATAAACAATATCAAGAGTATGGAGATGAAGAGTATTTTAAATGGGAAGAAAAATTAATTAATATATATAAAAAATATGGAGGCTTTATTCAAATTAGATTTATATTAGATACTGGAAATCTATTAGGATATAAAGATTCTCCGATTGATAAAGGACCAGATATTTTTCTTGAATTATTTAACAATAGAAAAGAGCCTAGATAAGAGTTGTTATTTACTTGACAACTCTTATTTTTTTTATTATAATATAAAAAACAAGAAATTGAAAGAAGGTATAACTATGAGATATTAGCTAATCAAACCTATAAATGAAAATTATTCAGTTATATAGCAAATCTTAACAAATAGAAATATTCCAATTGATAAAATTAATGATTATTTATATACAAGTGATGCGGACGTTGCTCCTCCCGAAGCTTTGGGTTAGAATAAACTTCGATAGGCAGCCGCCGCATTAATTTCAACAATTTCAAAACAAGGCAAAACGTTAGTAATAGTTGATTCAGATTGCGATGGTTTCACCAGTTCCGCTATTCTTATAAATTATTTACATGACTTTTTTCCTAGTTGGGTATAGACAAAACTTGATTATATATTTCATGAAGGTAAACAACACGGTTTAAATGATCACATATTAAATATATTAAAATAGAATTATGAACTTGTTATTATACCA
Organism: Bacilli bacterium; assembly: GCA_036342255.1. Classification (GTDB taxonomy): domain Bacteria; phylum Bacillota_I; class Bacilli_A; order RF39; family UBA660; genus RUG11198. The sequence continues at coordinate 1,260 of JAZAUS010000064.1, forward strand.
GATGCAGGTTCTAATGATTCTGATGAATGTACTTGTTTATTCAAATAGGGAGCAAAAATAATCGTATTAGACCACCACTTATGCGATATACAAAATCCTAATGCTATTGTTATTAATAATCAACTCTCAGATTACCCAAATAAAGATTTTTCAGGAGCGGGAGTTGTTTGGCAATTCTGTAGATATTTAGATAAATTATTAAAAGTATCAAATGCAGATAATTATTTAGATTTAGTTGCATTAGGCCTCAACTTATACAGGGGCTAATATATCTTTTCTGCCTTATCAGCAGGGTATTTTATTTAAAATAAAAAATTTTTATTTTTTAAAGGACATTTTTAAATAAAATGCTAACGGTGAATTCTAAATTATATATGAAGATATTATGATATGAAGATATTATGTCATAAAAAAATAATATATAACATGAAAACGCCGTGGGAATGTTTTATGTGTTTTCATGTTAAATTTCATTAAAAGGAGATTTAATATGATAATAAAATTAAATGAATTAAAAAGTGGAGTGTCTGGTATTTACAAAATCAATTTTCCAAATGGAAAATATTATATTGGTCTTAGTAATGATATAAAAAGACGTATGTATGAACATAATAACATAAGACGATTAGACACTCATAAATTTCAACAACCTTGTGATTTAGCAATTAGAAAATATGGTAAAATAACAGAAATTGAAATTTTAGAAGAGAATGATGATTATGAATTATTAAATGAAAGAGAAAAATATTGGATTTAGTATTATGATGCAACAAATAAAGAAAAAGGATATAATTTAACAATAGGTGGGAATTCTTTAACTGGGGAAGACCATCCTGAGTGTACTTTTTCTAATGACGATATTCTTGATATTAGAAAAAGAAGATTTGCAGGAGAAAGAAAAATAGACGTATACCAAGACTACAAAAATCATCCTTTTGGAACTTTTGAACGCATTTGGTTAGGTCGCACAGCGCCCACTATTGGAAAAGAATATATTATTTTACCAAATGAAATCCCTAGACAAATTTATTCTTCTATTGCAAATAGAGGATAGAATAATAATAAAGCTAAATTAACAGAGGAAGATGTTATAAATATAAGAAAAAGATATGATAATGGAGAATCTATAGCTAATATTGCTAAAGATTATACTTTTATCAATCAAAATTCAATTAGAAGAGTTTGTAAAAGAGAAACTTGGAAACACATAAAATAAGCCTGTATCGACTATCCCTTAGGTTGAAATGCTGGGGAGTAGGATTACTATTGATACGTAATTAGGTTTTAGGAAACGAAGCCTATGAGAACCGAAAGAGATGTAATGTATAATATTTATACATTAAAACATAGTCAGTGCCTATAGAAATATAGGATAACACGTTGTGCCGATATGATGTCTATGACTTCTATCGAAACAAAACATATCATTAACAAAGGTTTTCAAAATCTAAAGAATCCATTTTTTGCTTCTCTTGCTAAGAAAAACGAATATTCTATGAAAAATAAGGTTAATCATATGAGCGTAGCTTTTTATGTAGCCCCTTATGTAAATGCTATATGTAGAAGTGGAACAATAGAATAGAAAACATTAGTATTTAAATCAATGTTAAAACATTAGGCTTTTAAAGAAGTTTTATCTACTAAAAGAGGACATTTACTTGGTTAGAAAGAACAATTAGTTGAACAAGCAATGCGAGTTGTTACTAATGTAAAAAATAGACAGACAAAAGCACAAGATGCTGGATTAGCGACAATAGAGAATATGATAGAATAGAAAGGTCTATTAAAACATAAGGTCCTTTTATTTTTATTAGAACCTAATCAAGTAGATAGGAATATTGCGGGTTTAATTGCTAATAAAATTATGGCAAAATATCAACGTCCTGTTTGTTTATTAACAAAAGTAACGATACCTAAATATACTATTGATATAGACCTTCCTCCTTGGGAAGACCAGCCTTCTCCTTAGCTTATTATTACCTACCAAGGTTCAGCAAGAGGATGTTAGAAAGTGGGAGTTACTGATTTTAAAAGTATATGTGCGGACACCGGTGTAACGATGTATTAGACTGGTCATCCTAATGCATTTGGATTAGGTATATTAGAATAGAATATTCCAGCTTTTATTTAGAAAACCGA
>JAZAUS010000065.1:0-3258 GCA_036342255.1 Bacilli bacterium
CAAATTACTCCCAAAATACTCCCAAACTTATCAAAAATATCAAAAATAATCAAAAATATCAAAAAAATGGTTGCATTTTAATAAATTATCCTATATAATTTAGCGTGTGTGATTTATTACACAGCCCTAAGGGGACACCAAAGAGTAAAATAAGCCCTTTATTTATAGGGTTTTTTATTTTGTTTTACTCCCTAAATACTCCCTAAAGTAATTTATCTATCTTTTTAGCTATATTTTTTTTGTTTTCTTCATACAGAGTAGCATAGTGTTTCTCTGTTATTTTTATGCTAGTATGTCCTAGCTCTTCTTTAATATCTTCAAGCCTATAACCATTACTCATTAATAAAGTAGCATAGCTATGTCTAAAGTCTTTTAATTTAAGTCTTTTTAATCTTGCTTTATCCATGTAGTAATTAATATGTCCTCTTAATTGAGTAGGTGATATTATTTTACCACTAATAGGACTTGTAAATATATAATCATCTTTAGAGTATTTTACTCCATAAGCCATCCAATATTTAACATATTCAAATATTGGTATAAAGGAATTTCTACCTAAATATTTAACTCTAATACTATCAAATGTCTTACCTGTTGTTTCTATCCATCCACCATCATAAGTTATTGGAGCTTTAATATTTATTTTTATTTCATCTTTATCAATGTATTTTTTATTAAATAAATCAAAATCTATATCACTAAATTTTAATCCTAAGAACTCACCTAATCTAAAACCACTAAAGAATAATCCTTCTATAACAGCTTTAACTAATAACTTAGTATGTTTTTCTTTAGTAGAATCTTTATCAATTGTATCTAATAAAATCATTAATTCATCTAAGGTATAGTATTCTATATCTTTTTTTTCAACTTTAAAGTTAGAAACTGACTTACAAGGGTTATTAGTAATAGCACCTTTATAGGTTATAATCCAATTAAAGTATGCTGATAATGTTTTATGAATACTATTCTTAGTTTCACTATCTAAAGGGATATCAGTTTTAATGATTCCATTTTTACTATGATGTTCTTTAGTGGCTTTATCTAAATATTTATGATATGCCTCTATATCAGTTCTTTTTATGTTGATTAATTTCATACCTTTAAAGAATGGTAAGATTCTGCTATTAAACCTACTTTTTTTCCTTTTTAAGGTAGTTTCTTTAATCTTCTTACCAAATACTAGCCAAGAGTAATATTCTTCTAATAAGTCCTCAAATTTGGCTTTTTCAGTTATGCCTTGCTTTATATCTTTTTTTAATTTAATATTTTGTAGTATTTCTCTAGCTTCTTTTTCTCTTTTAATACCTGATCTAGTAGTTCTAATTCTTTTACCTCTAGAATCATAACCTAGACTAATATCAATAGCATAAGTGCCATTAGTTTTATGTTTAAATATGTTAGGATATTTAGTCTTTTCATAATCTGATTTTTTCAACTTATCCCTCCTTTACAATAAAAAATTAGTATGCTATAATTAAATAGCATTAAGACCAAAGACCAATAAGCTTAATGTTATGTGGATTGACTAGATTAATTTCTAGTCTTTTTTTATTTCTTTTCTATAGTTAAATCACCATAATTAGCTTTTTCATTAACAGTATGATATAAATATAAATAATTGCCATTTTCTAAAGTAATTTCTTTAATATTTTCTATAGCTTTATTAGGAACAAATGATTTTTCATCTTTAACATCATCATTTAATTTATTAATATTTTCTCCATTTATATCATCAACTTTAATGTTAGAAATGTATAAAAAATAATATCTATTAAACTTATTAGTAGTTGGTTGCCCTTGAGAATCAGTAAAATCATGATAATCATATTTAACTAAATAATTTCCTGGTTCTATATCTTTACCAACTTCTAATACTTTTGTTTCTTCTCTTCCTTCATATCTTATATCACTTGTACATTTCCATTCAAAAACAACATTTTCATTCTTCTCTTCTTTTGTTTTTGAAGCACATCCACTTAGTAATATTAAAGTTAAAAATAATATTAGTATTTTTTTCATTTTTACCTCCTTATTTATTACAATTCTTTTTTCTTTTTTCAACTATAAACTTAATAGTTTCTTTATCTTCATCATTTAGTATATCTTTGTTTGTATTAATTAATAATTCAAATTCATCAATCATTTGTTCATTACTTAAATCTTTAATTAATAAATCAGGTAAAGCAATGTTTAACACTTTAGCTACTTTTTCTAGGTTATCAATAGACGGAGAAATTTCTTCTGACTCCCACCTGCCTATAGTTGTTTGATTAACTCCTACCATTTCACCTAGTTTATTTTTTGAAACTCCTTTTTTTTCTCTCAAAAACTTTAAATTTTTTGAAAAAAAATTGCTCACATTTTGACACCTCCTTTTTTCTTAAATGCTTATAAAATAAGCATCTAATCATATTATAGCAAATCAATTTACATTTTACAATTAAAAATATGCAAAAATGCACAAAAAGTTCTTGACTTATGCAAATAAGCATAGTATAATTAAATCAAGATGAGAGGAGGTAATGTATGAATACAACAAGAGAATTGATAGCTGCTGAGTTAAGAGGACTTAGAGCAAAAAAAGATGAATCTGTTGAAAAAGTTGCTAATAATTCTAGTCTTAGTAAAGATACAATTACAAGATATGAGAATAATTTAGTATCACCTACAATAGATAATCTTGAAAAATTATTAAATTATTATGGTATAGATTTTGATATTTTTTTTACCAATGTATATGCGGAAAAGCATAGGAGGGAAGGTTAATGGAAAAATACTATTACAACAAAAAAGACATAATGGAGATCACAGGTTATAAAGAAGATAAAGCAAGAAACATTATAAAAGAGTTAAATATACAACTTGAAGAACTATATAAAAATGAGAACAAACCTATTTACATAATTAAATCAGGTGTTCCTATATGGTTCTTTAAAAAAATGACAGGAATAGAAAGGAGCGAATAAAAAATGAGAATAAAAAGATGGGTTAAAGTATTAGCTATTACATTAGTAGTAATTAGTTTATTTAAAGTATTAGATAAATCTAATAAAGACTTTATGGAAAAATGTACTAATAAAGGTTATTCAGTTAATTATTGTGAATTACATAAGTAGGAGGTAAATATGTTAAAACAAAAAAAAGGACTTACCAGTTGGACAGAACTAATAAGTCAAGTAATTTTGTAATACAATTACTCTTTAAGTATAACACATAATTAACATTATTGCAAGGGTATGGTTGAGTAGAAAGGCA
>JAZAUS010000066.1:0-3242 GCA_036342255.1 Bacilli bacterium
ATATTAGGAGGTAAATCAACTACAGTATATAGAAGTGGAACACCAGTAATAAGCATGATTACTTCTACTAGTGTGGCATTAGAAAAAGCATTAAGATTATTAGAAGAGAGAAATGAATATATCCAAAAATTAAATAATAAGATAATTAGTACTTTAAAAGAATATAAAAATGTTCATATAAATAATACCGATAAAAGCATTCCACATACTATTAACTTTAGCATTAAAGGCGTTAAGTCTGATTTATTTGCATCTAAATTAAATGATAATAATGTAATGGTTTCAACTAAGACATCTTGTTGTCCATTAAATACTCCGTCTAAACTTGTATATGCTCTAACTAAAGATAAATCTTTAGCATCTACATCACTAAGAGTTAGTATATCTCATCTAACAACAGAAGATGAAATAGAAAAATTCTTAGAAATTTTCGATAAGTGTTATAAGGAGTTAGTAAATGGAGAAGTATAAAGAGATAGAGCGAAGTATCATTACTAAGTATAGAAAAGAAATATGGAGTAGATTTGTTAAAGGTGTAAGTAATTATAAACTTATTGAAGAAAACGATAATATCATGGTATGTATTAGCGGTGGAAAAGATTCTTTCTTACTTGCTAAACTTATACAAGAACTACAAAGACATGGTAAGGTTAAATTTAATGTTCGTTATGTAGTAATGGATCCAGGATATAATGAGTACAATAGGAGCTTCATTGAAGATAATGCTAAAATTTTAAATGTGCCAATAGAAATATTTGAATCTAATATCTTTGATATAGTTGCTAATGATGAAGGTAAGAGTCCTTGTTATCTATGTGCCAGAATGAGAAGAGGGTATTTATATAATAAAGCTAAAGAATTAGGATGTAATAAAATAGCATTAGGACATCATTTTGATGATTTTATTGAAACAACTTTATTATCAATGTTTTATGGATCAGAAGTTAAAACAATGATGCCTAAATTACATTCAGATAATTTTGAAGGAATTGAATTAATTAGACCAATGTTACTTGTTAAAGAAGAAGATATCATATCATGGAGAAAACATAATGAATTAACATTTATTAATTGTGCTTGTAGATTTACTGAGGGGTGTTCATTAATAAATGATGGAACAAGTAAAAGAAAAGAAATGAAAGAACTTATTAAGAATTTGAGAAAAGTGAATCCAAATGTTGATCAAAATATATTTAAAGCACTAGAAAATGTTAATATGAATTGTATTATGGGATGGCATAAAGATGGGAAGGAATATTCTTTTCTTGATGAATACGAGGTGAAAGAATAATGAAATTTATTGTTGAGGATAAAGTTAAAGATTTAGGTATTAAAATAATAGGTTTAAAAATAGAAGGAATAGATAACAAAAATTCAAGTAAAGACTTTGAAGAATGGAGAAAGAATAAAATTGAAGAATTAATATCAAAATATAAAGATTATGATATAAAAGATGATAAAGTAATAGAAGGCTTTTACAAATTACATAATAAAGTTGGAGTTCCAAGAAGAAAAAATTTACCTGCTTCTGAAAATTTAATTAAGTTGTTAATTAAAAGAGAAGATTTGGTTCATATAAATAAAGCAGTTGATATTTATAATATAGTTTCAATTGAATCTAAATTATGCTTAGGAGCTCATGATATAGATAAAATATCAGGTAATGTTTATTTAAAAATAACTGATGGAAGTGAAAATTTTCTTCCATTAGGTAGCGAAGAAAGAAAGCTTGTTGGAAATGGCGAATACTCATTTGTCGATGATGATAATGATGTTATTTGTTGGTTAGATATAAGACAAGTTGATAAAACAAAGGTAACAGAAGAATCAAAAAATGTATTATATTTAATTATTGGTAATGAAACAAATACGTATGAAGAGTTAGAAAAAGTTGCTGATGAAATAATTAGTATTACTACAAAGTATTGTGGTGGTAAATCTATAATTTTAAAATAATAATTGCGATTTTTATAAAAAAAGTAAAAATGATATAATAAAAGTGACAAAAAAAGTCAGATTAGTCCGTACGAAAGTACCTTCTTTCGTTCCGAACCTTACTGAGGTACAAGCTGCAATCAAAGCAAAGAATAATTAATAAGTATTAAGACTAGAGTAATCTAGTCTTATTTTGTTTTGGTGATGAACATGACGTCACTGTATTTAAGCAAGAATTAAGTAAGAATTAAGCAAGATAAAATTGATATTTTTTTTGAATTATAGTATAATACATATATAGAATTTGAGGTGTTTATATGAATAGTTATGTGCCACCATTTACGATTACTAGTACTATGGTTGATTATATTTCTAGCATTATGGAAAAAATAGGGAAGATAGATAATTATAATAATCTTAATAAGATGCCTTCTTTAAGAAGAGATAATAGAATAAAATCAATCCATTCTTCACTTGCAATTGAAGCTAATTCTTTATCTTTAAATCAAGTTAAAGATGTAATTATGGGCAAGAGAGTAATAGGACCAAAAGATGAAATTCAAGAAGTTATTAATGCTTATAATGCTTACAATATAATTAAAGATTTAAATCCATATTCTATTAATGATTTAAAAAAAGTTCATGGAATAATGACTGAAGAATTAGTAAAAGAATCTGGAGAATTTAGAAAAGGTAATGAGGGTGTTTTTGATGGACGATGAAAATGTATTCATGTGTGTCCACCTCCTGATCTAGTTCCAAATTTTATACATCAATTATTTGATTGGATGAAAAAGAATAAAGATGAAATACATCCATTAATATTATCTTCTGTATTCCATTATGAATTTGTATTCATTCATCCGTTTGCAGATGGAAATGGTAGAACTGCTAGATTATGGCAAAATATTATTTTGTATAATTGGAAAGAATTGTTTGAATATTTACCAATTGAATCTCAAATAAAAAAATATCAAGATGGTTATTATAAAGCAATAGCAGATTGCAATCATAACGGGGATTCAACAGTATTTATTGAGTTTATGTTAAAGATGATAGATGAAGTATTAATGAAGGAATTATCTTCTAGTGGTAATCCTATAACAGAATCATCAATTAATATAAATAAATTATTAGATGTTATGGAATATAACAAACCTATGACTGCAAATGAGATTATGGCAAAATTAGGCATAAAATCTAAAGAAACATTAAGATCTACTTATTTGGATCCTGCTATTCAAGAAGGAGTGGTAGCTTTAACTATTCCTGATAAACCAACTAGTAAAAATCAAATGTATTATAAA
>JAZAUS010000067.1:0-3212 GCA_036342255.1 Bacilli bacterium
GTTAACATAATATTACTCCTTAAATCTTTATTGTGATAGTAGCAATCCTTTATATGTATTAGTCTTTATCAGATAAATCATCAAAATCACAATCGCTATAGTTTATAAAAAACATACCTACATCTGCCCAATCACCACCTGTATATCCTTTTTTAGCAGGCTTATCATCATAATCATACATAGATGTCACTTGAAAAAACATATCAGATTTATTTGGATGGTAAAATTCCATAGAATCATAATCAGTACCTTCTGGTTCTCTCACTTTAATTTCGTTTTCTATATCTTTTATAGTTTCTTCTCCATATTTTTCTTTCATTTTTTTATAATATGATTTAACTTTACTAAATGTTTTACCCTTATCAAAGCTAAATTCATCTTCACAATAATTATTCATATAATACATATATAAAATAGTACCAATCTCTTTTGTAGTCATAGTAATATCTCCTCTTATTATTAATTTTCTTCTTTTCCATCATACTTTTTAATATTATTAAGATTAAGTTCATAAACTGGATAAGTACAATAACCACTCTGTATTCTCTGTCCAGTATCAGTACCTAAATCATATTTTTCAATAAGTTCAATAGCATCTCGCCAATTATTAGTATCAATACAAGCTAAAGGTGGTTCAAGTTTACTAATATTAACTGTTAATGTACCATAAGGTTCTGGAAAATTATATTCTGGGTCAATACACATAGCCATAACAGCAATATTATCATTATTCTGATAAGAGGTTATTTCAAACCAAATCTGATATTTTGTACCATAACTTTCATATTCAATAGTCATAATAGTTTCTCCTTACATTAAATCCAATATTCCTCTGATGCAATCAGAGTATTCATATCACAAAGCATTGTATCTTTAACATCTACCATTGTACCAGTTCTTATTTCAACAGCATTACAAGGATTTCCATAACATTCTACATGAGGGGGAAGTTTTAACATCAACTTCCCCTTATATGTAAACTGTGTTCCTTGCTCCAATTCTTTTATTGTTTTATAAGTTTCTTCCATAGTTAACATAATAATTCTCTCCTTTTCTGTTACATAGTAACATTAGGATATTTAATACCACTTTTTCTTTGTACCATTTCACATAAATCTAAGAATATATCTCTTGTATCTGTATCTCCATGTTCATAAGGTAACTTAAAAGTTGTATTATTATATCTACATTTAATATCACTCTCATCTAAAACTTTAATAAATAACTTACCCTCATTATCAAACACACAAAAATCTTTATGTTCTTCCTTATAATATGGGTTTTCTGTAAAGATTTCAGTATCAGTTAAATATTTAGGTAAATCTTCTGGAAGAATTTCTCCGTCCTCATTAGCATCTAATTCAATAGGGATTTGTTCTAAATCATCTAATAATTCAGCAATCATTCTACCAAAATCACGAGTTTTTTCTGCCTTATCTACACATAATTCTAACTGTTCTCTTGACATAACAATCTCCCCTTTCTCTAATCATCTAATGTAATAGTAGTTTCATTTCCATCATCATCTTCAAGAATTGCTTGATAAAGAGGTTCAGCAGCTAATTCAAAATCTTTATCACGATACTTATCAAAATCTTCTATATTTTCCTTAAGATAATCAATAATTTCTGAACTTTCAGTAAGATGGTCTGGAATAGGTACTCCATTATAATTTTGCCACATTGATACTGTAAAACTTGCTTTTCTCATAATATACTCTCCTTATAAAATACTTCGTTTAGCGTCTGAATAAGTGTTAAAAGAACTTGAAACACTATTATTGGTTACAACAAAATAAAATGTTCCGTCAGGAAAATCTGCTTCAAGAATACTACAATTATCGAATAAATTAATATTCCTAATCTTAATTTCTTGTTCAGAATAAATCTTACGAAACATTATTTTATAATTTTCTTTCATATAATCATTTTTTGTAAACATAGAGGATACTCCTTAATATCTTGATGGTAATTGTCTAACTTTATTTGCATAATCTTCCAATTCTTCAAAATCTACATAACCAATAACTGAATCATACATTGGTAAGATATGGGTAACTTCTGGTCCCGAATAACACATTTTAGTAACCTTACAGTCTTCGTGTATACCAATTGCCAGTTCAAATAGTAAGGATTCGTTACCATAACTACCATCGTGTAATACTATATCTAAAGCATAACCATTTTTAAAGAATAGTAATACACCACCACCAATATTTCTATAATATCGTTTAATATATGAGCAACCCCAAGATTTTGCTTCATTTTCAACTTTATCTAAAGATTTATTATACAACATATCCATAATAAATACCTCATTCTCCCTATATAATTAAATAGGACTTTATATTTAGTCCTATAATACTATATTATTTTTCTCCCTTTTTTATCTAATCTCTATACTATATTTTGACATAAAAATGAGTAAAATTAAATAGATTTTTTAACTTTTTACTAATAAAAAGAGTGCCTAATTAAAGACACTCTTAATGGCTACCTTTTAATAAGTTTCTTCTAATATTTCTTTTTCTAAAGAGGTATAATCACTAAAAATAGAATTATCATCAGTTTTACCCCAACAGATTTCTTCTACACTATTATGAGCCTTAATATAGGCTTCTTTAAACTCTGCTGAATGTATATCATAACCTTCTTCAAGAAAATACTTAAATAAATCTTCAATCTTAATTTCATTATAACTATGTGTAAATTGAACATTTAACATATATTCTTCTAATTTTTTATATAATTTATTATCCATTTTAATATACCTCACTATATTGTTATATTAGATAGTGTATCAAAACCATTACCAAATACACAATCTTGTACCATTGAATCTACTGAACAATGTCTTGCTTCATACTCATAGTTTTCATAACCATTAGAATCGTCATAATCAACAACAGTTTTTAAGACATCGGTAATACCAAATTTTTCAATCATTTCATCAATAAATAATCTGTCGTCACCATCATATTCAATGCCTTTTTCTTCCTCAAAATAATTAATTAAATCATATGCATAATCAATCATTTCGTGTTCAATTAAGGTACTACCCTCTTCTTCATCATAATCCACATTAAGATTTTCTAATATTCTTAAGATATGAACACTTCTTACATCAAAAGCAACAAAATATTTAACATATGACGCATAACCTTTACTAACAGTTTTTGCATAGTTAGTACAATCAAAAGTGGTACTTAATAA
>JAZAUS010000068.1:0-3208 GCA_036342255.1 Bacilli bacterium
TGATTTAGGAGACGCATTATCTATTGGAATATCTTATTTTATGGAAAGAAAAAGTAAAAAAAGTGCTGATAATAAATATACTTATGGATATATTAGATATTCTGTATTAGGTGGAGTAATTACTACAACTATATTAATAGTTGGATCAATATTAGTAATTATAGGTGCTATAAAAAGATTGTTTAATCCTGTAGAGGTTAATTATAATGGAATGATAATATTTGCAATAGTAGGAGTAGTATTAAACTTTTTAGCAGCATATATTACAAGAGAAGGTAACTCAATAAATCAAAAGTCAGTTAATCTACATATGCTTGAAGATGTTTTTGGGTGGATAGTAGTATTAGTTGGAGCCATTATAATGAATTTTACTGATATAAGAATGATTGATTCAATAATGAGTATTGGAGTGGCACTATTTATTTTAGTAAATGCTTTAAAAAATTTAAAACAAGTATTAGACCTATTTCTTGAAAAAACACCTAAAGAAATTGATATAGGTGAATTGAAAAAACATTTATTAGAAATAGATGGAGTTGATGATATTCATCATATTCATGTGTGGAGTATTGATGGATTTAATAATTATGCAACAATGCATATTGTCACAAAATCAAAAAATATTAAAAGTGTAAAACATATGATTAGAGAAGAATTAGAAGAACATAACATTTGTCATGCTATTTTAGAAACAGAAGATGAAGTATGTGATCATAAAGACTGTCATGTTGAATTTAAAGAGAAAACACATCATCATCACCATCATTAAATAATCGTAAAATTAAGATATAAGGAATTGAGAAATCAGTTCCTTTTTTAGTAATATTCCGAACAAAGATAGAAAAAATTCTATCTTTTTTTTATTTTTTTGTGCAAGACCCCCTGGGGGTGGTATAATAGTATTTATGGAGATGAATTGATATGAAAAAATGTGAACATTGTAATAGAAATAAACATAGGACAGAGGATGAAAAGAAGTATTTAAGAACAAGATTAAATACTATTGAAGGACAAATTCGTGGTGTTTCAAAAATGGTTGATGAGGATAAATATTGTAATGATATATTAACACAATTACTTGCTATAAATAAATCAATTAAAAGTTTAAGTACAGATATATTAAAAGGACATTTATCTACATGTGTTGTAGAAGATATTAAGAATGATAAATTAGAAGTTATTAATGAGGTAATGGAACTAATAGGTAGGTTAGATTAATGAATAAGAAATATGTAAAAATTGAAGGAATTCATTGTAACCACTGTATAGATGTTATTACAAATGCATTATTAAAAAATAAGAATATAAAAGAAGTTAAAATAAAAAATAATATAGCTCATATTGCTTATGTGAATAAATTAACTAATAAAGAAATAATCAATATAATTAAAAGAATAGATTATTTTACTAAGGAAGAATATATAAGTGATAATTTAAAAAATATAGATTCAAAAATTCAATTAAAAGAATTTATTATAATTGTAGTAATATTATTTGCTTTATGGTTTTTAATAAATAAATTATTCGGATATAACATTTTTAATGTTATTCCTAATATTGATTCTTCTATTACTTATGGAATGTTATTTGTAACAGGAATACTTACAAGTATACATTGTATATCTATGTGTGGAGCAATTAATTTAATTGCTATCGTAGATAGTAAAAATAAAAATTATAAAAGACCTATTCTATATAATTTAGGTAGAGTAGTTTCTTATACAATAATAGGTGGATTAGTAGGTCTTCTTGGCAGTGTAATAGCACTAAATAGTACTATGAATGGAATAATAATATTAGTCGCTTCATTAATTATGTTATTAGTGTCATTTAATATGCTTGGTATTATTGAATTTAGATTACCATTTATAAATAAAATAAAATTAAAGACTAAAAGTAGAAATTCTTTTATTATTGGTTTACTTAATGGATTAATGCCATGTGGTCCATTACAAGCTATGCAGGTTTATGCATTATCAACAGGAAGTTTTATAAAAGGTGCGTTATCAATGTTTCTATTCAGTTTAGGTACTGTACCATTAATGCTTTTAGTTGGAATCTTTTATAACTTAATTAAAGGTAAAGGAAAAATAATTATAAATAAAATTGCTTCAGTATTAATTTTAATTTTATCAATAGTTATGTTAAATAGGGGATTAATTGCTCTTGGAATTGATATTTCAAAACCATTTAATGATTATAGTAATTATACTTCTGCAAAAATTGAAGGGGATTATCAAGTAGTAGAATTTGATCTTGAATATAATGATTACGAAGATATAATTATTCAAAAAGGTATTCCAGTAAAAATGATAATACATGTAGATAAAAAGTATTTAACTGGATGTAATAGTGAATTAGAATTAAAAGATTTTAATAAAAAAGTTAAACTTGAAGTTGGAGATAATGTAATTGAATTTACTCCAGAAAATACTGGAACATATACATATACTTGCTGGATGAATATGATTAAAAATAATATTAAAGTAGTAGATGATATGAATTATTTTAAAGGTGATAAAAAATGAAAAAAGTAATATTAAAAGTAGAAGGAATGAGTTGTAGTGCATGTCAAAATAGAGTTGAAAAATATCTAAATAAACAAGATGGAGTAAGTGCATCTGTTAATTTAGTTATGGCACAAGCATTAATAGAATATGATGAAGAAAAAGTATCCTTATCTGATTTAGATAGATTTATTGAAGAATCAGGTTATAAAAGTACTGGTATATATCATAAAGAATTAGAAGAAAAAAAAGATAATATTAAATATTATCTAATAGGTTTTGCTTTTTTAATTATTGTTATAATGTATATTTCTATGTCTCATATGATAGGATTTCCAGTAATACCATTCTTACATATGATTAATTATCCGATTAATTATGGTGTAGCTTTATTTATATTAACAATACCATTCATTATATTTGGATTTGACATTTTAAAAAGTGGAATAGTTAAATTAATTCACAAAAGTCCTAATATGGATACTTTAGTAACTATTGGAGTATTATCAAGTTTTATATATAGCATAGTTAATTTAATATTAATTGTTTTAGGAAATAACATGTTAGTAGAAAATTTATATTTTGAGAGTTCTGCTATGATAATTTATTTCATAAAACTTGGAAGATTCATAGATAAACATTCAAAAGAAAAAACTAAAGAAGCCATTAAAGAATTAGTTCAAATAACACCACAAAGTGCA
>JAZAUS010000069.1:0-3200 GCA_036342255.1 Bacilli bacterium
TATTAGAAAAACAACTACAAAAATTCTGTGGAAGTGAATTTGACCAAGACCGTTTTCATTTTGATGTTGATGAATATAACTATCGAGGTTATCTTAATCGAATTAAAGATAATAATACATATGATGATAATACAGAATTTGTATTCACAGTAACAATTCCAACTAAAATACCTTTTGAATTATATGATAGTGATAAGGCTGATGTTTGTATTACGAGAAATAATATAACTTTTGATGTTAATATTAATTCTGGTATATTTGGATTACTTACAGATGTAGGACAATTAGTATATAAATATAAACAATATAAAAGATTTCCTACTTTACTTGGGGCATATACAGAATTACAAGAATTAAGTGAAATATTGGAAATAAATATTTTACAAAAATAAAAGAGATAGCATTATTAGAAAATCTAATTAGGAGGTAATTATTATGGATAAACCTATGAGATATTCGGACGAAGTACCTTATGAAAAAAGAAGATATTGGTATTTTACCTTACACGGATTAGGCCCTGGCACTATTCCCAATGACTTAAAAGTATTAGAAACAAGAGATGGTAAAAATGATAAGGGTACTATGGGATTATATATTTGTTTAGACGGTATTCTTAATACAAGTGAATTAGAATATTATGATTTAAGAGAATTAGTACCACCAGAAGATGAAATATGTGAAGAACAACGCATATTAGAATATTTACAATCAAAAGATTTTGTAAGAATCCCAGAAATTTGGGAAGAAGATGGCTTTATTCATATTTATCTTGAAGATGGTGATTGGAAACACGAACATGGATGGTTAAAAGTCCTAATGAAAGAATTAGGTTATACATTAGTTAATAAAATAACAGAACCTTCAGATGAAGATTGCTATACTGCGGAACATATTTACGAAAAGGAGTAATTATGGGTTGGAAATATGAGTAACAGAAAGGAGACAGATATGTATAAAGATACTTTTAGAATTAAAGGCGTGTTTTATGTAAAACCCACTTTAGAATCAGATGAAATATTGGCTACATTTGAAAATGACGAAATTATTACTGATGATGAACACGACCATAATGCTTTTTTTGGTGAAGGACATAAATTAGCAACAGAATATGTAGCAAATAAACTTAATGGTAAAGGTGTTGTTGTTAGAAAAATGACTATTATAGCTGAAAAATATCATTATTTTGATGGTTTTTATATTCGTTGTAAGTAGAGGTATTTAATTTAGATGATGTATAAGGAGATTTAAGATATGAATACGTTTAGAAGTAAATGGAATAATAAAAGTGTTGATGATATGGGTAGTGTAATGAGTAAGGAAGCTAAATCATTCGTTACAGCTTTTAGAAATATGCTTAAAAGAGAATTAGAACCAGAAGGTATTGAAATCGTAGAGTTTACACCTAATCATTATGATTGTTCTGGTTTTGTTAGAAAAGATGATAAATATATTTATATATCATATTCTATCCCTAGATATGGGGAAATAATTGATTTTGATGTATCTGGTTATGCTAATGGTGTTCTTTATAGAACTGCTACATCTGACCACGATTATCATGGTGGTATGAATAGGTTTAGTTCTATTAAAGATTTACCTAAAAATATTATAGATATGTTTGAAAATTATAATAGGTTTTAAGAGGTTATTATTAATAAAAGTTATTGCTAAATTAGTTAAAATCTGTAATAATATAGTATGTAAGTAAATTATATCAAGAAAGGTAGGTGATGCCAAATGTCAAACCAAGCTAAAAAGGGTTTAATTAGTCATAATTCTGTTACATTAAGAAATATAATTTTTCATTGTATTGAACATAACAATAAAATCTCAGCAGCTTTGGTTGATATTTAGCTGAATTAAACAAACTGAGTTTTATCCATTTAAGAATATTAATGGTATAACAGCTGTTGCTAATTCAGTACAAGAAGCAGCTGAATTACTACGAATTGCTAGATTAGTTATGTATGCACGAAATAAAAAAATGCAGAAAATAGGGCTAAATGATTGTGCTAATTATCAACCTACTGACTGGACGGGTAAAGTTTGGATTACTGGTCGAGAATTTGATAAAGATGATATTATTAAGTGTAAAGTAGATGGCCAAGAAAAAGAAATGACAGCCCTAGAAATATATGAATATTTATATCAATAAAAAATAGTGGGGAGCAACGATTGTTGAGATAACAACTAATGTTGAGCCACTATTTTTAATATATAAAAAGAAAGGAAAAACTAAAATTATGGGAAAACAGAAGAAAATTAAGGATAAATTACCCAAACAAGTAATCCTTAATGCAAAAATTGACAAAAGTTGGGATTGGATACCTTTTGGGGTAACACTTAATAAGAAAGGTAAACAAATTCCTATTGGATGGTATTTGAATGATTTAGGTACTATTAATGAGAAAGTGTTTAACACTTACCCAAGTTCTTCATTACTAATTAGTGGTGGAACTGGTTCTGGTAAATCTTATTTAGTAAGAAATATTATCAATCATATTGATAAGTTTTCTGATAACTTCCAATTACTTGGTGTAGATATTGTTCAAATTGAGTATTTAGATATATTAGATAAGTTCACTTGTATGGCATCTGATATTAAATCTGCTGTAAGTGTTATTTCTTCAGTACAAGCACATATGATGACAAGATTTAAGTTAATGCAAGAACATAATATTAATAATATTTATAAACTCAATGATAAACAAATCACAGTACCTTATTATATTATAAACGGTAAACAATATCAATTTGATGAATTTGTTACCATTAAGGTAGATATGGATAAGGAAGATAGCGATTATGCAAGGTTAATAAAAGTATATCCAGATGGTAAGAGAATATATATAATGCCAATAGATAATGTTTATAAATCATTAGAAGAAAAAACATTTGATAAGGTTATTATAAATGATACTACTATTAAATTATCAGATATAAAGAAAACAGAGGGTATATATAAATTTAAAGATATTGTACTTGTACTTGATAATTTTAGTGAAATTATGCTTTCTGATGATTATAAGGCTATTGATATGGTTAAACAAGCAGTAGGCTCTATTGCTCGTTTAGGTCGTGCATCTGGAATACATCTTATAATATGTTGTCAAAGACCTGGTGGTAGTGTAATATCAACAGATTTACGCAATAATATTAATATGCGTGTATTACTTGGTGGATTTGATGATGGTATATCA
>JAZAUS010000070.1:0-3028 GCA_036342255.1 Bacilli bacterium
AAATGTCATAGAAATTATATAGCTATTGAATGTATTGATCAAATGTTTTATGGAAATTATTGTAATGATTCATGTGCTAATTGCCCTGGAGATCCAGGATTTTGCGATATATATGGTAATTGTTTAAATTCTACTGAAACATGTGATAATGATAGTTATACAGGAGAAAAATGTGATACTCCATGCGATGAAATACATAATAATACAAAAAGATGTTATAGAAATTATTTAGCAATCGAATGTATCGATAAAATGTTTTATGGAAATTATTGTAATGTTTCATGTGCTAATTGCCCTGGAGATCCAGGATATTGTGAAGTAAATGGTACATGTATGAATTCTTCAGGAATATGTGATGATAATACTTTATCTGGAGAAAGATGTGATATTCCATGTAGTAATAAATATAATAATACATATAGATGTGATAGAAATTATATAAGTATTGAATGCATTAATAAAACATTTTATGGTGATTATTGTAATGATTCATGTATTAATTGTCCGGGAAATTGTACTTTAGATGGTATATGTGAAGATAATAGTACTGATTGCGATGATACTACTTTTACTGGTGAAAAATGTACCACTAAATGTAATAGTATATATAATAATACATTAAGATGTCATAGAAATTATAAAGCCATTGAATGCATTAATAAAACATTTTATGGTGATTATTGTAATGATTCATGTGCTAATTGCCCAGGAAATTGTAATTTAGATGGTGTATGCGATGATTCATCTACAAATTGTGTTAATGATTCATATACAGGAAGTAAATGTGATGAACTATGTTTAAACCTACATAATAATTCATTGAGGTGTGATCGTAAAGGAATAAGTATTGAATGCTTAAATACAAGTTACTATGGAGATTATTGCACAGATGAATGTTTTAATTGTCCTAAAAATCAAGGAAATCTTGGAGTCTGTTATATAAATGGTACATGCAATGATAGTATATCCTTATGTGATAATGATTCCTATACTGGAGAAAAATGTGATGAGCCTTGCAATAATGAATCCGTTGTAGGAAATAATTGTTATAGATGTAATAGAAATAAAAAATGTCTTGAGTGTTTAAATAAAACTTATTACGGAGATTATTGTAAAGATGAATGCTTTAATTGTCCTGGAAACCCTGGTTTTTGTTATTTAAATGGTACATGCGAAGATAATTCATCCCTATGTGATGACGATACTTATTATGGAGCTGGATGTAATATATCCTGTACAAAAATAGGTCAATATTGCAAAAGATGCAATAGAGAAGAGAAATGTACTGAATGTAATGATACAAGATATCATGGAGATAAATGTATTGAGGGTTGTGATGGTTGTAGTGAAAATGGATGTGATATACAGGGTTATTGTAGAGAATTTGAATGCAAAAATGGAACTTTTGGACTTGGATGTGACCAAAATTGTAGCTGTTCAGAAAATTCAGATAGTCTAAATTGTGGTAAATTCGGAGGACAATGCTTAAATTGTAAATTTGGATATTATGGAAAAGAATGTGCTGATACTTGCACATATAAATGTCAATCAAAAATTTGTTGTATTTTTAAACAACATGAAAAAGATATAGAATCAAAACTTGAACTAAATACTAATTATAAGTACATGACTATTGAATATAACGGAAAAAAATATAAAATTGAAATAGATTATAATTATGGATATCCTTTGACATTGTTTAACGAATCAGCAATATATGTTGATTGCGATGAAAATAATTTTAATAAAACAAATATTCAGGATTCGGAAGAAAAAAGGGATATATACTCTGAAATTTTCACAAATTATGATATAGAATCGCATATCTATAAGCATAAAAAAATATTAATAGAAGGACACAAAATTGAAGTTGATTTAACAATAGCAACAAAAGTAGTATGTAAATCAAAATCAACATCTAAAGATATATCTGGAGTAATAGGTCTAGGATTTTTCAATTCTATTAGTAATTCATTTTTCATGGAAGGTTCTGAGAAATATGATCTAAATATTTTATCTTACTTATATTATAAAGAAAATAATACAGTCAAATTTAACTTTGGAAATATGTTCGAAGAACAAATTGATTATATAGAAAGATTAACTTCTTGTGATGTTATTTTAGATACTGAAAGCGATATACAAGGAAAAAAAATGAAATGTAAATTAGATGGAATTAAATCTGCCAAATATTCAGAAGGATATGAATTAATTAATGCTTCTATTACTTTTTCTTTAGGAGAAAAGAGTTCTTTAGTATTATGTAAAGGATCAGGATATAATTATTTAAAAAATGTTTATTTAAAAGATATTAATTGTAAAGAACAAAAAAATAATGGAATAACTTCTTTCTATTGCCCAAAAGACAAAATTCATAAACTTTCTAATTTCGGATTTGTATTTAATAAATTCTTTTATTCATATTCTCCCGATAAATTCTTTGACGGAGCTGGAGATGAGCAAAAATTCTTGGTTCAAATAAATGATAATTTAACAGAGACAGAATTTATTATAGGTAAAGAATTCTTTGAAAATATTAAATTCACAATAAATAATGAAGAAGCTAAAATATATTTTTATGCTAGAAATGCAGAAATTTCTGAGGTTTTAACACAAAAAGATAGCTCGGATGATTTTGGTATTCATTTAGAGGCAAGAGAATTGGCTGGTGTTACTTTAGCTATTATTATTTTCCTAAATTTTGCTGGTTTTGGTATTTATTATCTGGTAAAAAGAAGAAAAATGAAATCAGGTGATTATATTAGGATTGAGTAAATATTTTTGATACTATTAAATAAATTTAAATTTAATAAATAGTAAATAATAATATTATTATCAGTTAATTATTTTAATTAATCAAAGTTTAAATAAATATTATTTATAATATATTATTTTAAATACTTAATAAAAATGTAATGGGGATTGGGGATTGGGGATTGGGGATTGGGGATTGGGGGGTGGGGCCAAAGCCCAAAAACCAAAAACCCAAACCCCAAGCCCCAAACCCAAAATTAAAATAAAAATTTAT
>JAZAUS010000071.1:0-2972 GCA_036342255.1 Bacilli bacterium
TGCATTTACGCAACCACATTTTCTTATTGTAATCAATAAACAAATACATACTTATATAATTGGTGAAAATAAACAAAAGCGAAACTATAATATTATCAATGTAGAAGGATATAATACAAATCATTTAATAATGAGTAAGGGAGAACTTAAAACACATATTAAAGAAAATGTTAAAGAGAAAGTATTTTTACCTGACAATGGAAATGAAAGAATTATATTCTTAAAAAATGATAATAATTTATATATATTTAATAGAATGGATTTTAAAAGAGATATGTATGCCAAGTCTGAATGGACAATAGGAACAGACATCTATTCTATGAGTGTAGCAAAGTTTAAGACAAGTGCTACGGAGATAATAAATCATATTTGTGATGAATTTTAAAGAAAGGAGCTTGAATATGAAATTTAATCTCAATCGAAAACAAGAAGAAACAGATGAAAGATATGTTAATGATGTAACAATGTTTAATGCTGATTTAGAATTACAATCCTATTATGATAAGAAAGAAAATGGAATGTTATCTAAAGAAGAAGAACAAGCCATAAAGAACACCGATAAGGTATTAAATATGTCTTTAGAAGATTTCTTTAATGGTGAGTTTGAGAACATTATTAATTAATAAGAATATAGGGGGTATTATATTATGTTATTTTTAATGAGTGGTGAAGTAAATAACGAAAAATATCGTAATTTACTAACCGAAGAAATAGAAAGAGCAAGAAGTTTTGAACAACAAACTGGACAACCACAACAATCACCAATAGATAGATATTTAACTTTATTTTTCAGAGGAAAGTTAAAAATCGAAAGAATATATGAAGTGATATTAACTGAACCAGATAAATTAACAGACCAAAATGTTTATGATATGTGTATGGTTACATTAACTATTGCTGATGAGTTACCACAACCAAAAGTATGGCAAGAAATTATTCCATATTTCTTTGCATTACAAGTAAACAGATGTTATGCTTTAAGAGAAACAGATGTATGTATAAATACTATAAATAATGCTGTTATAATGGGTAATAAGTGTGAGTGGAACTTTAGAGAATTGTCTGGATATGATTCATTTGAAAATTATGATGTTGAGTATAAAACAATTGCTTGTAATTTTAATTTCTTATTAAATGAAATTTATTTAGAAATCCCTATTACAAAAGTTAAAAAGGGATGGTTTAAGAAAAAAGATACTGGATTTATGATAAGTCCAACTAATAATAGTGCTGGATATTTTATTATAAATAATCATTATACATTATTAAAGCATAAAATACCTAAATCATTCTATATGGAATTATTCTATGATGCTATACAATATCATAATAGTGCTGTATTTCCATTAGATACTGATTTATCTATGTATATTAATAGAGATGCACATCAACCAGTACAACAAATGTTATATTGTGCAGATTATTGGTCAGTTGCTAATGTATCTTTAGACGGATTGGAATGTTGGATTGATAATGATGATTTACTTTGTGTAAGAGCAAGAGAACCATTATCAATAAGACCTGAAGGAAGTAATGCCTTTTGGCAAGAAGTAAGACCACATTTATATAGACTTATATATAATCAGAAATTCTATATTTCATATTTATATGGTAACGAAGTATATTTATGGTGTAATTAAGGTGATAATATGAAAAACGACCAACAAGAACTAATACAATTATTAAAAGAACAAGAATATGATTGTGCGTGGGAATATTGTAAATGGATAGGTTATAAAATTATTCCAGATATGGAAGAACGACTTATGTATTTTCAACCTATTGCCGAGATTTTTGATTACAATAAAAATAATAATTTTATTGGTTTTTATATGGAGCGATTAAGATACATAAAAGCAGAACTTAATAGTTCTATTTTAACTACTAAAAATAAACATATGATACAAGATATTATCCGACATAGAATATCACCCGAAACCGAAGATGAAGAAAGGTCAAGAACCTTAAAGGTTTTACAAAATTGGGAAAATGGAGATATGTTTAACTAATATTGAAAGGAAATTAAACAATGTTTGTAAATATTGAAAAAGTAAAAAAACAATTAACTATGCCATCTTATATATTTGATGACCCAGAGGTTTCTATTGGTGCAAAAGGATTATATGCTCAATTATTATATAGTAACTCAACTATTAGTTCTTTGTCTGAATTAACTATTTTGGTTAATTCTCCTATAGAAGAACTTACCAAGTATTTTGAAGAATTAACTGAATGTGGTTATCTTGTAAGTGATAAAAATGGTAAGTTTAAGTTGTTACAACAGAGAGTTGCTGAAAAGAAAAGAACTAAAGTAGAAGAAGCTACAAATTATGCAGAAACTACTCAAGAAAAACCAAAAAATGCGTATGATATAATGGTTGATATTGTAAATGAAAAGAATTATGATATACCAACTAATGTAAGAAGTTTATTGATTACTTATTTTGATAATTGGTTTAGAAAAGTTGGTAGATTTGCAGATGCAGATAAGTTAAATAGAAATAAAGTTAGAACAATTATAAGTCACTTAATTGCCTTTCATTTACCTGAAGAAGAACAGTTGGCTTGTGTTCAACAGAGTATAGATAAACAATATTATGATTTATATGAACCAAGAAAGAATTCTTCTCCAAGTTCAAACACAACTAGTAAAAATAATTTTACAATGGAAGGTGTTGAATCAAATACATATACTAAAGAAGATATTGAAAAACTTAAAGAAAGAATGGAACAAAGGAAGAAAGATAAAGGAGCAAATTAATGATAGATAATTGTTTATATAAAGACACTTGCAAATATAAGGATAATGCAAGTAAATGTAATGATTCTTGTATTAGA
Organism: Bacilli bacterium; assembly: GCA_036342255.1. Classification (GTDB taxonomy): domain Bacteria; phylum Bacillota_I; class Bacilli_A; order RF39; family UBA660; genus RUG11198. The sequence continues at coordinate 2,839 of JAZAUS010000071.1, forward strand.
TATAATCAAATGCGTAGTTTATTAGAATTAAGTAATCTACCTAAAAATAGACAACGAAAGACACAAATCTTTCCTATAGAGATAGATGAAAAAGTATTTGATAAACTGGAAGAAGCAAAAAATGATATTGTTAA
>JAZAUS010000072.1:0-2927 GCA_036342255.1 Bacilli bacterium
AATGACATTAAGAGAAAATCAAAGAGATTATTATTTTGATAGATTGGAAGAACATTTTGAAGGATTAAAAGATAGATATATTAAAACTTATGGAGAAAGATATAATTGTGTAGTTCCAAACTATAAATATTTATTTAAAGTATTTGCTGAAGAATGTAATAAGTATGGAATACTTTATAAAATGGAAGACATTATAAAAGCATACAAAAAAGATAATGCAAGTATTGAACAAATATCTTTCTTCTAATGTTAACAATATTTTGGCATTATTCACAACAAAGTAATAGAAATTCAAAAGTTCTATTGCTTTTTTTATTTTTATAAAGTATAATAAGTATGAAAAGTATAACAAATATAATTAAAGGAGGACAAAATGGAAAAAGATAAATTTGTAGGAATCTGTAAAGTTGGAGAAAAAGGGCAAATAGTAATACCTGCTCAGGCAAGAAAAATGTTTAATATTAATCCAGGGGATTCAATTATTGTACTTTGTGATAAAGAAAAAGGAATTGCATTAGTCAAATCAGATATAATAGAAGATTTAACTGATAAAATTTTACCAAAAGGGGATAAATAAAAATGAATGAGAGAAAACATTATTTAGATAATATAAGATGGATTACGCTATGTTTTGTTATTATATATCATGTGTTTTATATATTTAATTCAAGTGGTGTAGTTTCAAATATTGGCGTAACAGGGATTAAAGAATTAGATAGTATTTGTGTTTTTATATACCCTTGGATTATGTGCTTATTATTTGTGGTATCAGGAGTTTCTACAAAATATTCATTAAATAATAAAACAAACAAAGAATTTATCAAAGATAGAGCAAAAAGAATATTAGTACCAAGTGTTATAGGGATTTTTGTATATGGTTGGATAAGTGGATGGACAACCAATTATTATGGCGATATATTTGCAGGAAATGGAGATATGATTCCAAATCCAATTAAATACATTATTTATTCTTTAATAGGTATTGGACCATTATGGTATGCTCATGTATTGTTTGTAGCATCACTACTAATTGTTCTAATTAGGAAAATAGATAAAAAACAAAAAATTGATAAACTATTTAATAAAATAAATTTACCAATTTTATTCTTATTGTTTTTAATAGTTTGGGGATCTTCATTTATACTAAATACGCCTGTTGTTACCGTATATAGATGGGGAATATATTTATTGATGTTTATATTAGGTTATTATATATTTTCAAATGATAAGATTATTGAAAATTTAGAAAAAATATCAATCCCGCTAGGAATAATATCATTTATTATTGGAATTATATTTACAATAATGAACTATGGTGCTAATTTTGGTTCAAATGAATTTTTAACTAATATATTTACTAATATTTATATATGGCTTGTAATTTTATCGGCTTTTGGAGTTGGTAAGAAATTTTTGAATTTTGATAATAATTTTACAAAGTATATGAATAAAAACAATTTTTGTTTTTATGTATTACACTATACTATACAAATTATTATAGCATTTATTTTAGTAGAATATATCAAGTTACCTTACTTTATACTAAATTATATAATATTATTGATTGGAACAATTATTCTTTTACCAATAATTACTGAAATATTAAAAAGAATACCTATAATAAACAAGTTATTATTAGGAACAAAAAATAAATAATAAGATGTGTACAATATTTTGGTATTGTTAACAAGTATTAGAACAAAAAAATTATAATTTATCAGGAAGTTCACAAAATTTTTATATTTAGAACAAAAATATACAATAGATTGAAATTAGGAAGATTAAAATTCTTTCTAATTTTTTTGTATTTATCTTTACAAAATTAATATAATATGATAAATTAGTTAATAGTATTAAGTAATAATTAAGGAGTGATTGCTATGGATTTTAAAGAAGCTATGCAAAAAAGACACATGGTTCGTAAATATACAGATAAACCTTTATCCGATGAGATTATTGCAAAAATAAATGAAAGAATTGAACTGAATAATAAAACTTATAATCTTAATATGAAACTTATGATTAATAATAGCAAAGGTGTAAGTAGTATTATGAAGTTAATAATGGCTAAAGGTGTAAATAACTTTATAATTCTTGCAGGAGATGTAAGTGGAAATTTAGATGAAAGATTAGGATATTCTGGAGCAGATATAATGTTATATGCTCAAACATTAGGATTAAATACTTGGTGGGTTGGTGGAACATTTAATAGGTCTGTAAGTAGTTATGTAGATAATAAAAAGGTAACTGGAATAATTGCTATTGGATATGGTCAAACACAAGGCGTTCCACATAAGTCAAAAAATGTAGAAGATGTTTCTAAATATGAAGGTACTATTATTCCATCTTGGTTTATTAGTGGTGTGGATGGAGCCTTACTTGCTCCAACAGCATTAAACAAACAAGACTTTATGCTCATAGGAAATGGGAATAGAGTAAAGATAGAATGTAGTAATGGTATATTTACAGGCAGTAATGTTGGTTTAATAAAATATCATTTTGAACTAGGTGCAGGAAAAGGAAATTTTGAATGGGAGAATTAGAAATGAACTATAATGAAAAGGCAGAAGAAATATTTAATAGTTTAACTAATAGAAAAAAATTTGTAGATAAAATGCCATCTAATATCTCACAAGGAGAATCGGGAGTTTTATTATATTTGCTTAATAACGATAGTGTAAGTCAAAGTGAGTTAAGTGAGAAATTAAATATAACAATGCCTAGAGTAGCTGCAATAATAAATACATTACAAGATAAAATGTTAGTAATTAAGAAAACAGATCCTAATGATAAAAGAAAGACTATTATTACAATTACAGAAAAAGGAAAAAAAGACATTCTCCAAAAAAGAAAAAATGCAATTATATTTATAGAAAGTATTATAAAAGAATTAACTGATGAAGAAATAATGCAATATATTTCTATCA
>JAZAUS010000073.1:0-2811 GCA_036342255.1 Bacilli bacterium
CTATCTTGTACGACAGGAGATAGTTCTGTAGGTTTAGTAGTTTACCGAAATAGATCGAGGAATCTAATAAAATACTAACTGTCGTGATTTTGAAAAAGGGTTTGTAGTAGAAGTAAGAATATAAGTCAGAAACCCTGAACCTTCTAATGATGTACCTTTATAATGTTAATAAGATGTGAAATTAGTAGGTGACAGACCATTGGATAATTCCATAGGAGCGCTGTAATTATATTCTATCCATTACTAATCAGTCGGGAGAAATAACAGACAGATTCTATGCTCCAGTAGCTCAATTGGATAGAGCAACTGCCTTCTAAGCAGTAGGTTGTAGGATCGTTCCCTATCTGGAGTACTTTCTCTTGATAGCTCAGTTGGAAGAGCAACGGGCTTTTAATCCGTGGGTCCTGGGTTCAAGTCCCAGTCAAGAGACCAACAACATCATGAAAATATTTACCTTATAGCTATAAAAATAAATTTTGATTTTAAAAATTGATTTACATCAAGATTTGTGCGCACACATTTGATTATTTTTACAAAATGATATATTTAATGCGTGTCAAGGAGATAATTATTTTAATTTTATTAAAGTTTAAAAATTATGGTAAAAAAGGTAAAAAATTTATTTAAAAGATTAGGTAAAGCTTATATGAAAGGTGTTACAGAAATGTACGGTCCTATGTATCGTTATGGAGCACCTATCGCTTAATAAAGTTAGATATTTTTAAATTTAAATTAGTTAATTATGAGAAAAAATTATTGGAAAGAATTGAGTTTATTATTAATTGGTTCTTTAATCGGTAATGTATATGCTAATCATACCGATTCTCTTTTAATCCGAAAGGATATAATAAACAATGATACTATTGTTCTTAGGGATACTATTATAAAAGAAGTTCCTATTTCTAAAATAGAACCTAAGAAATCTACCATTCTTCCTCTTAACAAACAATCAGTATTAGCGGAATTAAAAAAACAAGATGTACCACACGCTAATATTGTTCTCGCTCAAAGTGTTTTAGAGAGCGGAAATTATACGTCAAAATTAACAAAAACCCATAATAATATTTTTGGCATAAAAAGTGGAAATAAATACAAAAGATACAACAATTATATAGAATGTATAACTGATTATAAGAAAAGAATTTCAAGCCGTTATAAAGGTGGAGATTATTATTCTTTTCTTAAAAAGATAAGATATGCTAGCGATGCTACATATGTTGAAAAATTAAAGAAAATTGTTTAGAAATGACTTATTCTAAATTAAGAGAAATTTGTAAAACCGGGAAAACTGGATTAATTCCTGGATGGAAGGGATATATAAAATACAGTTATGGTTTAGATTAGTTACAATTTGTAAACGGAGATTATATATTGTCTGAAGATAAGTTAAAAGAACTTATTTAGGATAGAAACGATTTATTTTATATAATATGATTTGGTGTATATTAATTGTACTACTTTTAATACTCTATATGATGCTTAATCCATTTATAGATTATTATAAGGACTCTAATGGAAAACTACATGTAGTTTTATGGTATGATTCTGTTTATGGAATTAGAAAATATTTAAATTTAATAGGTGGTCAAAATTGACCACCTTTTTTTGTGCTTATGTATTTAAATAAATGGAAATGGATTTATATAGATATTAAAAATCCATTTAAAACAATGAAAAAACTTAAAGGAATATTTAAACCTTTAAAATGTTATTTTAAATGGAATACCAATGAAGATTGGTTTCCTATGCTCTGGTGTTCTGAACCAGCATATATACATATAATGAGTGTAGATGTTGGTTGGAAGGATAAGTTTGATAGTCCAAGATATGAATATCCTCCCGCAATTTGGATTCATTTATTTAAACTTAATCTTATATGGTATTGGGAACTTCCTAATGAAGGATATATGGATGATTATTGGGAACAAGCTCTTTGGTATTTATATTATTATAGGAATATTTCTTATGGAAGATTAGATGCTCCAGATATTAGAAAAGCTAAAGAGTCTTGGCCTTGGGAAGATTGTTATACAAAACAAAGTAGTTGGAATGATAATTATTTAAATGGATGAAATAGAAAAAGATTTCGAAAGGTTTGTTAAGCATGAATCCATGTATAGAAACGTCATGCAAGATGAAGTTTTAAAAGTAATAATAGATATGCTAAAGAGTTATGACACTACAGGAATTATGTGACTTTGTTACAAGTAATTTTTATAATGATTCTATAGGAAGAATAATATTAAAAGATAAAAATAGAGTTCTTAGTGTAGAAGGATTAAATTATTTATTAAAAAAGTTTTATAAATGTTCTAAAGAATACGTTAAAGATGAAGTACGTTAAAGTAGAATGGCCAGAGATTCAGGATTATATGAGTAATCCTGATTATAATGAAGAGTGTTATTTTGATCCTAGAAAGAATTGTTGGTTTATTCCGGAGAATTGGGAACCAGACGATTTAGGATTAGGTGGAGATATAGGAGACTTAGATGATGCTTTAGGATGAGACAAAAAAATAAAATTGAAAAATATCTAGACAGACTAATTAAAAAACATAATGGAACACTTATAGAGAGTGAAAAATCTAGATATTATTCAGTGAGAGGCAGAACTTTAAGAGTATCTGACCATGTAGGTATAAATAGTGGAAACATATCTATATTACTTGATAATAGTGATCAAGGACATTATATTTTACACGGGCATACTTCTGGTAATATATCTGTTTTAAATTATGAACAAACTAAAGAATTTGTAAGAAGTTTCGTTCAATGTTCATTTATTTATACAGATATAAGTATTGCTAAACC
>JAZAUS010000074.1:0-2659 GCA_036342255.1 Bacilli bacterium
AGATGATGACCATTGATAATCAGTTACTGTAGGTAATTTATCATTTCCATAAGATAAATACATATCAGCATCACCATCCATATTACTTAAACTTATAAAAATATTCTCCGTACTTTCATCGAAATAAAAAGTAAAATAATGTAATTCTCCTGCGTTTAGGAAAGATTGATATGGGACATTTTGACTTATACGTTTAGGTTCAGAACCGTATGATATAGAATATTCTATATTAGAAGCATCAGTGATTTCTGGAATTACTGTTATTAATATTTGTAATTTGACAGAATTACTATTAATTCTATCGAAAACTTTTGGAGGAATTGTAATGATTTTACCCATATAAGTATCTACTCCCATATAGTCATTTATATTATCATCAGGATATGTTATATTATTTCCTATTTCTGGAGTATTTGGAATACGTGCATATATTCTCCCTCCACCTTTTTTAAAAAAGAAATTTATAGATATTCCTTTTCTATGTTTGACTTCTTCTATGATAAAATGATCTGGCCTATTTTCCTTAGCTTTTATATTATATACTTGTCCACTTAATAAAACTGTTCCAGTATTTAATGAACTTTTTGCACTTATTATATATTGAGAATCCCTATGATATTTTTTTGAAAGTCTACTTTGAATTACGTATATATATAAATAGCATGTTCTATCTATGACATCCACATTTGTATTTTTTATACAATTACGTTGGAAGTAGTCTTTATTTAATTCGATTGAGGCATAATTATCTATACTTAATTTCATATATAAAGAATTACTTATATCATCTTTTTCATTTAAATTATTAGCATCGGCATTGACATTATTAGCTTTACCTTCAATATTATCATATATTTTAGTAATATCTTCTTTTGTTATTTGTTTTATATTAATAAAAACATCAACTTCTCCATTTAATATATTTAATTCCAAATTGAAAGGATTATTTATATCTTTATGAATATAGAAATAATCCTGGTAATTATATTGTTCAGTAATTGTTTCAGAATGTTCCACACCTTCATTTAGAGTAAAAGGTATTCCCCTTTTTGTAATTCCAAAATAATAAGACATAATTGATCTATAATCTAATTCCTCATTTTCTTGTTCTTTAAATGCTTCATCTTTTGTTATTACTATATAATAAGGACCATCTATACTATAGTTTGGATCATCTTTTGATATTGTTAATTCGTTATTATGATCTGAAGCCCATAAATAATCAGATAATTTTTCTTCATATTTGGAATTTGTATCTGAATATTTTATTTTACTAAAATCTAAATATACTCTAAAAGAAAAATGAACATTTATTCTTGTAAGAATTATTTTTATATCCTCTTTTTCTTTTTTTTGTGGTGTATATGAAAATATTTTATAATTAATATCATTCGGGAAATAATCTTTTATTATATTTCCTTCACTTAAAGAAAGAGTAATATCTTTCATACTTGGTGACTCGTTTTTAGCTTTAGATCTCGTTGGATAATAATATAAATTATAAGAACTAAATGAAGCCGCTGTGACTTTGATAGTATATTTTCCTACTATGGATTTAGAGCCTAATAAATCAGGAGTAATTCTTATAACATCAGGAATATAATCTTTATTTCTTGAAATCTTTGATTGAAATTGATTACCGCTTGAATGCTGAGCTTGATTTGGATCTTCATTACGTAATACTTGTAATTCAGCATCCCCTGTTACTGAAGTTAGGACTACTACTACACTATTTATTTCTTCATCGGTGACTAATATTTCGTATAAATCTTCTTTACCTTTTGCTATAATATTATAGTATGTTTTTTTTGGAGACATGAAAATAGGTTGATCATTTACTGAAGGTAATATTTTAAAAGAACATATATCTTTAGAATTTCCAAAGCATTTAACTAAAGCTAAAGTTTGACATGTATTATATTGTTCTTCAATATTTTGTTTATAGCATATATTATCTTCTGGTTTTATCACTATAGTTTTTTGTCCAGTATTAGCACCAATTTCAGTTGCTAATATTATTTGACCAATTTGTAATTTATTTTTTAATATTTCATCATTATACTCACAATCATTTTTACAAAATCCAGAAAAGAATTCTACCCGGCCTTCAAGTTGTGTAAAGGATATTGTTATTATTGAATTTTTATTTAAATTGAAATCCATAATAGTATATTTAGTAACTTGACCACCTTGAAGATATCCGGTTAATTCTGCCCCTGGGGATATTTGATTATATCTTTGAAGTGATTCAACCTCTGATAAAAAATTAATTGATAATAAATAAGAAGCCATTTGTTGACCATAAATACAAAAATATAAATATTTTTCTTTACTACTTGGGGTATTATATTCACGATCAAAATAATCAAAATCTTCTTTTTTTAATAAAATAGTTTTATCATTTTCTACAATATAAGAATATGGTTTAGTCTTTACTAAAGATATTTTTTCATCCGATTCAGGATTCCATCCATTTAAGTTAAGTAAAACATTTCCACTAAATAAATTAAGATTAAATATCAATTTTGCATCATATAAATTTTTTTTCATACTCGAATCAAAATAATAACAACGTTTTGACCCAGATCTCACAACGTCATTAATTACATTACCAGCACTTATTTTAGAAAGAGTACTTTGAAAATATGCTGTAAAAGAA
>JAZAUS010000075.1:0-2626 GCA_036342255.1 Bacilli bacterium
AAAGATTTATTTATTACTGATGCTAATTATAATATAATTAATAATTATCAAACTATTAATTTTGAATTTAGTAATGATAGCGATATAGATAGAATTATAGAACTGTTGAATGGTGGAGAGGCGGAAACTTTATTTGAAGAAGCAGAAGAAAAGGAAGAAGTTGTTATTGAAGAAATAAAAGAACCAGAAAAAGTATCAAATAATAATGAGGGGTTATTTGGTGGGTTATTATGATAAACTATCAAGAAATAACGGACAATCTTCAAACCGAAAAAGTAGAGCAATTATTGTGGAAACTTGGGGCTGAAGATGTAGTAAATAAAGGTGACCATTTAATTACAAATACAATTTGTCATAATGTTGATGGTGGCAGTCAGAAACTCTATTATTATGATAATAGTCATCTATTTTATTGTTATACTCACTGTGAAGCTATGAGTATTTTTACTTTTTTAACCAATTATTATGAAACTAGGGATATTGAATATGATTGGTATGAAGATATATACAAGGTAATTATTAGTTGTACTAATGCTCAAGATTTATCTTTTAGTAATAAAGATAAGGGATATGAGAAGAAAAGTTCCCGCTATAAGCAAGAACAAATTGAAGAGCTACCTAGTTATAATCAAAATGTTTTAAATACTTTTATTAAATATTATCCAGTAGAATGGTTAAATGATGGTATAACTAAAGAAAGTATGGATAAATATAATATCTTGTATTCAATCCCACAAAATAAAATTATAATCCCCCATTATGATATTAATGGAAGGTTAATTGGAATCCGTGGTCGCGCGCTAAATGAGGAAGAAGTTAAAGAATACGGAAAATATGCACCGATAAAAATAGAAAATAATTGGTACTCACATAAATTATCATTAAACCTATACGGATTAAATCAAAATTTAGATAATATTAAAAAGTATGGTATAGTATATTTATGTGAGAGCGAAAAAGCTGTTTTACAATGTGAATCTTTTAAAAGACCTAATTGTGCAGTAGCGGTTTGCGGCAGTAATTTCAACAAATACCAATTAAAGTTACTTTTAAAACAATGTATGCCAAAAGAAATTATTATATGCTTTGATAAAGAAGAAAAACGCGGCGAAGATAAATATTTTAATAAATTATTGAATATTTGTAAAAAATACAATACATATTGTAATTTTTCTTTTGTATATGACCAAGAAAATTTATTGGAAATGAAAGACTCTCCTACTGATAAAGGAGAGGTTACTTTTGATAGACTACTAAAAAAAAGAATAAAGGTGAATTAAAATGCAAATAAAACTAGTAAATCCTAATTTTACAGACAATTATCTCAAAAATCTTTTATACTATAGGGGAGTAGAAGATTTTGATGAATATTTAAATCCAAATAAGGATAAGCTATTAGAACCAGAACTATTAGATAATATTGAGGCGGCAAAAGATTTATACTTCTCTGCCCTAGAAAGTGGAAAGCCTATTGCTTTAGTAGTAGATAGTGATTGCGATGGTTATACTTCTAGCGCAATATTTGCTATTTATACTCATAAGATTGCCCCTAACACAGAAATAGATTTTTTTCTACACACGAAAAAACAACATGGGCTACAAGATATGTGGGAAGATATACTCGCCGTAGATAAAGACTATGGTTTAATTGTATGTCCAGATTCTAGTAGTAATGATATAAGTTATCATTCAGTATTAGGTAACGAGAAAGACTATTTTACTTTAGTATTAGACCACCACTTATTAGATGAAGAAATTAGTCCTTACGCCGTAATTGTTAATAACCAAATTTCTTCAAAATATACTAATAAAGAATTAACTGGTGCTGGAGTTACTTGGCAGTTTTGTAGATATATAGATAAAATTAGAGGAACTAATTATGCCGATGATTTAATTGACTTAGCGGCGCTTGGTGTTTGCGGAGATATGGGTAGCGTCTTATCTATGGAAAACCGTTATTTAATGAAAAACGGTTTTGAAAATGTTAAGAATAAATTTTTCCTTGCTTTACTTGATAAACAAAATTATTCTATGGGTGGAAAAATCAATCCTACCACGGTCGCTTTTTATATTGTACCTTTAATTAATGCTATGATTAGAGTGGGTACACAAGAAGAAAAAGAAAGAATGTTTTTAGCTTTTATTGACGGAGATAAATTAGTTCCTTGTAATAAGCGTGGTGCAAAAGGTACGATGGAAAAAGTTGCGATTGAAAGCACTAGGGAATGTACAAATGCTAAATCAAGACAGAATAAAATTCTTGATGCTAACTTAACAAAAATAGAAATGCGTATTCATAAGCAGGGATTATTAGAGAATAAGATTTTAATTGTACCCTTAGAGGACGATGATGATTTTCCTTCTGAAATCAATGGGTTATTAGCGATGAAACTCTCGGGGAAATATAAAAAGCCAACTATCATTGTAAGAGAAAACGAAGTTGGATATATGAGAGGTAGTATTCGTGGTGTTGCTAACTCTCCACTAGAAGATTTTAAAGGATTCTTGGAGAACTCTAATTTATGCGAGTATGTTTCTGGACACGCTCAAGCCGCTGGTATTTCCTTCCCAGAGGCAAAAATAGGTAATCTTTTAAACTACGCTAATACAGAATTAAAAGAAGTTG
>JAZAUS010000076.1:0-2522 GCA_036342255.1 Bacilli bacterium
TCGTCAATGTGCTGGCTTAGATGAAATGCACAATGATAAAATACCTTTTGATACAGATTTTGATAATTATGTAGATGAATATATGTACAGACGAAATGAATTATATGATAATATGACTGCAGAAGAATTAGTAGAAGAATTTAATACATTTATTCATTATGGATATAAGTATTATATAAGTTATAATTTAGAAAATATATTTAAAGAATTAATAAAAAATAATAAAGGAGAATAAATTATGACCTTTTCACAATATACAAGTAGGAAAACCTTATTATATTAAAATTAAACGATTATTTATAAGGAAGTGATTATATGAGTACTGTAGGAATTTTTAATTCAATACATCATCGACAAGTAGAACGACAAAAAGAGCGTAATCGTGAATATGATAAAACCCATAAGTCAACTACAACTAATCAGCAATATAATATTATAAATACTCCTGATATAGGTAGTATAAGGGCTACAGAAAACTTTATATATATGATTGATAAATATACAAAATTTAAAATTATAACTGAATATAATTCTACAGAGGATTATTTTAATTCAGATGTAGATGAAGATAATAATTTTAATATTATGACTATTTATGACCCAAGTGAAAATTGTGAAGTAGTTAAACTAATAAAATTCAAAGAAAATAATTCAATTAAAGTTAAATATATTGCTGATATTATACAGAATAATAAAAATATATATTCATGTAATATTGTAATAGAGGGATATTCACAACTTATTGAATGGATAAATGAGGTAATACAAACATTAGAAGAACGTAGTCAATTTAGTATGGCACACGAATTTAAGAAATGTTGTTAGAAAGGAATAATATATGAATAGAAGATTATTACACAAATATCAAAATGGAAATTATACTGTAAGATTATATAATGATGGTACTAAAATTAGAGAAAATAATTTAGATTTTTTCTCACCAAACTTTGCAGAAAGTATTGACTGTACGATAACAACTAAATGTGACGGAAAATGTCAATATTGTTATTTATGTTGTAACGAAAATGGTATCCACGCTGACTTAAATCAACCTATATTTGATACAGTTCACGCTGGTACTGAAATGGCTATTAATGGTAATGATTTATCTCACCCAGATTTAGAGAACTTCTTAATCAGAATGAAAGATAAAGGAGTTATTGTTAATATTACAATAAATCAAAGACATATACATCAACATTTAGATACTCTTAAAGATTGGCAAGACAGACAATTAGTTTGGGGTATTGGTGTATCATTGGTTAATTCTAAAGATAAAACTTTATATGAAGATATTAAAAGGTTAAAAAATGTAGTAATTCATGTTATTGATGGATTATTTACAAAAGATGACCTTGAAAATATGAAAAATAAGGATATAAAACTTCTTATATTAGGGTTCAAACACGTAGGTAAAGGAATTGAATACTATAATGCCCATAAAGAAGAAATTGATAGTAATATAGAGTTTTTAAGATACCATCTATATGATTATAAACAATATTATAATGGATTTGGTTTTGATTCACTTGCAAATGAGGATTTACATATAAGAGAACTTGTTGGTGAGGAAAAATGGGCATTATATCATATGGGTGAGGAAGGAGAGTTTACATTCTTTGTAGACGCTGTAAATAAAAAGTTTGCTATATCTTCAATGGAATTAGCAAATGACCAGTATGATTTCTTGGATAATTTAGATGATATGTTTAAGTTTGTTAGAAAAAAACAAGCTGAAAAAGGAGCATTTATATTACAAGGAGAATAATATGAATTTAGTTAATATACTACTTGAATGTGAAAATAATCATATAAAAGAAAATCCAACAACACAAGAAGATATAGAAAAAACACTTTTTTATTTGAACGCATCAATATTATGGGATAATACTTATTTATTTCAAATATCTTATGATATTATACAAAATATTCCTTATATAAATGATGCTTATACTCCAGAGGGTAGAGAATACGCTGATGATTTTAATTTATGTGTGAATTATACTAATGGAGAATATTATTGTTATACATCTGATAAAGATGGGGAAAGTGTAGATATTGAACTGGATATATCTAAATCAGATATTGATATTCTTATTGAGAATATTAAACAATGGATAAAATTAAGAGATAGACTAAAAGAACAAATTAATTAAAAAATCTATTTACTCTTTTAACGAAACATCATATAATATAGAATAAGATATACTAAACACTTTTTTAAGTATGTTTTATTACTAATATATTACTAATAAGGAGATAAAATATGAATTTTGAAATTAAAAAAATGGAAGATATGGGAAATGTAAGTGAGGAACAGCTTGAACAGTCAGCAATTCAATTAGAAATGCGTATGCAGGAATATGCTGATAAGATTGAAAAAGGTGATTTAACACCACAAGAAAAACAGGCTCTTGATAATAATAAGAAACTGAATGATGTTCTAATGAATAAGGATATTTTTGAAATGACATCAGAAGAGTTCAGAAGTATTTTAGGAAAGTAAATATAATGAACATAAA
>JAZAUS010000077.1:0-2476 GCA_036342255.1 Bacilli bacterium
AATCTTGGATGTATCGCGAATCCCCTAGGGATTGTTATGTTTATTAATAATTGTACAAAATAACTGTACCTTAATTGTTCATTTTTATATTGACTTTAATAAAAACTCTGGTTATAACACAAATAAATGATACTGACCCTTGTGAAAAAGTAATCGAAAAACTATAATAAGTCATTTGGTGCTAAAAAATTATTAAAGTCAATATAAAAATGAACAATTAAGGTACAGTTATTTTGTACAATTATTAATCAATATAACAATCCCCTAGGGGATTCGCAGACTACTTTTCTATGAAGTAGTCTTTTGTTCTATATGAAGGACCATTAATAGTTATCACCTTTGAATGATGTAATAATCTATCTAGTATAGCATTAGCAAGTACTGCATCACCAAATATCTCGTGCCATTTATTTAATGGTTTATTAGAGGTAATGATAGTTGATTTCTTTTCATATCTTTTGGATATTAGTTGAAACAATAAATTTGAAGCTTCCATATCCATTGGTAAATATCCTACCTCATCAATTATTAATAAGCTGTAAGAAAAGAAATGTTTAATTCTATTTTCAAGCCTATTTTCAAGTTGAGCTCTTTTAAGTTGAAGACAAAGCTCATGGCAAGTTATAAAGTATGTTGATCTACCATTAGTAGCAGCCTCAATACCAGTTGAGGTAGCTAAATGTGTTTTACCTACACCAGGCATACCAATAAACAAAATATTTGAATAATCATCAAAGAATCTAAGATATTTTAAATCCATTACTTCAGCTTTATTCAACTCTGGTTGAAAGTCAAAATCAAAATCTTCAAATCTCTTAATATATGGGAAGTGAGCTGTAGTAATTACAGCTCTATCAGCTCTTTCTTTTTTAGCATTTATTTCTAATGTTGTAAGATTATATAAAGCATCTATTAAAGACATTTTATTATTGTTAGATAAGTCTATATATTGATTTAAATAATTCTTCATAGTAAGAAGATTAAGCTTATCTAAATTATTAATTAATTTATTATAATTATTTTCCATAATTACTAAACCTCTCTAAATTTTTAAGTGCAAGTTTCTCTATATCATCACTATCAGATTTAGTAATAGTTTTTAACGCATCAATATAATCAAATTTATCATAATTAATTCTATTTAAAGAAATATCATAAACGTGAATTAGTTTTGTGTTAAAATAAATATAGAGTTTATTGTTATCTGGTACGCATTTAACAGATTTACCAATATACTCTTTAGGTACAGAATACGAATTACCTTTGTAATTTATAAGCATAGTTTCAGGGACTTTACTTATAAATGAATTATCAAGATATGATTCCAGCATAACTTGATTAGGCATAGGTAATAAGTATTCTTTTTCTTTTTGAAAGAGTACATTAGGTGGTATTTTAGTTGTTTGATTACATTCTTCATTACATCTTACATTTAAATTATCAATTATTCTTAATAAGTCATTTAAATCTTCGAAGTCATTATTGTAGGCCATAAGCCTATTAACAAATCTATTAGCAGATTCATCCTTACCTTTAGTTTGAGGAGTTCGAGCCTTACAAAGTTTAATCTTAACACCAGTATCTTTTTCAAAAGCCAGTATTTTAGGATGTTTATATTTTTTATTACCTTTAACAGTAACTACAGCACTCATATTATCGGTTATAAGTACTTTTGGTAATCCACCTATTATTTTATAGGTATTATATGTACATCTTATAAAATCAGCTTCAGTTTTATTGGCTGTATATAAAAATATATGTTTTCTAGAATATCCTAAAGTAGCTGAGTAAATATTAAAACGAAATATTTCACCGTGTTTACTAATAAGCTCTAAATCCTCTTTCCAATCAACTTGAAGTTGTTCGCCAGGATCTGTCTCATATCGTGGATGAGGCGTTTGATTTAGCTTAGCCGGTTTTAGATCCTTTCTAAGACAATAAGCCTTAAAATTATTGTATGATGTCTTTATCTGATACTTATCAATTAAAAACTCATGAATACCTTTTTTAGTATTAGCAGGTTCATTAAATTTAGATTTGATAATATCAATATAATCATCCAACTCACTATGATATACCCTTTTCTTTCTTTTAGGGATACCGCCATTATCATAATATTTTTTAAGTGTTCTACGATCTTTATTATAAATTCTTTCCAACTCGCTAAAATTGGGAATAATACCACAACCTTTCAAGTAATTTAAGTGTCCTATACAATTCATCATACGCTATAACCTCCACATATGATGATTATATAACAAAAAAGAAGATGCCCCAATTGTACATTTTAACTGTACCCAAATTGAGCATCTTCATTATACCTTTAACAATAACCAAGTTCATTTAAAATATCCTTTGTTACATACTCTTTTACAAAGCATAATTCATTAGTCTTAGTATAAAAATTAATAATTAATATAAAATCATTTCTATTAAATAAAGTTTTTTTATTATCTTTTATTTCTATTATTTTACC
>JAZAUS010000078.1:0-2459 GCA_036342255.1 Bacilli bacterium
ATGGAAGAAATATATGAAAATGAATATTTAATAAATCAAAAAGATAATTATCACATGGATGTAATAGAAGCCACATGTTCAATTCCATCATTGCTTAATATATATTATACAGATGACGAAAATCCTATTACGACAGGAATAGGTCCAGGAGATACTTCCATTTTTAATTTAGGTCCTAATGAGCATAAAGATTTACAACTTCAAACAAGTGTAAAACCTGGATATACTATTGTTTATTCATTTAATGTTTTATTAGAAAATGATGTGCCTAATATAGCAATAACATTACCTGGAGAAACTATTAACGCGAAAAAAAATGGAATTTATATTAAGAAATCGACAAGTGATATTGAGACTATAACTGTATCAAATGAAGAATTAGGAGGAAGCGCTAAGACAAGAATTATATTTAAATACGGATATGAAATTGAAGATAAATTTGAACCAATAAATAATGATATGTATCATCTAAATGAAACTGCGAATCTATTTGGATATAGATTTAAAACAGACGATATTTGGCTTAATTATACAAGTATATCTTTCTTGGTTTCGACAATGGAAGAAAATGTTAAATTCTGTTATTCTACTAATTTAGGATCATTTATGGAACCATCTTTACAAGATTGTTATAGAGTAGGAATAGATAATACATATACCATAACAGTATTAAATCCATATTTAATGTTTAAAGATTACACAACAGCTTCTGAGGAAATAATGAAATATTATGTTGGATTTAAAACAGTAGAACAAAGTCAAAATATAACAATAACACCTAAATATAATAATTATACTACAAAAAATAGAAACTTAGAGAATATTCCTTTATCAATGATGATAACAAAAAGTGGAAGTACTATATTGACATCGCCTGCTGAAAATACAAAATATATTTTCTTCCAAATGAAAGTATGTGCTGCTGATAAAGCCGTCGAATACCAATTGTTCAATGCCTATAATAAATCATCATTAAATATTGGAGGTAATATATTTTCTTCAGATGATATTTATTTCAGTATGATTGAAAATATTAGATTAGATACTGAATTAAGTATGACTCTTGATACAAGTTCTAAAATATTTGTGAAACATACAGGTTTGAACGAAGAATATTATCCCGACGTTAAAAAAATTTCTTTGAGTTTCAATAGAACAAGCAATACATTAAAGTTTAATCAACCAATAGCAAATGAGGAATTTAATTATACTATATATGTCGACTATAGAGACAGATTAAAAAATCAAAATATTACATTATGTTCCGTCGCTGAAAATACCAAATTAGCTCGTTATTCAAAATCAATAAATTCAGCCGAAGAAAAAATAGAAGAAACAATTGACTTTAATTCTAACGAATTAAAAGATTTTACTAATTATGATATGCTAGTTTTAGCAACTCAAATTAATAATGGAAAATTAATGATTTTATCTAACCTTATCCAAGGAAATTTACCTAAAGGTGGTGATGGGGACAATGAAACTAAAACTGAATTGATAATTATTATAGTTGTTCTTACTGTGATTCTTATTTGTGGAGGAATTATTGTGTTTATATGCTTGAAGAGATATAAAAATAAACCAAATAGTAAAAAATTGGATGCTAAACAAACATCTCTTGCTATGGTTGATAATGAGAATGAAAAGATGATAATGAGTACTGCTACTGAAAAGAATGATTAAGGGTATTATTTTAGAGTTAATTTATTTATTAAATTTATAATTAAATAACTAACAATTAAATATTAAATTAATATTATTTTCTCTAATAATTAATTAATAATATTTATGATTTAACTTATTTATTTAATAAACTATTTCAATTAAGTAATTAATCATAATTAAATTACTTTTCAATTTATTCAGGTTTTTCCGAAGCAGTACTAGTTATCATTTTTTCTTGGTCATTATCAACCATAGCAAGAGAAGTTTGTTTAGCATCTAATTTTTTACTATTAGGTGAACTCTTATATTTTTTCAAACAGAAAAATATTACAAATCCTCCACAAATGGCAACTACAGTTAATACAACAATAATAATAATTAATTCAGTATTACTTCCTTCATTTCCTTTTGGTTTTTCTTGTAATATATCTGATAAAATCATTAATTTTCCGAAATTAACTTGTTCAGCTAAAACCACCATATCATAATCTTTATAATCTTTTAAATCATCAGAACTAAAGTCAATTTTGACTTCGACTTTTTCATTTTTTGATGTTATTGTTTGTGTATAAGGAGCCAATTTACTTTTTTCAGCAATGGAGCATAAACTGAACTTTTGTTTGGAAAGATTGCCCCTATGATCAATATATATAGTATATTTAATTTCCTCATCTGCTATAGGTTGATTAATTGTTAACATATTAGTCTCACTATTAAATTCCAATTTAAATTCATCTTCAACATTTGGATAATATTCTTCCTCTATACCAATATGTCTTACAAATACTTTAGCA
>JAZAUS010000079.1:0-2451 GCA_036342255.1 Bacilli bacterium
AGGAACTGTCACTAACGGAGATATGATAAAAGCGTTGTTTCCAAGTGCAGAAGTAAAAGAAGAAATTGTAAAAACAATATCCAATGGAGATATACTTGTTGGTTATGAAGTATTTTTATATATTCACAAACCACGCAAAAATGGCGATTTTGGGTTCGGCACTAAAATGAAATTTAGTAAAGAATGGTGGAACTCACCATACAAGGCAGAGAGTGAAGAATAAGAAATGTTAAAGAGGAAAAAATCATAAAGGAGAAGTAAATATGGTATTAGATTATCGCACTTGCACAGATGATGATATTAAAAAAGCACTAACAGAATTAGCACATAAGAAAAGTGGATATGTACGAATAAATAACATATATCCAGGATATTTTGAAGATATATTTGATATGGAAATAGATGATGAAAATGGTTTTGATATGGATTGGTGGGGGCATATGTATGTTGACCAAATAAATGTTAGTGTATTTGGATGTTGTAGATATGGATACGCTATATTTAAATTTGAATAAAATACTGAAACATTAGCAAATAAAGTTTAATGGTAATGAAAGGGTGGTAAAATATGCCAAATAGTTTAAGGGCTAAATTATCTAAATTAAGATATAAACAACACATATCTGAAGAAGAATATCAAGAACTTATAAAAAAGTTCGATGGACACGATAAAGAATTAGGTAATAAATGGATATTATGTTCAGATAAATTACCTAAATATGGAAAGTTAGTCTTGACTTTTGACGGAGATAATTATACAACAGAAATGAGAGTACCATATATACTTGGTGAAGATAATGAGAAACTTTATGGCGATTGGTGGGTATCTGACAATGAATATATAGACGAGGGTTATGCTCCAGATTTAAGAGATGGATGTGCTATTGCTTGGATGCCAATACCAGTATATAAAGAAAAGTAAAGGAAATGCCTATGCAGAAAGGGTTACAGAGAAAGAATATTTTCCCAATAAAAGATATATTTAAGATATTAAAAACTTGTACAAAAACAAATTGTGATTATGCAATTATTGATGGAGAAAAAGTACATACTAATTCACAAAGATATAAATTATTTATGACTTATGGATGTACTTGTTGTAAATGTGGATTAAAGGCAGAATATTTTGCTTTAGAGAAATATAAAGACCAAAATAGGTATCACTTAAACCTATATGGTATAAAAGATGGAAAAGAAATCTTATTTACTAAAGACCATATTATTCCTAAATCAAAGGGTGGTAAAAGTAAATTAGAAAATTATCAAACTATGTGTAGTATATGCAATCAAAGAAAGGGTTGTGATTAAAAGGAGAAATAAATGGACATTATTAAAGAAACTAAAGAATTAGAAACCACTATAAATACTATTATTGATTATAATAATGAAATTAAACAGTTATCAAAGAAAAAGATGGAATATACTAATAAAGTTAGATTTATTGTTCTTCATATGATAGAACAAATGACCGAGATACTTCCTAAATATATGGATTGTCCACTTTTTAGTGACGACTCTACGCAGTTGTATTATAAGTTATGTAATATTGATGCAATATCTAAGGTATTTTATGATACTGGCTTACGATATTTATTATTAAATATATATAGTTATTGTATTTATTATTGTATTCGTGGAGAGCGTGATTTTCAAAATTATAGAGATGTATCAGATTTTGCTAAACAACTTCTATATAGGGTATATATCAATGACGATAAAACAATTAAAGTAGAATTTAATGATTGCTATGGATATAACGAAGATGACGATTTTGAAATATATTTTGATAATATTGATAAACTCCAAGATATTAATTGTAAATGGTTTGATGATTTAATTTGTAATCTGGTAGAAAAATATGATGATTATTTAGAAAAAGAAAAAGATGAAGATGATTATGTAGAATACTTAAAACTAAAAGCCACTATTGATTCTACAAATAAAAGATATGCAGAATTAAAAGAAAAGTTTAAAAATACTTAATGGAGAGAGAGGGATTATATGAATAAATATGCTGAACAAATAGCCTCGTTACGAGAACAAGGATACGCTTATAAAGATATAGCACAAATATTAAATTTATCGTCCAGTTATGTTGGACAAGTATATAATCAATATTTACATCTAAACTCACTTTATATTAAAACTGGTTGGGATAATAATCTACCAACAAGAGTTATTTGTCTATTATGTAGAAACGGACTTGATACAAAAGAAAAGACCATTAAGTATATCCAAGATGGTAAGGATTTACACGAAATTGATGGTATTTCTACAAAGTTTGTTAAAATTATTATGGATAACATATAATCTCCTTTACTATATTTCCTCTTTTCATTTTTTAGTGAAAGGGGGAAATATTTTTTATTTTGCTAAAAAATCTATTTATTTTTATTTTTATCTATAATATAATTATAATCACAAAAAGAAACTAATTTTATGAAAGGTATA
>JAZAUS010000080.1:0-2437 GCA_036342255.1 Bacilli bacterium
ACCAAAAATTAAACTTAATGTAGATAAATCACAAAATAATAATAAAATCAAATTAAAGTTTAATAATAAAAAAGAAGAATAATAAATGAGAGGGAATTTTTTCCCTCTCTATAAAATAAGGAGGTTTTATTTTATGATGGAAAAAACAATAACCGAATTTGTACGAATATCGGGAGAAAAAGTAGATTTAGTAGTATTACGAAATGATACAAAATCCGTATCATTATATACCAAATGGGTAAATGATACTAGATTTACTAATTATATAGGAAAATGTGGACAAACCACATCTTTTGAGCAAATGTATAATTGGGCAAATTCTGAAAAAACAGATGAAGAACAGTTTTGGAGTATTGTAGAAAAGGATACACGAATTCTTTTAGGTATTTGTTCTTGTAAATTAAAAAAGGGTGACAAAACAGCAAGATTATATATCCTTATTGGTGAAACATCTAAATGGAGAAAAGGATATGGAACAGAAACAATATTACTTATGAATAAGTTTGCTTTTGAAGAATTAAACGCACATAGAATTGAAATAAACTTACATTTTGATAATAAAGCAGCCTTAAATTGTTTCTTAAACGCTGGATATATTGAATGTGGTAGATTACACGAAGCAGCATATTATAATGGTCAATATAAAGATGTTGTTATTCTTGAAATATTAAAGCGTAATTGGATGAATAAAAAACTTATGGAATTAAATAATAAAGCTGATAATAGAAAAGATAATGATAATGATGAATTATTAATTGAATATAAAATCAGAGATATTGATAATGAAGATAAATTAAATGATGAATATATAGCAGAAATGCAAACAGTACAAAAGGTTCAAGAAGTAAAAGAAGAACCTAAAAAGGAAGAATCTGAAGAAGATAAAAAGAGTGATACAAAAGAAAAGAAAGAAAAAATAAATCATAAACATAAAAAAGCAACAATAACAAAAAAATCTATTGACAATCAAGAAGAAAAAGATAATAATACTGAAAAAGAAACTTCAAAGGAAGAATCTACAGAAGAAACCATAAAGGAGTAAATTATCTATGAGTGACATAATAATAGAATTTTTGATACGCTTTATATATATTGTTTCCAGTATATTATTAGTTATGTGTATTATTACTAATTCCATAACTATGGGTATAATTATTGTTATTGTCACAGTATTTGCTTTATCATTTTGTGGACTAATATATTTATTAGATAATCAATGTCCACATTGTAAATATGATTTATCAGCATATAAAGATGGAATATATGCTATAAATTATTGTCCGTGTTGTGGTAAAAGAATTAAGTTAATCCTATATAAAAAATAATTAAAAAATCTATTTAACTTATTACCTCAATTTGATACAATAATATCACAGAGATAGAAATAAAGATATTTGGAGGTATCATTATGAGGAAGATTACTGTTAAGAAGTATATGACAAAAAAAGCTACTCCTGAGTTTGATTTTATGGCTACTCGAAATAATAATGTTCCTATGCCACTCCGTACTATGATAATAGACGAACAGACAAAAGAAACTCCGGGTATGATTTATGTAAAGGCACACGGAGATGTTGTTGGAGAAACAATGCAGTATTGCCTTTGTTGTGGTATAAAGATTACTAATCCAGTATCCCAGTATTTTGGTATGGGACCTAAATGTGGTTGCCACAACTATGTAAATCCTTTTGATACAGAAGAAGAACTACGAGAAGCTGTTAAGAAGTATAGAACAGAAGTTCTTCAGAAGATGACTTGGGAAGGATGGATAATCAAATCAGCTATTATCGAAGATGAAGAAATTTAATATAGACAATTAGTAAAATCTCTGTTTTGGTGTATAACTGGAACAGAGATTTAATATATATAAAGGGGATTTTATGAAATATTCAGAAATAATTAATAATAAAGATTATAAATTTATAGAAGAAAATGAGCATTTAGGAGAAAATATCATTTTATTAGGATTAGGTGGCTCAAAAGCCTATGGAACTAATATTGCAACATCTGATACAGATATTAGAGGTATTGCTATTAATTCTGAAGAAGAAATCTTATTAGGAACTGATTTTGAACAAGTAGTAGATGTAAAAACAGATACTACTATTTATTCTTTTAATAAGATGATTGATTTATTAAGTAATTCAAATCCTAATACTATTGAAATATTAGGCTTAAAGCCAGAGCATTATATTAAAATTACTGATATTGGACAGCAATTATTAGATATGAGAGAAATCTTTTTATCTAAAGTCGTTGTTCATTCTTTTGGTGGTTATGCTTATAGTCAGTTAAGAAGATTAGATAATAAATCAGCAAGAGCCTTAAATCAGACAGAAAAAGAAAAACATATTCTTAATAGTATTATAAATACAAAATATTCATTTGCTGAAAGATATGATGGTTATTCAGATGATTTATTTAATTTATATGTAGA
>JAZAUS010000081.1:0-2427 GCA_036342255.1 Bacilli bacterium
ATTTGCTTATGACCAATTTCGTCTTTAGCTAATAAAATAAAGTGATACCATTTATCTTGTGATGTATCATAATTACGAGGATTTAATCCATTACGGCACAAATAAATCTCATTACCTAAAATTACTTTAAAATTAGGATTATCTTTTTTTATTTTATTATAATAGTTTTCTGCGTCTATAGCTGATGCTATTGTTTCGTGTTCTGTTATAGCAACAACTTCATGACCAAGTTTAATAGCTTGGTCAATCAATGTTTTAACTGTATTCGTCGAATCCCTTAGCCTAAAATTTGAGTAGTCAGTATGATTATGGACACTACCTGGATATAAGATTTCTTCTTCTGGAATACGGCATCACCTACCTTCATTATTCTATATATATTATAACATAAATATAGCTTAAAATCAAGTTTCTTTAGCGCACATAAATGCTCAACATCTTAAAGTTATTTTTTATCTGTTATTACTTTTAATATTTTTTAATCAAAAAAATTATATCCATTATAGGGCTTAGCTTTTTCTACTGTTGGCATTATAATTTCTTTAATAAATTCCCGTTCTATCCCTTTTTCTACATATGCTAAATTACTTGGTGGTATATTATAACCAATTCCTTTTTTGTATGATGCCTTTATCATTCTCCATATATCTTTATTAGAGAAAATCACAATATCATAGGAGCAAGAATTAAATGTTTTAATAATCTTTATTTTTTGTACATTATAACTATTAATTATTTTATTAAAACATTTGATTCCTTTTTGTCTAGTTTTGTACCATATAATTCCTTTCATTTCTTTTCACCTTCTAAAATATCCGGAATAGTTATTGTACAAATTATACCTTCGGATGGATAAAACTCTATTATGCCTTCAATAATATCCCCATTAGTTTTTTCTATATTAATAGTATTGACAGAATTTATTTTAAAATCCATATTGTCCATCCAATACCTCACTATAACTTACATATTTATATTTTATTTTATTCATTATTTAATACTTCTTGTGCCCATCGCCAATGAAAACCTTTCACTTTTCTCCACTTTTCTTCACAAGCCTTTTTAATTCTACCGGTATTATTAGGATTTATTCCTAACGAACGAAGTGCATCTGCAATCGAATTATAGGTATCAAGAATATTCTCATTATCATCTACTTTACACACACTTTTTCTACACCTTTGTTCAGAAGACAAAACTTGTATGTTATGAAACTCTAATAAATATTTTATTCGTTCTCTACTATAACCATATTTTTTATATAAAGTACGAATAGATTCTCCATTTTTATATTCTTCTATAATTTTTTGAGCTATTTCATTATTATATTCTGCTTCTCTTTTTTCTTTTCGTTCTTGTTTTTTTATTTTTGCTTTTTCATTAAGCTCTGGAAAATCTACATATTCCCACTCTAATTTGTTTCCATTAAAATTTCCACAAGTGTCCCAATCTCCACTAAGACAATGAGATAATGTGGAGAGGTCAATGTTTGCATATTGTGCCGCGTCACTGGCACTTTCAAAAATCGTATTGGTAGTTTTACACAATATTCTTTTTGAAGCCACATTTCCTGAATAAGATGTATTATATCCATTTTTTATGGTATCTAATTCTTTAATTAATTGTGTTTCTTTTTCTAATGCTTTTTCTTTTGATAAATTGGTATAAAGTATTTCATGTTTAAAATTATTCCAACCATATTTTTGTATATCATTAAAAAATTTAGATTGTTTTTTATATCCTCTTCCATCTATGCCCCATCGATTTACACAAGGTTGACAAGTAATACCCACATATTGTTTTTGATTAATTAAATTAGTATGGATATATACTGAATAACTCATTTTTATTTCCTCCTTTATATTTATTCTATTATAAGTGGAAAACCAGCCCATTAGATATAATAAAATGAGTTAAAATGCTAAATAACCATCTGTAATTTGATAACTTTCTATAAAAATTTGCCCGGTGGTAAAACCACCCCACGTATTAATATTAGCTTTACCAACAATTTCTAATTTTATATCATTATGTTGTTTAAGCTCTTCAATAAAGTCTTTTGCATGAAATTTAATATATGATATGCCAAATTTATTAATTTTTACACTGTCTAAATTTTTCCCCATAATTTGTATATCATCTTGTGTAATATTAATGTCTTTAATATTAATTAAAGGTTCTGGATTCCGTTGCCCCCAGATCTCTGGATATTTTCCAATTTTCATAATCATATCTTTTAAATCTTCATCAGCAGCGCAACGTACAAAATTAACTTCATAGTAACCTTCATTAAAATCAACTTCTTTTAATTCTGTATTAGCGTAGTTTAAAAGATTACCTATTTTTGCCTCTGGGAAGGAAATACCAGCGGCTTGAGCGTGTCCAGAAACATACTCGCATAAATTAGAGTTCTCCAAGAATCCTTTA
>JAZAUS010000082.1:0-2404 GCA_036342255.1 Bacilli bacterium
CCCAATCCCCAATCCCCAATCCCCAATCCCCAATCCCCAATCCCCAAAGAAGAATTAAACAACAAAATTTAATTAATATCAAAAATATTTAAAAAATAAATAAAATAATAATATATTTAAATGTTTATATAAAATTATTATTCAATTATTTTATTTTTTTCCTTTCTTTTTATTTTTATCATTAGCCGAATCAAGTTTAATAATATCATCAAAAGACAATCCTTCTTCAGGTGCCATATATAAAATTTTTTGTTCAACATTAGTCCACTGAATTCCATTAATACTAATACCCATACTAACTTCATATTCACCCGCAGTTAAATCCGGTAATTCTTTAACAATACAAGCCAATTTATTTTCATTTTTATAATATAATTCTGTTTCAATTTCACTCAAATCTTCACCAGTTCCAGTCCAAAATTTAATTTTCATATCTTGCAAATTAGGAAAGTATTCACCATATAAAGCTAAACCATTATAAGGTGCTTTGTGTTGAGTTTTTATCATATCATCATCCTCTTTTGAATTTTTTTCATATTCGGCTAAAGCCTTTTTTTCTGTGGGAGGTTCCATCATACCTAGATACATTTTTTCATATTCTGATAAAGGTCCGGCTTCTTCTATTGATTTTTGTCTCATTTCTAAAGTATCAGTCTCGTTAAATTTTATATATAATAATTTTGTTACTTTTGGTTTATAATAACGATATGAACCTGCTTTGAGCCACTGAGTACCATTCATTGATATCATAACATCGAATGAATAGTTATTATATAAATCTTGCATTTTTTCGATATTTAATATTTTTTCGTCGTTTGTTATTTGATTTAATGGTAATGCTTGGACTATCATTGTCTTATTAGATCTATCCCAATTTATTTCGACATTTTTTTTGCCTATATCCGATATTATTCTCGCTTTTTTATTTTGAGAATCGAATAAATCAGAACCTATAATAGTTAAAGGTAAATCACCTTCTGGTGTTGATATATCTGGAGTCATTTTATCAATATATATATTATAAAATCGATATACGCTTGGATATCCTGAGAATTGTTGACCATTGATTGCTATATCTACATTATATTCTGGTTGTAATGAATTATAATTTTCAATTTTTGGAATATTACAGGTTAATAAATTATTATCCATATCATATGTCGCGAAACAACAAATCCAATTTGGTTGATCTAATTGAGATTCGAGATTTTCTATATCCATTGGATTTATTATTTGACCTTCTTTTGTGGTTATATTTTGTAAAGTATTTTGGTTATTACTATTTTGATTATTTTGATTCTCAGATATAACTTTAGAATCTTCGGCGATACTTTCACTATTGCTTTTACTTTTTCCTTTAAATCTTTTATTAGCTTGCTCCACAGTAATAGTTCTAGCTTGGAATCCAACAGTTAAACTAAATAAATATTTTTGTGGAATATTTTTAAGATTAATTTTAATTTGAAGTGGAGTATTACCAGCTATAGGACCACATTTTGGCTCTATTGAATTAGCTTTTATATTATTTGGATAAATTAAGAATTTTTCTGGATATTCTGTAAAGAAATGGCCATCGAAAGTTACTTGTATTGTACATTCACAAGGTAATTCCATTGTTGGTGCAAATTCTAAGAAATTTGGAGTATTAACAAATATTGTTCTTGATAATTTATCGAAATTTCCTCTTACATCTCTTGATATACCACCAAATAAAAATCTCACACTTAATTTTTGTAGACCTTTAAATGCTGTACCTAATATAGATAAAATAGTATTTCCAGTCGCTGGACCACAATTTGGCGAAACAGATAATATTCTCAAAGGACCAAAAGCAACAACACTGGTATCGTTGCAATATACATGACTATATAATCTTTGTCCTGATACTATCTTAGGTAATTTTACCATACCTAAATCACCATGTCCAATATCACCTGTACCGCAGGTATATAATTTTCCTGTTTCTGATATAAGAAAAGTTCCACTAGTACTACATGCACTTTTAACTATTTTTTCAATATATTCTCCTTTTTCATCTTTTTCTATAAGTTTAGGTTCATAGGAAGTATTAGTATTTCCAGTCCCTAATTGACCATATATATTAAGACCAAAAGTGACAGGACCTTTTTCTGTAACAACGCAAGTATGTGAATATCCTGCTGATACATAACAACTTTTGAGAGGTTTTTGTGTATATATTCTATCTGACTTATTATTAACTAAAGCTTCTGATAAAGTAGAACCCTCTTGACCACCATATTGATCTATTATATTAATTAATGTTGGTTGATCTATGATTTGTCTATTATTTCCAAGACCTAATTGTCCTAATTTGTTTTCACCCCAACCATATAATAAAGAATCATCTCTTGTTATAGCTAAAGAATAATTATAACCACATGCG
>JAZAUS010000083.1:0-2339 GCA_036342255.1 Bacilli bacterium
GTTTGTTGTGAAACTCCATATTAAGAAAATAATAGTTGCGACAAGCATTATAGTTCCACATATCTTTCCAATTAATTGTTGATTCTTTTTAGCTTCTTTGGTTTGGCCTAGATTATATTTCTCAATATCAACTTTTTCTTCGTTTTGACCAGCATATATTAAAAATGGAATAGCTATTGTTATGCATCCTAATAAACAAGCAACTGATAATTGTGTTCTTTCTCCAAAAATATTAAGAGCCATTGTTAAAAACATTATTATTGTACCTACTAATATAATAAAAATTCCAATAGCTTTAATAATTGTTGTTTTTCTTTTTATATTTTCTAATTCTTTATCAGTATACATATTTGTAATTTTAATATTATTTTTTTTAAAGTTTTCCGCTTCATTTCCTGTGATTATAAATGTTGGTACTGCGACTGCTACAGCAATTAAAACAGATATTATACCAAACATTGAATATCTTTCTTCTAATTCACCAGCTGGAGCTAAACCCATTAAAATCATCATTATAGTTACACCTAGCAAAATAATAGCTACACCTAACATAGACCCATATATTTGTTTATTCATTATTCTTTCATATTCTTCTTTTTCAGATTTAACATCTAATGATATTTTACCTTTAACTAATTCATCCATACTACATTTAAATACTTCACAAATAGCTATTATTTTTTCAGTTTCAGGAAATCCAGAACCACTTTCCCATTTACTAACTGCTTGTCTTGAAACTTGTAATTTATCTGCAAGATCTTCTTGCGATAAATTATCTCTTTTTCTTAATATTTGAAGATTCTCTCCAAAAAACATATTATACACCTCCCAATGTATAACTCTATTATGTGGTAGCACTCAAAGTTTTTCTACCAACTACATTTTGCAACTGTAATTTTCTTCGCAACTTTAAGTTTCCTTATTAGCAAATCACTATTAATATATCTATATTATATCACAAATAAAAGGAACTTTCATTCCTAATATCTTAATCTTACGATTGTTCGTAAAAACAAAAATTTTTCGATCAAACAATTGGTGCTGTTAACTCTATATGATTTCCTTCACTATCCACAAATTCACAAACCCAATTATTTCCAATCTTAGTTAAAGGAAAACATATTTCTAAATGGGATATTTTTTCTTTTAATATTTTTATGTCATCTACCTCTATGCTTGGTAGACAATTACTACCAAAAGAATGTTCTTCATTCATTTCTTTATAAGCAAATAAACCATACCTAAACCCATTTATATCAAAAACACTATAAACATTATCTTCCTTAACTGGCTTCACTTCAAAAAAGTTAGTATAAAAATTAATTGCTCTTTTCATATCATTAACACACACATATAGTGATTTTATTTTCATAGATAATCACTCCCATATATAATTATATCATAATTTTCAATCTTCTAACTGTTCGTAAAATTACTATTTTCCGATTATAAAAAATACGTGGCACGTTTTGTTACGAAGTAATGAAAGTGGCGATAGTATTTTTCTTTTTTATAAAACTAAATGTTGAAATAAAAAAGGCACCTTTACTACTTACGTTAGTTTGTAGTACTGGTGCTTAAAAGGGGATTCCAAAGGGAGAATTTCCTTGGCACACTGATATTGGTTCTACCAATATCGTAGTGTGTTACTATCTTGTCAGAAAGATAGTCTAAAGAACAAGACTGTCGTCTTTGTCCTTATTCTTCTTTTTGCCACTAATAAACTCTTCAAATTCATCATTAAATTCATCTTCTTTATGTCTAGGTATTAATCCATCAGCTACTAAATGATATACAAAATTAGCCATTTTATTGATAACATTTTTTAATGTATCAATTGTATTAGATAAAGTAAATGCTTTATATCTTAAATTGGTATTTTCATATTTTAAATTTCTATTTTCATCTTCTAGTTTCATATTTTGTTGATGTATTTTTGAATAATCATTTGTTACCTCTTTAAGGTTCTTATAAGCATTATTTAGTTTAGGTTTTAAATCTTTAACTTTCTTTGCTTCTTCTACAACTTTATTCATACTATCAAAAGTTTCTTTCTTAACTTTAACAGATTCTTTATCAAACATAATTGTTTTATTTGATTTCATTTTTTCTTCTAATTCATTAATTGATTTTGATAACTTATCATCTTTTAAATCTAGTTCATTAGTTAATGATTTAGTTAGTTTCTTAAACTCTTTAATATTAATATGCTCTCTATCACTATGTTTAGTTCCTCTTTCTAAAGCAAATCCACACATATTTAGATATTCACAATATTCATCTTGTAACTCACTCAAGTGTTCTTTATCACGTATAAATTGTTTTTTAGATATTGTATA
>JAZAUS010000084.1:0-2271 GCA_036342255.1 Bacilli bacterium
TCAAGAAGATACTTTTGATACAACTAAAAATCTTTTATAGACTGATTTAAAAATTGAGTTATCTTCTTATGAAACTAAAGAATCTATATTAGATGAAGTTGAATTTACAAAAGCCATTTAGAATTAGATACGTAATGCTAATTTTTTAAAAATAAAAGGTAAAGTAAGAACTAATTTAGATGTGCAACAAAGACAAGGCGGTCGGTATGGATTAAAAATAACATTGATTATAAGAAATAATGCTACTGGAATTGAGGAAGAACAGGATTATTACTTTGATAGTAATAATTTCACTGGAAATCCTTATAATTATATAACCGCAATGACTCAAGAAGTATCTTATCCTCTTGATGGAAATAACTTTGTAAAAGTAAAAAGTGTTTCAAGCTTTGTTTAGGGGTTCCCGCTACAAGAAGAAGGAAAAGAAACTGATATATTTTTATCTAATATCTCAATAAATGGTAGTTATAAATTATCAGATGCAGAAAAAGCTACGGTAGGAATTGTTCTTCAGGCTCCATATGGGTATACTTTTACAGAAAGCTCAGAAGCGAATGAAAGTACAGTAAGACCTATTATTGCAAATATTAGAGCTAAAGGAAAATTAGTAGATTTAAATAGACAGAATGTAGAAATATATTGGTTTAAAGCAGATCCTCGTATAACATCTACTCATGAAGATTATTTGAAATATGGTGGGAGTGGATGGAAATGTATTAATCCTGAAAAATTATCTACCCCATCTATTAATATTCCGTTAAGTATGGTTCAATATAATCAAAAAAATTTATTTAAATGTGTAGCTGTTTACGATAATAAAACTTTTTCAAAAGAATTTACTATATATAACTATGGTGCTTAGTACGAAGTTTCAATAGAATCAACGTAGGGAGTTAATTTTGCTTATTCTACTGGACACCCGAATTTAATTTGTCGTGTTTTTAAAGATGGAGAAGAAATAAATGATGAATTAAATATTAAGTATCAATGGAAGTCTATTAATAGTCAAAATGTCAATTAGGATTTAAATGATACTGATATGAGTTAGTATTATAATAAATTACAATAGATGAAAGATATATAGGAGATTGTAAATTCAAATTCTGAAGTTTATTGGAATACTACTATTTCTGAAGAGGATTTAACTTATTTACAAAAGTATTAGCAATTAAAAGAAGCGGTTTCAAATTTTGAGAATAGTCAACGAGTAAAAGGGAATACGATTTATAATCTTAATTTATATAAGATAATAGATTATACTACTTTTTATTGTTCATGTTTTAATGAAAATAATAATTTAATTGGCGTTGGTAAAATTGTTATTTATAATTAGGCAGCCTCCCTATCAGGATATAATCTAGTTATAAATAATGGAGACCAGGTATTTTTATATGACTAGAATGGTATGTCATTACAGAGCGCCGCAATAGATTAGCCATATAATATTTCTGATTTATCTTACACGTTATCTTATAATGGAGTTCCGATTAAAGAATAGGAATTAAACTTTGCAATTCCTACATGGAAGATTCCTTTAAAAAATACAATGATAGAAACAAATACAGACAATGATGGTGATTATTTATATATAAAAGGACAACCTACTTTATCTTTTGATGTTTCTAATAAGTATAATGTTAGTAATAGTAATAATGATATATATTTAATTTTACAATATAATGATCAAACTTTTACTACTAAAACTAATTTTACTTTTAATAAGTAGGGTGGAAATGGTACAAATGGAACTAAGTATCAATTTAAAATAACTCCAGAAAAAGATGTTTTATATTTTAACGCTAACGGTGAATATATAGATGATGATGATAAGAAAATTACAATAACTCCTCATATCTGGTATAATGGAGTTTAGCAAAAACAGATTAATCCTAATAATGTTAGTTGGGATATTTTAATTAATAAAATAGGTTCAGGACACTGGTCTAATTTAGCGGAAATAGATCCAAGTAGTAAAACTGCTATAGTAGATAATACTGGTACTTTTGAAGTTCAAGATATGAAAAATAGTGGTCAAGATGGAAATCTTGCCAATATTATAAAAGGTACTACTGTAATAAATAATTTAAATTATTATGCCACAGTACCTCTTTCAACAGTTTTTTAGCATTTTGATAATTCTACTATAAAGATAGAAATCCCTAAGAATAGCGGATTTAGATATGTTACATATAGTAACGATGGAACAAACCCTTCTTATAATGAATTAAATCCTTTTGAAGTGGATATATATAAATATTTTGGAAATCAAAA
>JAZAUS010000085.1:0-2269 GCA_036342255.1 Bacilli bacterium
AATGTATGTGAAACTAATAAAAAAGAATCAGCGAATTTTTCAATAGATTTTAATGAAACAATAAAACTTAAATTTCAAACTATAAATCCTGAGAAAAGTTCTCTTCCTGATTTATTTATATATCTTGTAGATACCACAAAAAAAGAGGATTTAAAACATGTCTGTTTCCAAAGAATAAAATGTGAAGAATTTTATCTAAGCCAAGATGTATTATATATAAAACTTCTTCCTGATCCTGTAATAAATAAAGTTCAAACTATGAAAGAAAGTGGTCTTTTAAAATGCAAAATATGTTTATTTAATACTAAAATTGATAAACCACCAGATACTAAAGAATTCGACAAAGGAGGACAATTCCAACTTGCTTCCTTGGAAAATTCTGCTTTTTTCGGTGAACAGAGCAGTTTTATGAAATATTATAAAATTATTGCTGTAGTATATATGAGCAAAGATTTAATTGCTGCGGAAAGTAATGGAACAAGTGATCCATATGTAACTTTATCTTTAGGAAATAAAGAATTAAGTACAACTGCTAAGCATAATACAATGAATGGTGTTTGGAATGAATTATTAGAATATGAACAAGTTTATATGGATATAAAAGACCAAAGAACTTGGCCTGTA
Source organism: Bacilli bacterium (assembly GCA_036342255.1). Lineage (GTDB taxonomy): Bacteria > Bacillota_I > Bacilli_A > RF39 > UBA660 > RUG11198. Next base: position 625 of record JAZAUS010000085.1, read on the forward strand.
TTTTCATTAAATGTCTGGGATAAAAATAAAGTATTGAAAGACGTTCCTTTAGGATATAATTATATCTGGTTAAGTAATACTCATTTCAGTGTGAATAGCTTTGAATTAATAAAGCCAAAATGGCATGATTTATATTTACCTAAATCTAATAAACAACAAGGTAAAATATTAATGGCATTTTATCTCTTTGATCAAACAATAAAATTAAAAGGACAAGATTTATATAATAAAATAAACTTTTTACCTAAAACACAGTTATATAATTTTGAAATAAATGTTTTAGGTCTTAGAGAATTAAGACCTTTGGGATTAATATCAGTTAAAAAGCCTTTTATTAAATTCGATTTAAATTCGGTCAATGTCACTGGAAAACCAGAAGATGACCATGAACCAGTTAAAACCATACCAGTAAGTGGAGGTGAAAATCCTACTATTAATACTTTAATACAATTTGAAACTAAATTACCAATACAAGATGAATTTTTGCCTGAATTACAATGTGAAGTATATGATAATATCTTGAGTGGAATGGCAAATTCTTTACTCGGAGTTTTTACTTTAAATTTAAAAAAAATTATAAAACAAACAAGATTACAAGTACAAGAAGATATTGATAATTCAAGAGCAGATTTGGGAATGAAATCATTAGGAACTGGATTATTTCGTATGCTTAATATAGATTTCAAAAATATGAATTTTGGTAATAATAATCTTATAAATACTAACACTAATCTTATAGATTCTAATCCGAATATTATAGATACCAATACTAATATTATTAATACTAATTCTAATCTCATAAATACTAATGAAAGTAATGACAATATTAATACAAATATTATCAATACAAATATTATTAAGAATGAGAATATCAATAATAATAATTTATTGGGAGAAGGAATGAAAGAAAAAAATGAGGATGACAAATTAGGCCCTGAAGATAATATAAATAATATTAATAATGAGAGCAATGAAAATAATACAATTAATACTAATACTAATACAAATTCAAATAAAAGTGAAGATGCATTAAGTACATCAAATGTCTCAGGTGGACTTAGTCATAAATCAAGTGTAGATTTAGATGATGAAAGAGAACGTTTCTTAGAAGATGATGATAATAAATTTACTGATGAAAAAACAAATGGACAACAAGTAAATATAAACGAAATAAAAACAAAAAATGTAACATTCACCATATTTCCTAATAGAGTTGAAATGGATTGGAATGTTTTAAAAGGAGCTTTAGATGACCCTAATAATTTTGTTATCTTACCCTCGCCAATGAATTTTCATATACCTGGATATGCTGTGGATGAACGCGATATTAAAGATGGAGAAGAAAAAGTTCAGAAAGAATTATTAATTGAAGATCCAAATAGAGTACCTGATGAACAATTATATTTCAAAGTAGGATATATGCTCAAATATGAAAAAGGAACAAAACCTTCAGAAATTACTAAACATTACAGAAGAATTTATAGAGGTCCTTTAGAAAATTTCGAATTACCTAATCTTAGTTTGGGTACACCTTTTGATGTAAGGAAAATAAGAAGAGGGAAATATGTTGATAAAAAATCAGAGACAGAATTATTTGATGCAATGAGCTCGGTGAATGGTAAAATAATTCATAAATTCAGCAAAG
>JAZAUS010000086.1:0-2219 GCA_036342255.1 Bacilli bacterium
AATGGTGTAAATATGTACACTTTTATATAATTTATATAGTGGCTATATTATGGACAAAAAATATATATAATGCTAAAATTGAATTAATCAAGGGGGTGGTTATATGGATTTTGTTAATATGTCTTCAAATGAAATATTAAACATAGGGTATGTTTTTGGTAATTCTATTTCTATTATTATGATATTGTTATTATTTATTGAAAATAAAAATAGAAAAAGAACATCTGCCAAATGCTTAAGTACAATGTTTTTATTTTTAATTATTTATTTTTTAGGTGATATATTATGGTCATTTGCATATTTTGGTATTATTCCTAATGCAGATATATTTATTAGAATAGCAAGAATAATTTATTATAGTGCTTCTAATATTATTGCCTTAGCTTGGTTAACATTTGTAACTATCACACTAGATCCTAATTTCGATTATCATAAAAAAAGATTATCATTAGGTATACCTGTATTAATATCAATTCTTGCAGCAATAATAATTTGTACATTCTTAAATCCTGCAAGAAAGGATATATATAGATATTTAACTGTTTTAGGATTAGTTATTCTTCCATTTACATATATTATTACATCTGAGGTATTAATAATTAAAGAATATAAAAAGATAAAGGATGATTTAAATAAGAAACGAGTTAGAATATTAACTATTTGGCCTATTGTAATTCTTATAGTTTCAATCCTACAGGTAATATTTGCAGAGATTCCAATTTATTGCTTCGGCGCATTGATAGTTTGTGTTTATTTTTATATTCAAAATCAGAATTCATATATATTTATTGATGAATTAACTGGTATTAATAATAGAGCGATGCTAAATAAATATCTAAATGATATTAAAGAAAGTGAGCATACATATTATATATTAATGGTAGATATTGATAAATTTAAATTAATTAATGATAATAATGGTCACCTAGAGGGTGACAAGGCATTAATATATTTTTCTAATAGATTAAAAAAGGTATTAGATAAGTATAAATGCTTTTTAGCAAGATATGGTGGAGATGAATTCACTATTATTTATAGAACTGAAAATGAAGATGAAATATCAAATCTAACAAATGAAATAAAAGAGAATCTAAAAGCCTCAATTAATGATTTAGGATATGAAATAACTGCATCTATGGGTTATTCAAGACTTAATGATTTTACTAATAGTTCTGATGCGATTAAAAAAGCTGATGAAATGCTATACCAAGAAAAGGTAAAAGCACATAAGAATAGATAATAAAGTCAAAGGAGCTGTAAAGAAATAAATTTCAGTAATGAGATTTAGAGCTTACAGCTCTTTTCTTTTTACCCAAAGACTTAAATAATAAAAAATACCCAGTTTTGGGCATACTGAAAAAGAAAACCGTAGTTTTCAAAATTTTTTAAGCTTATTTTATTAACAGCACAAATCTGTTCTATACTTTTTCATATGATATTTCATTAAATTATATCCACAAGAAATCATAAAAATTTCTAAGTTTACTGATTTTAACCCTTTTCTTACTATTCTTTTATATTTTTTATCTTCTTTAAGAATACCAAAAGTACCTTCAGCTTGAATAGATCTATTCATTCTAAGTAAGGCACCATGAATTGATTCTAGGTTTTTAATTACTTCATTATGATAATCTGTTAATTCCTGATTTATATTAATTTGTCTATTAACTGTTTTACCTTTAAAGCATTTATCTCTAAAAGGACAGTTAGAACAATTTTCACATTCATAAATTTCTTCCTTACGACCATATTTATTTCCTTTAACTGCCCTTTTAAATTTAAATATAAATTTTTTATTATTAGGACATATTAAATTTCCATTACTATCATGTTTAAAATTTACTGGTCTGAAAGGGTCATTATGGTATTTAATATCAGAAGTTTCTTTTTTGTAAGAACCAAATTTCATAAATAATTCCATATTATTTTCTTTACAAAAAATATAATTATTTAAAGAACCATAACCAGCATCAGCAACAGGATATTTAGGGAAACATTTATATTGTTTATAATATTTCATCATTAAAGGAATAAAACAATCCATATCGCAAGCATACTGATTAATATCAGCTACCGCTATATATTCATCACATATTCCAAATTGAAGATTATATGCAGGTAGTAATTGATCATTACCCATATAATCTCTTTTAATTCTCATAAAAGTAGCATCTTTATCAGTTTTAGAGTAACTATTACGTTTATCTCCGCATGTTTCT
>JAZAUS010000087.1:0-2207 GCA_036342255.1 Bacilli bacterium
ACCATATGTTGAATATAATACATTACTTCTTGAGAAGTTTGTTCATTAGTATTTTCTAAAAAGCTTTTTGAACTCATTGGTACTAAATTTTGTGGACCCCATTTAAATACAGCTTTTTTACTATCTTCGAATCCTGTTCCATATATATTAACTCTAGTTCCTCCTTCAATAGGGCCACATGAAGGGACTAATTTATATATATTAACTGGGGAAGTAAATTCAATACTATAATAATCATCACTGAAGTCATATCCATTTAATGATATATGTATTTTACCAGATTTTGATACTTCATTAACAAATAAAGGTGATTGACATAAGAATAAATTATGAACAGTATTATTCAAAGGGAATTTAGTAAATACACCATTAGTGATTTTTTCTTTTCCGTTTACTTCAAATTTACAAGTATAATTTGCATAATTATTAATTTCATCTAAATTTTTTTCAATTTGAGTACCATCAACTGGTATTGGAATAAATGTATCTATATTACAAGGAATAGAATCAACTAAAGAATCTTTTAATACAGCTTTTGAATATTCTGTTAAATGCAATACTTTGGCTTCTTCTGAATCAATATTTTTTATTATTCGAGGATCTTCATAATAAAATACACTTACTTTATTATTTGTGAAATCATCATTATATATAGCAACTTCAACTGGGAATTTTTTATAATGAGCTATAGTTTGTCCTGTTGTTTTATCTATTACATTTTCTCTTGGAAGGGAAACAGCAATTAAATTAGTACTATCTATATATTCAACGGAGGAAGATAAACATTTACCTGAATCACAATTTAAGGTTTCTTTATCTGAATCACCGAAAAGTACTTTCATACTATCTCCTGTATTAGCGAATCCATATCCTGATATTTTTAATTCAGTGTTACCTTTATCTCTAAGCATTTGTGGTTCTACTTTTAATACGAATGGATCATAATAAGTATAATTGAAATTATTATTGGTGTAATCATCACCACCATTTATAGAAGCTTCTACTTTAAATTCTTCAGGAATATTTACATTAGGTGTATTACATTTAGCTTTATTTTTTTCAATAAATTGACCATCTAAAACAAATTCTTTATTTGAGCCTTCTTTTGTTGATGTAAATCGGCATTTAATTCCCTTGGAACAATCATCTTTACCTTTGCAATCTAAATTATCGAAGGTTATTTCAATTTGTTGATTCTTTGTTTCCAAAGGAGCATATTTAGGTTTTATATTAATAATATTTGGTAAATTGAAAAAGGTATAAACAATATCTTCATAATCACAAAAGTTTTCTCCATCATAAGATAATTGGATCATTGTCTTTATATTGTTTCTTCCTCTATAATTAGAACTTTTGACAATAGAGGGGGATTTTAATATTACTTTTTGAGAAGAAGCATCTTCCAAAGAAATTTTTTGAATTTCACCATAAGTTATTACATCTTCTTCTAAATCTACAAAACGATAAAAGATATCTTTATCTAAATCTCCTCCATATAAATCATTTCTTAAATTATTTTCTTTATCTAATGCAAAGAAGGGCTCTAAAAAGCCGACTCCATATAAAGTAATATCATTTCCTCCAGCAGAAGGTCCTTCATCAGGATGTATACCAGATATTATAGGACATTTATAATAATAAAAAGTATTTTGTTGATCACGATAATTAAATGTTATATCTTTTTCGAATTGTTGTCCATTAAGAGATACTTGAACCACAACACTTCCTGTATAATTAGCTTTAGGTGATTTTACTAAAATATAATCATCTTCTACTTTTAAAGGTCTTGCAATATAAGTAGCGAATCTTGTTGTTATTTTACAAGCACCGGGTTGATCGAAGCCACTTCCCATTATTTTTACTGTTGTATCACCTTCTATTCCACCCATAATAGGTGATATACCACTTATTATAGGATGTTTATAATAATAAAAAGTTTGGGCTGGACCACTTTCTTCTGTTTCTCCAACTAAAATAGTTAATTCATAAGAATTAATCGCATTTTCTTCGGATCCTGGTGAAGTAGGTAAAGGTGGTGAATCACATTTTAATTCATTATAATTAATTACAGTGGCATTGGTTTTAATTTTTCCATTAAATAAGCATTTTATATTATTGGAATAACCAACTGGGAAGTTTTCTCCATATACTGTTATTTGTGTATATCCAGTATCAGGTCCACAAGCTGGCTCTATATAATATATAAC
>JAZAUS010000088.1:0-2195 GCA_036342255.1 Bacilli bacterium
TGATTTACCACTATGTGATAATGCTATTTTAGATTCAATTAATATTATTGAACAAGAATTAAAAGAACTATATAATAAATAAAGAATAAATTATGATTTCTTTTAAAGTATTTAATTCAGTTGATGAAATTAATGCTTGGTGTTATACACAACCATCAATTGATATTATTAATATTGAAACTCTTGTATCAAATAAAACATTCAAATTTAGAATGTGGTATAAACAATAATAACAAAAAAAAAACATTAACGACTATGAAAAAGTTTATGATTCTTATTGCATTTATGGCAATCAATATTGCTTGTAATGCTCAAATGTTTGAAGCTCCTAAAAAGGCTAAAACAGAGTGGAAAGATTCAATTACAACTTTCACTTATAAAACAAATAAAGGTGAAGTTTGTAAAGTGTTTGTATCTAGAAGAGGTTCTTACTATTATTATACAAAGAATAAGAAAGGAGAACTTCGTAAGTATTATATTCCTAAAGATATTCAAATCAAAATGGGACGTAAATATGATAAATAATGAGGTCTTGTAATTGAATAACCCATATCTAATGCAGTCGGTTCGCGAGAATAGATTGCATATCCCTTTTACGGGGGTGGTCATAAACCTCCGTTGAACACTATTCATATAACTATTTAAACAATTAATATTATGAATAATAAAGTTTTTAAAGCTCTTATACAATCATCTAATCTTGAAAATTTAAGAATTGCTCTTAATGAATTAAATGATAATGATTTATCTGATAGAATTGCACTTATGCTATCTGATAAATATGAAATTTTAACTAGAGAAAATGTATCAATAAGTAAACTAATTAAAATTATTGAAGAAGAATACGAAACTCGTAGAAATATTGTTGTTAATAATATTTATAACATTGATAATTTTGGTGGTCGTATTTATGCAGATATCACTTACGATAAAGTAAAGTTTTCTAAAATAGAAAATGATACTAAAGAATCTTATGATTTACAAAATTATCCAAATGAAGAATATAAATATCCTGTTGTAATTAAAAGTTTTAATAAAGGTTCTGCATCTATTTCATTTCTTAATTATGATGGAACAGCTAAAGATATTTTTGATTATGACACAACAGAAATCAATAAAGATGAACTACAATGTTAATCAATAATAAAATTGCTATTCTTCTTGATAAAGAGGATTTACTTGAAGAATTAACTTCTATTGAATATTATATTAATAGAGGTGATGAACTAGAAGCTATTAAAAGTATTAGTAGCCTAAAAAAGAAAATTTATGAAAAGAACTGATAAAAAAGTATCTATTACCACTAGAGCTAAACGTTCTAGTGGTAAAATACGTTGTGATAAATGTGAGTTTTATAATAAATGTCGTGTTACACGTTATATAGTTGATGTTTGTAATGCGATATATATTAAAGCTTACGTTAAAGGTTACAAACAAAGTACTAAAGACCATAAAAATTAATAACTTATGGAAAAGACAATTAGTGACAAACAACAAGATTTAAATCAATATCTTGTTTATGAAGCTGGACTTAATGCTCTTGATGTACAAAATATGAGTCCTAAAGATAAAATTACACATTACATTAATTCAAGTCAAATCGATGTTGATGCTGATACAGTTATTTATTTAGCTGAAGCAGCTTTTGGAATTGAATTGAATTAATTGTGTATCTCCATAATATAGTATTACGGTTTGTGAAAATAGTAATATTATTATAACTGAAACTATTAATTAAACAACTAAACTAATTATGGAAATTATTAAAAAGACATACTTTAGTAAAAAGACACAACTTGTGTTTATATCATCTTCTAGTGAAGAGAAATGTGATAATATTGCTAAAGCATATTTTAAGAGTAAACATATACGTAAATATAATGCTTCTGGTATTAAGTGGTAATAGATATATTGACCACCCCCGTAGAAGAGATAAAATATGTTAAATGTTTCTCAATAATTTGTATTATTCATATTATTATTATATATTTGTAATAAATAAATTAATATATAACTATTATGGATAATATAGATATTCATGGTGTCGATATAGATACCGAAGTTGCAAATCAAGATATTGATGATGTTGATTTGTATGGTGAAAGAACTGTTGAAGATGATACTGAAACAGATATTCTATTTGAATAAAATTATTAACTTTAAACAACAAAAATTATGACAGAAGAAAACAAAAA
>JAZAUS010000089.1:0-2193 GCA_036342255.1 Bacilli bacterium
ATGAATAGTTCCCTTTTTAGGAATATCCTTATAGCGTTCAACATATTTATCTAATTCCATAACCCAATGATTTCTTACTCTATAATTAAAAGTATCTTCATCAATAGGTAATTCTATTTCTATTCCAGTACTACCACAATCATCAATATCTATTGTCATATCGTCACAAGAACTCATAAGTTTCTTATAAAAGTGACCACTTTCTGTAATATCTGTAACATTGGCTGCTATAACTGATTGCATAAATGTTTTAGACTCTTGATTAGAATATAAATCATTTCGTCTATTAACAGAAGAAGTAATTTTAGAGGTACTTCCAGAAAACTCTGCAATAGTATTGATTTCATCAATAGCGTCTTGATTTTTGTTAATATAGGCATCAGCAAATGTATATACAGTAGGTATTGTGCATTTTTTGAACATTTGTTTACCTAATTCATGATATTCTTCAATATATGATTTTCTACTTAATTTAGGCATTTTTAATTCCCCTTATTAAACTCTACCGTATATGTGCCACTATCATAAGTTAAAGTAGTTAATTCTTCATTTAATGAAAAATTAGCCTTTGTATCATCTTCAAAAGTGACCTCATAATAGGTATTTTTGTCTGTAGTTTCTTTATCTATTTGGGTATAAGTTCCTTTTTGTGTAGAAATATCATTATCTACATTTATCTCTAAAATAAAATCTTTATTATGTTGTAATTTAATAGTTGCTTCAATTTGCTCACCAAAATAAGTATGATATTCTTGTTTATTATTTTTAACAATCATCATAATAACAAATATTAGAATACCAACTACTAATATAACATAAAATATAATTGATGCTTTATCAATATCTTTTGGTTGATTTCTTTTTTTATTATCTTTCTTTTTAGTGTCTTTTTTGGTGTCCTTTTTATTAGTATCTTCTGCCAAAATCAACACCCCCTTAAATTATTTATCTCCCAACTGTTTTACATATTCAAATTCTTCTGGAATCTTATTTCTTATAGATGAATTAGAACCCTCTATATAATTAACACTTGGCATTAATTTTCTTGCTTCTTCACAAGCCTCTTTTGTATATAAGGCTAAAATATTTAATGAATCTCCATCTACATCAGCAGCAAGTCCATCAAATATAATAGGATTTGTCTGTATAACGAACTTCTCTGCTTCTACTTTAGAGAATATAGGTATCATAGCAATTATTGATTTAGCACCTATTGTTGGTTGTCTATTAAATAATACTAAATATTTACCTTTCTTTAATTCATTATTTATACCATCAATATCTGTTTCTCCATTATGCGTATATTTTTGATATAAATATGGATATAAAGTTGATATAAAATGATAACCTATTATTAATGTATCTTCATCTAAACTGAAATTATTAGTAATAACTGCTCTAATCATTCCAGTTTGGCGTTGACCATTAAGTTCATTAGTTACAATATTTCTTTTATTTTCAGATAATAATTGAAATAGTTCCTTATCCAGTTTAATAAGTTCAACACCCATTTTATGATATATATTCATTTTTGTTAAAGGTGTCATACCATCATAATAATTATCTCTAAACTTTTCATTTAATCGTATCATAAGGATATATATTTTATTAAGTTTACTTAAAAAATACTTACCATCCTTTGTACGAGTTATTTGTCTATAAGAAGTATGTGGTATAGTAATTTTTCTTCGTACATTACTATTATATTCTTCTTCAGAAACACCCATACTTAATATAGCTTCTTTACCAAATAAGATTTTATCTCTCTTATAACCAGAATTATTATTCTTTACATTATACTCAACATATTCTCCGTCATATAAGAAACCTTGATAATAATATAATTTTGTTATTATTTCTCGTTTTCTTTTATCAGTTTCGGATATATTAAGTATTTCTCTTGGTACATCAAAATCAAGTTCTATATAGAATATAGGCATTTTTCTTTTAGAAATTACCCTACAATCACATTCTACACAATATCCTGGTTTTCTTAATTTACCACAAGTACAAGAACCAAACTTACCAAATATTCTCCTTGAAAAAATACCTTCAGGGTGGAAATTATATGTTCCGTCTTTGTTTAATATTTTTCTTGGTAAAAAAGGTAAATCAGAGGTTACTTTATTAGATGGATTATCTGGTATTTCAATAGGTTCAATCTGTATTTTCATTTTATTTTTACTCATAACC
>JAZAUS010000090.1:0-2189 GCA_036342255.1 Bacilli bacterium
CAAATTCTGTATTATCATCATATGTATTATTATCTTTAATTCGATTAAGATAACCTCGATAGTTATATTCATCAACATCAAAATGAAAACGGTCTTGGTCAAATTCACTTCCACAGAATTTTTGTAGTTGTTTTTCTAATAGTTTTATTTCGGATAATGGTATATTGTCACAATCAGCTAACCAAATATCACTAGTATATACAAAAAAAGTACCTTGTTCAAATAATTTATATAAAAGATTATTATCCATTAAATCTATAAGTTCTTGTCTAGTTATTGATGTAAACATAACAAACCCCCTTATAAAGTCTCTTTTTTAACATAAAACTCATATTCATTATCTTCTGTAGGCTCACAATCTACATAAATTAAATAGGTGGATTCAGTTTCAACAACTTTCATTTTATTTGGATTATATTCACTTAACCAACCTTTTTCTATCATATTTTTAGTTAAATCTTCTAAATCAAGCTCACCATTAGGTAATAATTTAGCAATATAAGATGTATTAGTATAATTATCTGTTTCATTATATAATTCATCAGCAGCGGTATCTCTAGCATAAACCTTTAATGTAACAGTAGGATTTGTTATAAGACCTTTTTGGATTGCTTGTTCTACAATATTTATTACAGCAACAATATCTGGGTCATTTGAACTATATCCACCAGCAATTGCGTGAAGTTCCCCAAAATCTCTTTGAATTCTACAAGTTTTTGCAAAATCATAACCAACTTCGTGGATTTTATATTTACTATTAAAAAACTCATTTCTACGGTATTTTGAAAGTCTATTTATATAATTTTGCACTCTTTCAATAATATTATCTGCATTTTGATATATTAAGTTAATATAAGCACCCTCATCTAAATGATAAGTATCTTCCATACTAGCTAATCTTACTTCTATATCTTTTCTACCTATTCTTTGACTTGCAGAACTAACAAATTCACATAAATTATTTATATCATTTTCTTTAAGAATACCAGTAAACTCCATTGGGTGAAAATAAATATAAACTGGGCAATATTGGGTAGTAGATATAAGTTGCGTACAATTTCTATGTGCAAAAGTTATATCATTACCATATTTAGTTTCAAAAATACTATCTATATTATCTTCTATTAAATTCATTAGTTTTTCAAAATCTTCATAATCTTGATGAGTTCTATATCCATCTCCCCAGTAATAATACCCTTCTATACTTATACGAAACTTTTTATATTCACCCTTTTGAGGTACATTTTCTAAACAACCCTTAAAATCAATCATAATAATAGTCTCCTTTTAATTACACTATATCCTATTTAACATATCATTATATTCTTCTGTTGTTTCTGGATATAAACCAACTTGACTATTCCAGTCAGTAACCCATTCAAGTATTCTATCAAGACATTCTTCTTTAGATTTAGATGGATTATATTTATAAACTAATTTAGCCATATGTATCATATCTTTTCTTGTATTTCTACATTCAGCCAATCTTTCCCATATTTCATAATCATCATTTTTAAGTTCGTCTCTCCAATCATCATTCCATTTATCCATAATAAATACCCCACTTATAAATTATTTAATTTTCCCATATAATAACTCTATCTGAGCAAGAACAATATGTGCATAAATCATCTTCTTCTGCAACAAACTTTCCAAACTCACTATAATTTATAAAAGAAAGTATATAATTATCATTAGTTTTTTCGGTTAGGTAATTTTCTCCAAAATCAACTGCATTTTGTATTCCTACTATAGTAAAAGTATTAAAATCAAATGATTCTTTATCTATATTTTCTTCTATATGATAATCTTGTATAATTTCTTTTACTTCTCGTTCAAATAGCCCTTGGTCTAATAAAAACCTTTTAAATTTTTCTAATTTTGTCATAACTATATACTCCCTTTATAAAAATTAATTTTGACAAGCATATTCTAAATCTTGTGCTAATTCTCTATCTTTTTGTTGTCTATTATCTCCTAAATCCATTATTAAAGCGTCTATAAAATTCATAAATTTTAATTCATTTTCAATATAACTATGTTTATGTATATCATTATATACAAAATCAAAGGTTAAATTACTACTACCATTAAGAGTAATACTAAGTAAGGGTTTATCAGAAAAATGACGATTTCTTACTTCTAAGGGTTCGTTATCACTCCAATATCTTTTTTGAAATTTAGAAGCA
>JAZAUS010000091.1:0-2178 GCA_036342255.1 Bacilli bacterium
GGTAGAAACTTTTTGCAATAATATAGAAAATGATTTATCTAGTCTTAAAAAGATTACTTTAGAAACTTATGACGAATTAGAATAAACTTATAAATAAATTCACACAACTTATTGGGAGGCATACTAATTATGAAATTTAATTATAATCCACAAAATAATAATAATTATCAAGGAACACAACCAAATAATCAAACTGATTATCGACAAAACTATCAACCAAATTATCAACAAGGTTATCAGCCAAATTATAATTATCAACAGAGTTATCAACAACCACCAACTTATCCACAAAATAATTATCCACAAGAAAATAAACCAAATAACACATTAGGAATATTATCTATTATATTAGGAATATTTATACCATTAGTGGGAATAATTCTGGGAATAATAGGAATAAATAAAGCCAAAACATCTAATTCTAATAAAAAGTTAAGTATTATAGGAATAATTATATCTATAGTAATGCTGATATTTTATTTAATTATTTTTATTATACTAATAATGTTTGGAGAGGGTGGAATAAGAGGATTTGGACATTATTCATCTAGGGGATATGGAAATAGTTCATATTCAAGTGTTATAGAAGATTATTATGAAGCATATAATGATAGAGATGAAGATAAAGCTAATAAATGTTTTCCTTATGGTTCTACTACAACTATAGACTTTTCTAATACTTATGGAGAATTTGATACAAATACTATAGATAATACCTATAAATCAAGTGGAGATATAGATAAATATAATGAAAAATTCGATATGAAATTTGATGATGTAATTATTTATGAATCAATATGTTTCTTTGTATATGATAGTGACCCTGGTATTCAATCTAACTATAAATTAGAATTTACTATTGGAGAATATGATGATACATATTTTATATTAAATGTAGAAGATATGGGATTTATATCAGATGTAGAAGAAGAAAATATGGAAATAGTAGAAGATTTACCTACTTTTGAAGATATAACAGAAGCAACCACAGAAGCTACAACGGAAACAACAACAGAGACAACCACAGAGGTTACTACGGAAACTACAACTGAAGCTACAACAGAAACATCATCATTTGAGGGAGATACAATAGGAAATGATGAAATAGGATATATAAATATATCAAAAGCAACTACAGATAAGTTTATGAATACTACATCTGAAAATATATTTAATGCATCAGTAGATGGAGTATCAAATTATCAATTTTATTCTAATGAAAGTTATACAATTAATATAAATATGTATGAAGTAGATAATGTAACTGCTTCTATAGATACAATTGCAAACACTTATAAAGAAGAATATGAAAATCAATTAGCACAAATAGATACAGAATATACTTCAAATGTAATAACATTAAGTAATTGTATGATAGGAAATAGTGGTAGTGATTACTATAAAGAAGGAAAATTATTATGGTTTCAGTTACAAGATGATACATTATCTAAATTAGGATATGGTTCAATATATGAAAGTGTTTATTTATGGGAAGATGAAGGCAATCTACATATGGTTGAAATAATTTATACCGATAGTGATAGTGAAGAAATTGCAAATAAGATTATGAAAAATTATCATAAATAATGAAAATAGTCATTAAAGGAGCATAATGATGAAAGTTAGAATTGCTGATACAACAATACAAGATATAGTTAATTATAACGTAAGTGTAAATTGGGAAATACATGAATTATTAACTAATAATGAGTTAGATAATAATATATATGAAGATTTTTCTAAATATTATACTGACTATAGAGGTAAATATATTGAGTATGATAAATTTGTAAAAATATTAAGGTCTATATCTGTTGATACAATTTGTAAAAAATTAAATATACAAGACAATGAAGATTATTATAGTGCTGTTGTAGATGGTAAATGGATTAAAATTTATATAGAAGTTGATACTAGAGAATTAAATAAATATATTATTGAAAAACTAGAAGAAATAGCAGAAGAAAGACGAAAGAATCAAGAATTTGAATATGGAACTGGTTGGGATTTAAGTCAATTATAGGGAGGTAATATTATGTTTTTAGTGTTAACACGCAACAAGGGTGGTATAAATGTTATGAATATTGATGATTATTATCGTGAGGAAATTGTAGATGCTTTAAATACTATTGGGTCTTTTAATGGTGAATACTATTATCTCGCTAAAGATAATAAAAC
>JAZAUS010000092.1:0-2164 GCA_036342255.1 Bacilli bacterium
AATATCTTAATCTTACGAACTCTTCTGTTGATTTACTATACCCAGTAATAATCTATTTACAATTGGAATTCTTTTTAAAATTTCAGTTATTAAAGGTAATAAAATTATTGTTCCTATAATTAAAATTATATAATTAAATATAAAATTATTAAGTTTAATATATTCAACAAGGATAAATGCTATAACAATTTGTATAGTATAATGAAGTACATAAAAACTAAAATTATTCTTATTCATATAGTTAGTGAATTTATTTTCAAAATCCAAGTATTTTTTACTAATACCAAATGCTGACAAAATTACTAACCATATATAAATATTTGTAAATATGTTAGTTAAAAATTCATTAGATCCAAAGTTAGTTCCATAGTTTACTATTGTAAATATAATTCCAATAATTAATGTTGTTATTCCTAATAGTATTGAAATACTTTCTAATTTTTTAATAATCTTATCATTTGAAAATATATAATAACCTAATATAAACATTAACAAATATATTCCCCATCTATATACTGTAACAACTGGTGTATTTAATATGAATGAAGAACCCCAAACAAATAAAAATAATAAAAATAGAATTGGTAAATTAATTTTACTAAAAAGATCATCTAAAACATTTTTATTATCAATTTTTCTAATTAAAACTATTAATAAAGACGCTACAAATAATACATGAGCATACCATAATGGTCCAGTTCCTATTAAAGAAAAAATAAGGTATTTAATTGGAGATGGAATCATATTTGCATTACCAGCAAATATATCAGCATAATAATTTGTTGTCCAACCACTTATCCAACCATATACAAATATACCTACAATGCTTGGAATTAATATTCTCTTTGCTCTATCTTTAATAAATTCTTTATTACTTTTATTTTTTAAAGAATACTTAGTAGAAACACCTGATACTACAAATAACAAGCACATAATCCATGGATATGTAAAAACACATATAGCATCAAGTTCTTTAATTCCTTTAACTCCAATATTTGATATTACACCACTTGAATTAAAAATATAAAATACATGATATAAAATTACAACACATAAAGTAATCCATCTTATGTTATCTAAATAATTCTTTCTTTTATTCATAACTATTTATCCTCATTTGGTAATATTTTATCCATGGTATCTTCTAATACTTCAGACTTAATTATAGCCATACCTTTCTTTTTATCACATAAAACAACAACTGAATCACCTGGCTTAATATCAAACATATCTCTAGCTTCTTTTGGTATTACTATTTGTCCTTTTTCTCCAACTTTAGCAATACCTACAAATTTGTTTTTCATAATATACCTCCTCTAAGTATAACTAGTTATACTTTTCATACTTAATTATATAATAATATTTAATTAATAGCAATATAAAAGACCAGATTTTATCTGATCTGTATATCTTAATCTTCCGATGCTTTTAATTATATATTCATAATTATATAAACAATTATAAATACTATTATTCCATTAATACCACCAATTATTATTCGTTTAAGTAATAATTTTTTGTAGTAGTTTTCAGTTATTAATTTTTTCATATTCTCTTCAGCTTTTTTCATATAATCTTCATTTGATATTTTTTCACCCGAAAATAATTCGTTTATAGAAATTGATAAAGTATCACATAGTTCTTTTAGCAAAGAATAATCAGGTAATCTTCTTCCATTCTCCCAGTGTGAAATTGCTCTATCTGTCACACCTAATTTATCTGCTAATTCTTGTTGTGTCATATTCTTTTCTTTACGACATTCGGCAATAAATTTACCTATTATTTCTTGATTCATATTTTCCTCCTTTTCGTGATAATAATATCAAATTAATTATAAAAAGTATCCATACAAAGCGTAGAGTTATACTATTTCTTTAAATCTTTACAGGTATCTAAAACAATACTTCTTAATAATTCTTGATTATCTACATCGTCTACAAGATACATTGGCTTAGCATTTTCATAAGGAATAGATTCTTGCATATTATATTTTTTATTATTATCAACTATTTTAACAAGAAATCTATCATCATAAATACCACCAAATAATATTCCATTATAGTAAAGTAAATATTCTCCCATCATAGATTTACAAGTTATATTATCTAACAAGTTTAATTGTTCTAAAATAAAATCTCTATAATCTTTTGTAGTAGCCACTCTA
>JAZAUS010000093.1:0-2155 GCA_036342255.1 Bacilli bacterium
ATAATATTAGTGATGAGCTTATTATTACTACTTCTGCAAGACTATCAAATGAAGTAGGACTAAACAATTTATCTCTAAAAATGATTGCTGAAGAACTAAATATTAAATCTCCATATTTGTATAATCATATTTCAAGTCTTGACGAAATAAAAGAAAAACTTATGATTTATGGATGGAAAGAGTTAGGAGAAAAAGCCACTGAATCAGCTGTTGGTGTTGCAGGTTATGAAGCATTACGAAATATGTGTTATGCTTTTTACGATTATGCTACAAATAACAAAGGTGTATTTACTGCAATGCTTTGGTATAACAAGTTTGAGAGTGTAGAAAAAGACGAGGCTACAACAAAATTATTTAGTTTATTATTTAGAGTATTACAACCATTAAATATTAGTGATAATAATATAGAACACATTATAAGAACTTTAAGAGGATTTTTAGAAGGTTTTGTATTGTTGGTTAATAATAATGCTTTTGGCAATCCAATTTCAATTAAAGAAAGTTTTGATTTGTCATTAGATATTATATTTAATGGAATGAAATCATTGGAAGGAGTAGAATAGTATGAATGAGTATATTAATTTGAGTTTAGAAAATATTGAAGAAGAACACATTTGCTGTGCAATAGGAGATCCAAAACATCAAGAAGGTGTTGATTGTAAAAAAGAATGGATTAAAAATAAATTAAAAGATGGTCATGTTTTTAGAAAGTTAAATGCAAGAGGTAAAATATTTATTGAATATGAGCCAATAGAAACAGCTTGGATTCCAATTAACGGAAAGAATTATGAATATATTTATTGTTTATGGGTTGCAGGAAGTTTCAAAGGTAAAGGAATAGGAAAAGAATTATTAGAATATGCAATAAATGATTCTAAAGAAAAAGGTAAAAGTGGTATTTGTACTTTAGTTTCTAAAAAGAAAAAGCCATTTATAGGAGAAAAGAAATTTTTTGAACATTATGGATTTGAAGTTGTAGATAGTATTGAAGATTATGAACTAATGGCACTTAAATTTGAAGAAAGCGAAACACCTAAATTTAATGATAGTGCAAGAGCTATGAAAATTGATAATCAAGAATTTACAATTTATTATAGCAATGAATGTCCTTATGTAGAATATGAAGTTAAAGAACTTTCAGACTATGCTAAAGAAAAGAATATAAAACTAAAATTTATAAAAATAGATTCATTAGAAAAAGCAAAAAATGCACCTTGTATTTTCAATAATTGGGCTAATTTCTATAAAGGGAAATTTATTTCAAATACAATATTAAATGCAAAAGCTTTTGAAAAACTATTAAAGTAGGTATTGGTATGGAATTTGTAAAAGCTAAAACTATATTAAGCAAAGTAAACTATGGGAATGATTGGTATGGTATAGATTACAATATGAATTTATATAGAGGTTGTCCTCATAAATGTATTTATTGTGATAGTAGAAGTAATTGTTACCATATAGAAAATTTTGATATGGTTAGAGGTAAAGAAAATGCACTTAAAATTTTAGAGCAAGAGTTAATTAAAAAGAAAAATAAGGGAGTTATAGGAATAGGATCTATGTCTGATACCTATAATCCATTAGAAAAAGAATATGAGCAAACTAGAGGTGCATTAAAACTAATATCAAAATATGGATTTGGAGTTAGTATTGATACAAAAAGTGATTTAATATTAAGGGATATAGATTTACTAAAAGAAATAAATTCAAAAAATAATGTTATTATTAAATTTACTATTACTACTCCAAATGATGAATTATCAAAAATAATAGAGCCAAATGTATGTGTATCTTCTAAAAGATTACAAGCAATAAAAGAATTAACTGATAATGGAATATTTGCAGGTATTATGATGAATCCTGTTTTACCATTTATAACTGATAAAGAGGAAGATATAAAGGAATTAGTTAGACTTGCAAATGAATATGGTGCTAAATTTATTCAGACTTATATGGGAATGACATTAAGAGAAAATCAAAGAGATTATTATTTTGATAGATTAGAAGAGAATTTTGAAGGATTAAAAGATAGATATATTAAAACTTATGGAGAGAAATATAATTGTGTAGTTCCAAACTATAAATATTTATTTAAAGTATTTGCTGAAGAATGTAATAAGTATGGAATACTTTATAAAATGGAAGACATTATAAA
>JAZAUS010000094.1:0-2102 GCA_036342255.1 Bacilli bacterium
TCCCCAATCCCCAATCCCCAATCCCCAATCCCCAATTTATTATACAAAATAATTATTATATTATAAATAAATAAATTAAATTTTATCAATAAATTATCATTTTTATAAAATTATTTAAATTAATTAATTAATATTTAAAACCTTATAATATAATTATATTAATAAATTACTTAAGCATACACAAATTCAAAAGACAATCCATCAGCATCAGGTTTTATTTTCAAATTAAATACTTTTTTAGATTTTGGCATACTAATAAAAGTAGCATTTTCTTTCCCTTTAAATTCGGAGTCTAAAATAGTCATTCCTTCTAATATTAATTTTAATTTAATTTTATAATCACTCGTATTTTCCAGTCCAACAGTATATCCATCTCCTCCATCAACTTCTTTCACATATTGGAATAAATAACCATTTTCATCAATTTGTTCTCCTTCTTCATCAAAAACAGGATTATCATTTTCCGTTGTTCTTTCATCTTCAGATGAAAGCACAGCATAACTTAAACTAAACATTGAAGAAAGTGAATATTTCATAATAGATATAGTTTTAACACCACCAGATTTTAATTCTTTTATTACTTGGGTATCATTTTCTGTCGCATTGCAATCATTATAAAGACAGAAACTTTTATCTCCTTTAGGTTTTACTTCTAATTTAACTTTATAATTATTTTTTGTTGGATTAACAAAGCATACTAAAAGGAAAGGAATATCTGATGTATAATTTTTCGATATATAAATTTGTAATCCAGATTTATGATTAGTAGGTTGCACTTTTTCTTTACAATAATAATACATACCTACTTCTAATGCTTTGCATCCATCTATTCTTTCTGTGACATTTTCTATCAATATTGGATTTTTTGAATAACAAGTAACTCTATATCCTCTATTTTTTCCTTTTTCATTAACATATCTATAATTAACATCGCATAAAAGATAATAAACTCCTGGTTCTAAATCTATTTCTATACCTAAATGCATATTATTATTTGATATGGATTTCATATATTTGAAATTTTTATCGAGTAATATCATATAACTCAAAGCTGTATTTTGATATGTACCATCTTTTAATATAATTCTTGGATTTTTTTGATATAATTGTATATAACTCTTTTCATTTTTTTGATTAACTGTTAATTGTAATACTTGGCATTTTATTGCTTGAGCTTTAGGTATTTTACACATGGTAGTTTGATAATTATGTTCTAATTTAACTATACCCATAGTTACATAATATTTAACAAAATCATCAAAGGACATATAAAATACACCATCATCTCTATCTTCTTGATATTCACATTGTTTTTTAGTAGATTCATTCCATTTTTTACTTGCATCACTCCAAGCACCACTCCATTCCCCATTTCCCCAAGGATTTCTCAATTTGACAATTCGTTCAATACCATTACCAGTATCTACTCTATAAGTTTTAAGAAAAGTATAAGCATGAGCAGGAGATAATCCCATTTCTTCAATATTTAATCCCGAAGTATCTCCAGAAGTACCCGCAGTCATAACATATCCTTTACCTTGTCCTTCTTCTAATATTTTCCAAATATTTTCTTTAGTATTTTTATTTATAGCATGTTTTTCACTATAAGCTTCAGTTAATACATCGAAAACTTCATTCGGTTCACCACCACAAGCTATTTTAGCATAACATCCATTGACTTTTGCCCAAGCTTTTTCTAATAAAGCAACCCAGATTTCATTATCACTTGAGGAACCAAAAACGAATTGTTTAAATTTAGAACCTTGATATGGGAAATAATCATCAACTAAAACTAATTCCCATTTTCCATTAATATAAATATATACACCATATACATGTTCTTTTGTTTTTTCTTTGATATGGAATAATTTATCAAAGAAATCTTTATAAGCACATAAAGATCCTAGTGCTGATAAAAAGTAACAATCTCCTAAAGTTCCTTGAACAATATCATCCATAGTACTTCCATCAACAAAAACTGTGTAATCTTTTGAATCATATATTTCTTCTACACGACACCATTTAAGTGTTTCCCATCCTTCAACATCAGAATCCCAAACTTCAGGAGGTAATACCCAACCTTGTTTATTATATGGACATAA
>JAZAUS010000095.1:0-2096 GCA_036342255.1 Bacilli bacterium
ACCCTTAATAAATGTTATAAATTTAGACAGATTAGTACAAAATCTGCCTTTTTTATGCTATAATTTTAATGATTTTAAAAAGGAGTTGATCCAAATGAACGAAGAAAAAGGGTTTAATAAAACCGTAATCAACTGCTTGAGCATGATTTATCTAACCCCTTTAACAAACCCTTATAAAATAAGGAAAAATTAAAAAATAGATCTTACATCTTTTATATAAAAAGTAAGTAAAAATGTACAAAAAACACCAAAAATCATTAAAAAAGGTGCTTTTTTTATATATTTTTGATGAGGTGATGTTTCCGGCTAACCCCATTGAAAAATAAAGGAAATAATAGTTTTAAATAAATAGAAAAATCAACAAAAATATAGTATAATATAAATAGTTGATAAATCATTGTAAAGGGGGGAATCATATGAATGATAAATTAGCAACTATTACAAATCTTTTTGAAGGAAAAGAAATAAGAAGTATTTGGAATAAAGATAAAGAAGATTATTATTTTAGTGTCATTGATATTATCAGTGTTTTAACAGAAAGTAGTGACCCATCGCATTATTGGAGAACATTAAAATCAAGAATGATTAAAGAAGGAAATGAAACCGTCACAAATTGTGACACTTTCAAATTAAAAGCTAAAGATGGCAAAATGCGAAATACTGATATGTTGAATACTCAAAATATATTTAGACTTATAGAATCTATTCCATCACCAAAAGCCGAATCATTTAAAATGTGGCTGGCGTCATTAGGAAAAGAAAGAATTGATGAAGTGTTTGATCCAGAACTTGCTGTTAATAGAGCAGTAGAGTATTATCGTAAAAGAGGTTATGATGATAAGTGGATTAAATCAAGATTAACTGGAATAGTTGATAGATTTAAATTGACTGACGTTTGGAAAGATTCTGGAATAACAAAAGATTATGAATATGGAATTTTAACCAATGAAATATATAAATCTTGGTCTGGAATGAAAGCAAGTGAGTATAAGGCATTTAAAGGACTTAGAAAAGAATCATTAAGAGATAATATGACTGATATAGAAGTTGTATTAACTGATTTAGGTGAAATAGCAACAAGAGAACTAGCTAAAGAGCATAAGCCTTTTGGGTTAGAACAAAATAAGAAAATTGCAAAAATGGGTGGTAGTGCAGCTAAGGCGGCACGTGATAATATAGAAAAAAATTTAGGTAAACCAGTTATAAGTAATAAGAATTCATTAAATTATGAATATATAGATGAAAACAAATTAATAGATGATCATTAACTATTGAAGATATAAATATCTTCTTTTTATGGTATAATTGTATAGAAATGGAGTGATTCCTATGGATAATAAAACTAATATAAACTGGTTGATATTGATTTAGTTAACACTTGAAAAAAATATAGGAGTAAATCCTATTGGTTGTATAATAATTGTTAGGGGGAATATAATATGTTTAAAACTTTGTTTGTAAAAAATATTTCTGAAAGTTACAATAAAAGAGTTAGGGAACACAATGGTGATATTGATATTAAAAAGTATTTAGCTTCATTTGGATTATATAATGGGATTGTAGGCCACTATGAAGAAGAATACAAGTTATGTTTTTTATTATTGATTGAGAATAGTTTTGGAGATAAGAAGAGAATAGTATTTGGATATAAGTATAATGATAAAGAAAGATATTCTAAATACAAGTATAGACCAGATGTTATAATTGGTGGAGATATTCGTGATAATGCGCCTGAACAAGCAATTTATAAGTTTTGTTCACATTATGGTGAATATTTACTGGATGGGTTTGATATAGAAGATATTGCGGCAAATGATGGAGAAAATATATTTAATTATGTTTTTGAAAAGAAACTAAGTAAAACTAAAAAACAATAAAAGATTATATAGTTAGAAGGAGTTGATCCAAATGAATGATAATAAAACTAATATAAACTGGTTGATATTGATTTAGTCTAGCCATTCATGAAACTCCTGTAAAATAAAGGAAAAGCAAGTATATACTTGTTACATAATTTAATAAAAATATATAAAATAATGATAAAAATAACTAAAAAAGTATCAAAAATGATATAGTATTTGATACTTGGTATTGAC
>JAZAUS010000096.1:0-2095 GCA_036342255.1 Bacilli bacterium
AAATTCGCACTATTAAGATATTTAGAAATTGAGAAATCAGTTCCTTTTTTAGTAATATTACGATGATTAGAGCAATCCTGTTTTTGTTTGCAATTAATAATGCTCGGAATATTAAGATATTACGAACTGATGAGTAGGAGAAATCCTACTTTTTGTTATATAGTAGTGGTCATATGTCCGAACAACTATATCAATATTTTTGATGTTGCAATATCTAACCCCATATAAATGACTTAAAATTAGATGGAATTATACTAAATTTCGTCTTTTTTATGCTATAATTGAATAGAAATGGAGTGATTTCTATGGATAATAAAACTAATATCAATTGGTTGGCTTGTATTTATGGCGACTATTACTTAAACCCTTATAGAATGGTGGTTTGCGAGAATTGAGATCTTGCAAGTTTTAATAAAAATGAAGGAAAAATAATAAAAAGCAAGTTAAATTATACTTATTTTTGAGAGGAATTAGAGTACTGGCTTGTAATATGCCGACACATTTTATGTTTATAAAAAAAGAGGTGAAGTATATGAAATTAATATTAAGTTCTTCAGATTTTATTAATGAGCACTCTAAACAAGTAATATTAAATAATATTGATAAAGAATTGTCGAATAATAAAGTATTATTTATACCTAATGAGAAGGCAACTAGAGAAAAGATAAAATCAGATAAATACTATGATAGATTATATAGAGACGGTTTTACAAAAAGAAATAATATTTATATATTTGATGAAACAGAAGCAGATAGATTTAGAAATCTTAATATTGATTTGATATATGTTAGTGGTGGTAATACTTTTGCAACTTTGGATAAAATAAGAAAATGTGGTTTTGATAAAGATATAATTAATTATATAAAAAATGGTGTAATATATATTGGAGGTTCTTGTGGTGCTCACATAGCAAGTAAAAATATCAAACACTTGGAAAAGTTAGATGACAATTATTTAAATATTAAAGATTATGATGCCTTAGGATTATTTGATGGAATTATAATACCTCATTATAATGAAGAAGAGTATAATCCTGAATTAAGAAAACAAGTATACGATAAATTATTGAGTGAAAATAAATACAAAGTATATGTTTTAACAAATGATGATTCATTAGTTATAATAGATGATAAAATTATTGAGTATAAAGGAGTTGATAGGGATGAATGAAAATAAAACAAACATAAACTGGTTGATTACGATTTATTTAACACCCTCAAGAACTCCTTTATTTACAAGGCTTTGTGAGAATTAAGATCTTGCATGTTTTATATAAAAATATGTTAAAATAGAGAAAAATTAATGAAAAATAACTATTTATAGTATAAAAAGTAATAGGAATTAGTAAGGTGATTACACCTTTTAACCCCTATAAAAAGGAGGTAAAAAAAATGATTATATGGATTAATGGTAGTTTTGGTATTGGTAAAACTTCAACAGCTGAATTATTAAAAAATGAGTTGGATAAATCTATTATATATGATCCAGAAGAGATTGGTGGTTTTTTATCTAATATGTTCAATCATGAAAAAGATGATTTTCAAGATTATGAACTATGGAGAATACTTAATTCGGATATCTTAAAATATATGTGTTCTGTTTATGAAATAGTAATTGTACCTATGACAATAACTAATAAGAATTATTATGATGAAATTATTAATCAATTAAAAACATCTGGTGTTGAAATAAAACATTTTATTTTAAATGCTTCAAAAGAAGAAATAATTAATAGATTGGATTCAAGAGAAGATAGTACTGAATGGGCTTATAATCAAGTTGACAGGTGTATAAAAGAATTTGAAAAAAATAAATTTAATGCAAAAATAATTAATACTAATAATATATCAGTGGAAGAAGTTGTAAGAATTATAATTGATTCAATTTAATATTAATTATTAAAACACTATTGCCATATGACCAGGTAATGTAGTGTTGTAAATTGATTACACCACATTTAACCCTTAATAAATGTTATAAATTTAGACAGATTAGTACAAAATCTGCCTTTTTTATGCTATAATTTTAATGATTTTAAAAAGGAGTTGATCCAAATGAACGAAGAAAAAGGGTTTAATAAAACCGTAATCAACT
>JAZAUS010000097.1:0-2063 GCA_036342255.1 Bacilli bacterium
TCATTTAACTCATCAGCAAGGAATAAAAGTATTTTAGGTGTAAATATACCTTTACTCTTACGAATAGAGTCTTTATCAATATATGAATTATACCCTTTTACAACTGGCATTTGTGGGTGACGACCTTTCCATTTATCTTCCATCATACCATCATATATTTCCTTAATGGTAATAATCATTGGTTGTCTACCATCTTGATAAATAGCTTTCATTTTTGAATAGTTTCTATCATTTTCGTCAAGGTCAACTAATAATTCAAACATTTCATCAAATTGATATTTTTGACCAGCCCACTCATAATAATCAACTTCTTTATCTTTAATCTTATAAATATTGTTGACTTGTTCATTTTCCATGAACTTAAATCTTTCCATCATTATTCTCTGGAAGTTTGCAACTGTTGCTGCAGCTGTTGGTACATCCAAAGCAACTCCTTTAACACCTTTTACACCACGAAGGAGATTGAATTCTCGTTATATATATTATATTTCTATATTAAACTGACTATATCTTAATATAATTTACCAGCACCATATACATGAAGTCTATTATCATTATAAATTAGTTTTGGTTTCGGAATAATATCAATTAAATTATTTTTATTAAAATCATTAGGATTATAATTATCAATACCTTTTAATAAATCTAAAATTAAATTACATTGTTGATTAAAATCTTCAAAATCATATATATGTACTAATCTTATACCTTGTTCTCTACATAATAATGATTTATTTAAGTGATACTTTTTATCTGTTCCCATTTCAATTGAATGAAAATAACAACCATTATACTCAATAGCTAATTTTAATTTTGGTATATAAATATCTAATTCTAAAGGTTTGATAATATTTCTATCTGTTTGAATAACTAAATCAGAATAATTATTACAAATTAGTTGATATAATTTAATTTCATTTTTACTTTTATTATTCCTTGGTTTATAATTTTTAATAATATCTAAATCATTTAAAGAAACACATTTTCTCCATTTTTTATATATGATAAATGTAACATCACTCCACCAACCATTACAAGGATTTATTTTCATCGCTTCTTCTAATGGTATGCAATTATTTTCGTTACAAAACTCATTTATATTTCTATATAAATTAGCAGTTCTTTTTGCTAAAGCCTCTTTGGTATGATTATTAGCAATACATTTTTCTTTTACTTCTTTAATTTGATATGGATTTCTAACCCCGTATTTTATTAAACACGTTTCTTCTGTTTTTTGTTTTATTTGTGGATTCTTTTGTGGATTATTAGTTATAAAAATACTTTTATCTAAGTCAGCACACTTAATACTACAATAAGTTAAATATCCTTGATTTATACTTCTAAATACTGTTTCTTTTCCACATATAGGACAATAATGTTTACCTATATAAGTATCATAATATTCTTGTGCATTAATATGGTGTTTTCGCCATATATGATTTCCTAATTTTTGATTTTCTTTTCCACAAATCAAACATTTCATTATTAAAAACTCCTGTTAAATTATATTTTCACCACTTCCAACCGTAACTCATCCTCGGTTGTACTTCCCAAAGGGAATAGTCGATACATCTTCCTTTTTTAAAGGCTTGACACGGTATTACCTGCTATCTTACGAAAGACCGTAGGCTCTCTTAGTCAGTTGCTTCGTCTTTGGGCTAATGACTATATATCTCGTTGTAACGCTTCATATAGTAGTCTTATTCAACTGATACCGTTAGCAATACTATTTTGTATTACACCCCTGAGTAATAGGGTTCAATGAAAATGAGCAAATAAATACCCTTTTACAATCTACGCCAACTAACTGAAATCTATCACTATATCTTGATACGTGACCTACAATCGACTGCTCACAAACTGATTTACCAGAATTGTGAAATATTACACCATTAGGCATAAGATGTGTAGGTTTTTCAGCTAATGTAAAACCGTAGTAATTATCCTTTTTGTGTAAAGGTTTAATAATAAATGGAACTTGTACCTTTTGTTGTTGTGCTATCATGATATATTAATATCTGATAGGCGTATTGATTTTTTAATCATATCAGTTTCCTCCTTAA
>JAZAUS010000098.1:0-2018 GCA_036342255.1 Bacilli bacterium
ATAATTTAGCTATGGGTAAAGATGAATGTTTACATAGAACACTTGAATGGATAACAGATTGGAATAATCAATACAATATAGACCTTACACAAGAAGAATTTGATGAAATTATTGAAAGTATGTAGAAGAAAATCTTTATAGAACATTAGGAGATAAAAAATGAATATAAAAGAAGATAATATAAAAGAACTTTTATCTAAATAAGAGGTATATATATTATGACAAGTAAAGATTTTATGCATAAGTGTAAACAAAATGATGTTAAATTTAGAATTATTGATAGTGAGTTTAATGTATGTCTTGGAGAAGGATATAATGTAGAAATAATGATGGAAGTAGATGAAGATGTCCTTAAAAAAGATATATTTGGTTGGAAAATTGAAGATAGAACAATAGATATTTATGTATAAATAAGGAGTATATTATGAATCAAACAACTCTTAATAAATTTAAAGAATGGTGTCGAAGTGCAAAAGATACTAAATATGGGTATGCTGATTATTTTCTTGATGATGGTGGATTTAATGGAGATGAGGCATCTGAAGAAGAAAAAAATGATATAGTTTGTTATATAAATGGTGATTTTACAGGATGGTATACTAATGATGAAGGAGAAATAGGATTATTTACCTTATCATTAGATGATTCAGACTCACATTATGGGTTATATATACGTCCACATAAAAGAAGAGGGGGTAGTTCTTTTGAATATAGCCCTGATAATAAGTTTATTGTTAAATTATCTGAATTAAATGAAGAAAATTTTAAAATAATTCGAGATTGGCTTCAAAAACATACTGATTATCCACCATTTCCATTATTTACATCAGAAGAATTCTATCATACATCACATATGTATATAGATAAAGATTTTATATATAAAGTAAAAGAAAATGCAAAAACAGTACAAATCGAAGAAGATTATGATACAATAGATGAATTTTTTAATCCACAAGATTATAAATATGCTGGAGAAAGAATAAATATAACTACAATAGATACACATTTACCAATTATTTCTATTGAGCATAATACAACAGATAAAGATATGATGTTAAAATATATAGTAAATTTAGGAGAAGATACATATCATACATTATCAATATTTAATACTAAAGAACAATTTAGAAGTTTAATTACAGATACAATAGCAGACTTAAAAAGTCGTAAAGAATTCATTAAATATGCAGAAGATTTAGAAAGCTGTTTATAAAAAGGAGATAAATATGAAAAATATAGAAGATATGAATGGTAATGAGAAAATTGCATATAGAAATGAGGTAAAATTATGTCAGAATTAAATTATGATGAGGCTATACTTGATTTAATAGATTATAAACTATTTGAAAAATGCCTAAAAAAATATCTACCATATATTAAATTAGATAGTGTTTTTGTTACAAACACTAAACTCAAAGATAATAAATTATATATTGATTTTGAACTAAATGGTGATATATATGGATATAATCATACATATAAAAATAATAGACTTGTTTATAGAGCTTCTTCTAATTATGAGTTTAGCCTAGATGAAGGATGTGAATTTGATAAAGAACTTTTACAAGATATTTTAAATAAATATCCAGATGGTTCTGTAATAGAACAACCATATCCATCAGAATATGAAACTGATAAAGAATATAAAAAGGCTTATAAAGAATATAAAGAATCACAAGACGCATATTATGATTGTGGTGGAACAACTCATTTATTATCATCATTACCAAATGTTGCTGACTTTATACACCCAATGCTTATATTTATTCTTCAAATTACAAATAAATTATCTGATTATATAGAGTTTAGTACTTATAGTTATAGTCACTTTGTTATTAATTGTGAATATCCAAAAAATCATAAAACTTTTATGTATATGAATATGGATAATAATACTATTAATCTTCGTATTGAAACAATACAGCAAAAGTCAATTTATACTATTAATCCGTCTATTGGAGAATTTAAAAAGGCAATACGCAAAATCGCACATAATTTTGACGATGATAAAGAGTTAA
>JAZAUS010000099.1:0-2003 GCA_036342255.1 Bacilli bacterium
AATCCCCAATCCCCAATCCCCAATCCCCAATCCCCAATTCAATGAAATAAATATGATATAATATAAAATATAATATTTTTAATAATTGTCAAAAAATTAATTTATTAAATAATTAATATAAAATCTCAAAAATTATCCATTAATAATTAAATTAAATGGAAGAAGAAGACACAATTATTATCAAAGTCATCTTTAAATTCGAGGATAGCCGTCTCTATACCTTTGATGTCGATCGTACAACAACCTTATATGAAACCAAGAAGATCCTAGCCAATGCAGCTCATATTCTCAAGAATTCATTTATCCTTTTCCATGAAGGTCAAGAAGTAACAAAAGATCATGATTCCCTCGCTTTATACAAGATCTTCCCTACCTTAAAGAAAATAGAATTTTTCCTAAAGCTAAAGAAATCCGAAGAAGAAGTCGATGAAAATGAACATGAGAAAATATCAGTGAAATATAATATAAGACAGCCTTGTAAAGAACATATAGGAAAATTCCCGTTATTATATTGCTTAACTTGCAAAAAGAGTATATGTAATGAATGCTTTAGTGAATCTCATAATAATCATGAAGTAGAAGAAAAAGCTGATTATTTAATGCCTGCGAAAATACTTATGGAAAGAATATTTGCTAATTCCTTCATGTTCAAAAGTGATCCAAAGCTTAGTCATTATATGTCCTGTGTGAGTTTTCGTTCAATAATAAAAACAGATATCTTCGATCGCTTACGTCATTTAATAAATGAGCTTGAAAATAAAACTATTAACTGTCTCGAATTCTTTTCATTTAATGAGGACTCGACTGAAAAGAATAACGATCTTAATTTAGATCTATTAAAGAAATATTGTACTGCGTCTTTCATTAAACTCAAAAATAATAATGATATAAAAGACATCCTCATTAATGATGAAATGTTTCTCACTTTATATAATAAGCTCAAAGCGATAAAGGAATATGAAATTAATTATTTCACGGAAAACCTTAATAAATATAAGGCAATAAATACCTTCTTTTTGCCCTTTACTCAAGAAATTAAAAATATGTCTAATGATATTAATAATATTCTTCTTAGATATATTAATAAAGACATATATGCTAAATTCAAGGAAGATGTGGCAAGAAATGTCGTTGATGTTGTGCAAAAAGAAGATGTTATTAGATTCATGTTCGAAAATGTGAATGTGCCTAAGACAAAATTGGGAGCTAATTCTGCTTTGATGAAAACTGATGAAAATAATATGAATAAAAGTAGTCTTACTCCTAATATGACTCAAAGATTACTTCCTTCTATTCTCCTTCTCAATGAACAAAAAAATAATGTGAATAGTATTAGTAATAATATGGCGACAAATTCCAAACAAAATACTAACTTCACTATGAATATAGGAGGAAGTAATATCAATACTATGAATAATGTGAATAATATAGGTACTATGAATAATGTGAATGCTATGAGTACGATGAATAATGTGAATAATATCAGTTCTATGAATAATGTGAATAATATCAGTACTTTGAATAATGTGAATACTATGAGCACTATGAATAATATCACTACAAGTACTATGAATAATATCACTACAAGTACTATGAGTAATGTGAATAATGTGAATACTATGAATAATAATACTTCTGTGAATCTAAGCAAGAATTTCCAACAAATCAAAGATGCAAATCTAGTCATAACCAGTCCCATTCATTTCTCCCAAACTCGTGCCAGTAATTTCACTACAATTAATCCTGTTTCCACTATGAATAATACTCTCTTAAATAATAATATCAATATTAATAATAATCCATCTATTCTCGCTAATACCAACAATAACATCGGAAATATGAATTCAATTCTCAATAACAATGTCACTTCTTGTTCGAATGTAGCATCAACTATTAATAATAACGCTATGAATAGTGCTAAATCGAGCAAGAAATCTAATACTAATGTGACAAGTAATAATACTAATAATATAATATTACTCCAAAGTGGTGAAAAAGATTCC
>JAZAUS010000100.1:0-2002 GCA_036342255.1 Bacilli bacterium
GATTTCTGGAGAAAAAATTGCAGATTCAGATTATAAAGAAAAAGCAGAAGAAAATTTAATAGAGGTATTAGAAAATAGTTCATTTACATTAAAGGAAAGAATAGAGTTTTATAAAAGGAAATGGTTAAAAGAGCATATCTTTGAAAATATAATAGCTATAATTGTATGGATAGTGGTTGTAGTTATTTCAAAACTAAAAGGAACAGAAGTGCCAATTATTATTGCAATGTCTAGTTTTTTAGCTTTTGTACTTTATGTAGTAAGATATAATGAAATGATGAAATATATTGAAGATAGGGCATATAAGAAATTTAAAAAATAATTAATTTGTTGTATTACAAATTACAATTTTGTAGTTTGAAAGATTTATAGTAATTTGTCATTTAGCAAGATGTTCGTAACATAAGTACTTTTCTGAACGAGGTAATAAATAAAAAGTGATAGAAATTTTAAGAATTCTATTGCTTTTTTTATTCCAACAAAGTATAATAAGTATGAAAAGTATAACAAGTATAAATTAAGGAGGATAAAAATGGATAGAGATAAGTTTGTAGGAATAAGCAAAGTAGGAGAAAAAGGACAAATAGTAATTCCAAAAGAAGCAAGAGATATGTTTGATATAAAATCTGGAGATTCTATTATTGTACTTTGTGATAAAAAGCAAGGAATTGCACTTATTAAATCTGATATAATAGAAGATTTATCAGATAAAGTATTTCAAAAAGGGGATAAGTAAAAATGGAGAAAAGAAAGCATTATTTAGACAATATAAGATGGATTACATTATGTTTTGTAATTATATATCATATATTTTATATATTTAATTCAAGTGGTGTAGTTTCAAATATAGGTGTAACAGGCATTAAAGAATTAGATAGTATATGTGTTTTTATCTACCCCTGGATTATGTGTTTATTATTTGTTGTATCAGGAGTATCTACTAATTATTCGTTAAAAAGCAAAACAAATAAAGAATTTATAAAAGATAGAGCAAAAAGAATATTAGTTCCAAGTTTAATAGGAATATTTGTTTATGGGTGGATAAGTGGATGGACAACAAATTACTATGGCGATATATTTGCAGGAAATGGAAGTATGATTCCAGCTCCAATTAAATACATAATATTCTCTTTAATTGGTATTGGTCCACTTTGGTATGCACATGTATTGTTTATAGCATCTTTGCTTATTGTTTTAGTTAGAAAAATTGATAAAAATAAAAAACTAGATATTTTGTTTAGTAAAATTAATTTACCTTTATTGTTTTCATTGGTATTATTAGTATGGGGATCATCATTTATACTAAATACTCCAGTCGTAACTGTATATAGATTTGGAATATATTTGCTTATGTTTTTATTAGGATATTACATATTTTCAAATGATAAAATCGTAGAAAAATTAGAAAAAATTTCAATACCAATGGGAATTATTACATTTATTATTGGAATTACATTTACAATTGTAAATTATGGCGCTAATTTTGGATCAAATGAGTTTCTAACTAACATATTTACTAATATTTATATATGGTTTGTAATTCTTTCAGCATTTGGACTTGCAAAGAAATTTTTGGATTTTGAAAATAAATTTACAAAGTATATGAATAAAAACAACTTTAGTTTTTATGTGTTACATTATACTATACAAATTATTATAGCATTTGTTTTAGTAGAATATTTTAAATTTAGTCATTTCCTGTTTAATTATATAATTTTATTTATAGGTACAATAATTATATTACCAATAGTTACAGAAATCTTAAAAAGAATACCAATAGCAAATAAATTATTACTTGGAGTTAGTAAAAGGAAATAGACAAATTACAATAAGTAAAGCTGGATAATAAGTTGATATTATTCGGCTTTTATTGTATAATTGTAACAACAGATAGTAATTTGAAAGTGAGATTTTTGTATGGATAAATATTTAGAAATCAAAGAAATATTTGAATCAAGAGAAGATAAAGAAAATGCTATTGCTATGTCAAAGTATATGAGAA
>JAZAUS010000101.1:0-2002 GCA_036342255.1 Bacilli bacterium
CGTTTATAATTCTTATAAAAAATAGATTAGTTGCACTGAACTAATCTATTTGTATAACTGCTTGTCGTACAAAAAAGACTGTCATTACTGACAATCTTTTCGGTAAATTACTATAAATCAATAACTATAAAATTGTAATTTCTTATTCTAATTCTTTTTTATGATTTAAGTGTATTCCTATATGTCCTATTCCTAATACTATTGTTGATATAATAAGAAATATATTTCTACCATATATACCTAGTAACAGAAATGCAACTACTGGCAAAGTAGCTCCTGCAACTGGTATTCCTAACAAGCTACTATACATATCTTTCATTGTTTTATTACTTTTAAAATATCTTATCCAATATATTTCGTATAAAATCATTATAATAAAGGCAATTAACAATATACTAGACCAGTTTGATATTTTATTTATATTAAAATCACTAAATATCAATGACAGACAGGTTACTAGCATTTCTCCAAGCCACTCCAATAGTAGTAATACTTTATTTTCATTTTTTACATATTTATCATAGCCTTTAGGCTTATTTTTACTCCATATAATATTTGGTAACATCAACATTAGTAAAAATATTAAACCTATATATGAAAATCCAAAGTGAATATTCATTAACTCATCTCACTTCCATATTGTAATTTGTTATTTAATCGGAATATAGATCTCAATAACAGAATCTTCTCTATTCCAATGAAATTTATAATCATATTTTTCAAAATAAACAAATTGCCTATTTTCTACTAAAATATTATTTTTAGGTATTATTTCTTTATAAACATAATTGATAGTATCTTTTAGTTTATTCATATTACCAATATGTTCTACCCTTAAATATTTACTTTTCAAAATTATCTTTTCTGTAAAATCATTTGGTACAAAATCTTTTTTAGGAATAGATATATAATAAAATATCTTATTTTCTATTTTTTCAATAAAAGCATATTTACACCAATTACTTCCTAAATATAACTTATTATTTCTTAATTTACTATTAAATATTTTCCAATGGTTTTGTGCTAATTTTACATTATTACTTAATGATTTTGATAATTCATACCTTATTCCTATTACATTAAATTCTTCTAATTCTATTATTTGATAATCCATCTATTTTACCTCTTTAATTTGTGTGCTGTTATAATTGTATAACTATATGAATTGATTGTTATTTTTATATTATCAATTTCACAATACCAATTTTTACCCTGTTTATAGATGTTACAATTTTTATCTAAAACTTTATTCTTACAATACTCAACAACATCATCAGTATCTAATTTAAGATTTTTCTTAATTCTATCAATACCCATTTCGGTAGTGTGAACTTTATCTATATTATTAAATAATACTTGTTTATCTTCCATAAATATCTCCTCTACAAATTACTATTTTTCTTTATCCAACATGTTAACAAGATAGTATAATCAACTCTGTCTGATATTATATCATAACAATAAAAATATTTGGTGGAATTTTACAAATTTTTTAACTTAATAATTCAATTACATCTGCAAAACCATTCCTATAATACTTTTCATTCCAATAATCTAAATACTCCATATAATTCTTATCAAGCTCTTCAAGTTGTTTTTTAACATATTTCTTATTCTGTTCAGGAACATTTTTTAGTATTCTCTCTGAAATTTCATCAAAATAAATACAATACTTTTTATCTTGAGGTGTCATCTCACAAAATGTAGTTTCTTCTCTAAATTCTATCCATTCTTTTAATAAATCATCTTTTACTTCTCTTAATTTATTCATCTAAAATACCTCCTAAACATATATTAATTCACTTATAACAATTTCTTCAGCTTGATTTTTAATAGCATTCATCGTTCCAACCCAATAAAGTATATCTGTATCTTTCAAATCTTCAGTTAAATCACTTTTTTCTTTTAGTTGGTAAATTATTTGATTAAGTCTTTTTTGAGATGTTTCTTGAATTTCTTTTAGATGTTTATTAAGTGTTCCATCCATTAACATTATTGAATA
>JAZAUS010000102.1:0-1998 GCA_036342255.1 Bacilli bacterium
ATAGGCTTTGTTATTGTTACTATATTTGTCCTTTCATCAAATATAGCTGTATAAGATCCTATATTAACATTATAATCAGTAACACCAGCATGTTTTACAAATATTTTGTCATCTTTTTTCCCAATAAATTCTATTTTTGTTTCCATTAAAATATTGCTTAATTCATATTTATGCATTTTTTCGGAAGGACTAACATTACCTCCGGAAATATAATCTAAAGTATAAGCATTTTTGTTAACATAGCTAATCATTTGAGAACTGCATACACATGCCTGAAGTTGTACAATTATTTTATTATTATTATAATCCTTTGGAATAGTTAAAATTGTAGCTTTTGCTTCTTCACTATCTAATGTAATTACTTTTCCAGCTCCTTCTAAATTTCTATCGGCTGTATCGTATTTATTTTCATTTATAGTTAAAGAAATATATTGATCGCCATTTTGAGGAGTTAAAGTTACATAATAATTATCAGTTGAGCTTTTATAAAGTTTGGGAGATATGAGCGGATTTATAAAGGTCAAAGAATAAGGAATATTCGCCCCTGTTCTGAAGCAATTTTCCTGAGATGATTTTATAGGCATTCCTAAACTGGTACTATAACAGAATTTGATATTTTCTGAAAGAGGCTCTGATTGTTTTTTCATAGGTTTTACATCTATAGTTACATTTGTGAAATTTAGTTTTTTATCACCCAATGGGAATTTATATACCCATTTATTATCATTAGAATATAATTCTCCATTTATTTTTACACCTTCTTTTTGCCATGAATTTTCTACTTCAAACCCAACTTTAAAAATGAATCTAGTCTGTGTATTGCCATTATTTACAACACTAATACTTTCTGGTACAGAAAACAAAAATCCACTTAATAATGAATTTTCGGTAATTGTCGTTGAAACTTGAGTGTTGAAATTAATTACGACATTAGGTGCCTCTTGTGGATTAAACACTTCTATCGAATAATATAAATAATTTGAGCTAGAAGTATCTAAATAAAATGTGAAAGGTTCATTTGTTAATTTTTTAATGACAACATCACCTTGGGAAACCCACGAATAAGGGTAATTATCATAATTATAGTAAGCATTAATTAATAAAGGTGTTACACATCTTATTTCAACTATATCAATATGTTGAGTTCTTTCCGGAATTGTCGCGAAATAATCTTTTATTTCCTCCATTTTATTATTGATTAAATCATCCCATTTTTCCTCTGATAATTCCGTAACTATCCTAGCAGAATTCATTGAGCCATAAATAAGATCTAAATAAAGATTTCTAGCTTCTTCTGCCATGTTATAATTTAATATATAATAATAATTTTTATTAAGCATCGTGCAGGTATTCATTTCTAAACTTAAAGGGAAATTTAATGTTCTTCCTTGCAAATTATTACTTACATAGTATTCAATTTGATCAGTTGATCTAAACATTTTAGTATGGAAACGGAACGAATTACCTAAACCTGAATGATCTTGGCCTCTTATATATTCACTAAAAAGAACTAATTTAGTACTGAAATACTTTTGTTCTGCTAAGGAAGGCTTAGTATATACCAACATGACATTACCTGTGAAAAGTCTTATTGGTGAATTTGATGTATCGCCAATATAATACATTTGCATTTCGAAGAATTTAGAATAAATTAATACCTTTGAAACATAATCTGGATTGGTATCATCTCCTCTTATAGTTGGCAAATCTAATATATAGGGAACTAATGATAACTGATATTCTTCTTGTCTTCCATATTCTTCCGAGGTACTAAAATCAGTTTGTTTAATTAAAGTATTTTCTCCTTTTCTTATATAAATACTAAATGCAGTATTTGGATCAATTTCAGGCACTTTAATAACCATTTTTCTTGGTTTGTTATCACTCGTATAAGAATACTTAAACATGTAATTATACTTTTTGCCATCGATTTTATTTTTTCCTCCATAACAATACGAATTATGTTCACTAATAACTTCATCAATAGCATCAACCATA
>JAZAUS010000103.1:0-1982 GCA_036342255.1 Bacilli bacterium
CCCAATCCCCAATCCCCAATACCCAATCCCCAATCCCCAAACCCCACACCCCCACGTGAAAAAAAAATTTTAAATACCAAAAACTAAAAAAAAATAATATATTTATTTAATAATTTATTATTTATTTTTCCCACTCAAAAGAAACTTTATTAAATAAATATAATAAGTAAGATTCCGAAAAAACAGAATATCCAGTACAATTAAAAACATCTTCCATATTATCATGATCATAAGTACATTGGGCACTATATCTAGTACCTTCATCTTTTCCTCTATCTTCCGATCCAGGTACATCAGTATATCTATGTTGAATATATTCCGGTGTTATTTTAAATTTAGCAATAGATTCAATATCATTTAAAGAAGTAACATTAAATAATTCGGTAGCATTATATGGTATAAACCAAATCGGTTCTCTTTTTTCATTAGATTCAGTTAAATTCATTCTATATTGTATATAATCTTGTACATATAATTCTTTTTTATCTACAAGATATATTCTAAATGAAGGTTGATATTGACTATAAGTTGTTAATCCTGAACCTATATAATTAATTTGCATTGGGGTTGTTTTATTATAATATTCATGTACCATAACAAGATATTCACCATGTGAATGACCACTGAATAAACCTTTAACAATATTTTGATATCTATCCAATAATATTTTAAGTCTCCATGTACATTGTATTGTTTGATGAGTATTTGGCATTGGGAAATGATTCATTATATGTACTATTTCTCCATTTTTTTCTGCCTCGGATAAAACTCCTTCTAACCAAGTAAACATTGCTTTTGTTTGATTAAAATCATATAAAAGATGAAAATTCAAACTATCACATAGTAAACAATTTATAGAAACAATTCTTAATTTATCTTTTACTATCATACTGTAATATCCATATTTTCTAAAAGTTTCATAAGCTTCATCAGTTAAAT
Source organism: Bacilli bacterium (assembly GCA_036342255.1). Lineage (GTDB taxonomy): Bacteria > Bacillota_I > Bacilli_A > RF39 > UBA660 > RUG11198. The sequence continues at coordinate 940 of JAZAUS010000103.1, forward strand.
AAGGTTTAAATATATCTGCTAAACCTTGTAAGAATTCTGTTTCTTCTCCATGAAATTCATCCACAGGGGCTTTTTCATGATTACCTATAGCAGGATATATAGGAGTATCCATTCCAAATTTTTCTTGTATAGCTTCAATTTGCATTTTAGTAGCTTTAATTACTTCTTCTTGATTCACAAGCCATACACTATGAGCAATATTATCTCCAGTGAACATAATATAATCTGGTTCTAATTCTTTAGCTTTTGCCGCAAAGGCTTTTACTGTTTCTATATAAGCATCACATTTTCCCGTGGTACCATAAAATCCTGCTAAAATTGGGTTCTCAGGAACAGTATCATCATCTCCTAATTTTCTACAACATAAAGGTAAATTACAATTTACCACGGTGCCTTCTTCATATTCCATATCTAAATGAATATCACTTACTTGAAGAACTTTATAATAATTATCTTCATTTTTCCTTTCAACAATTTCTCTTTCTTTTGGTGCAGGTTTATCTTCTAAAATTCTTTTAGCATAATCATCTATGGATTCATATTCGGTTGTATCTTTACACATATTTGTTACAGTACAAACATAATTACCATCTAAAAATCTTTTTATAAAAGAATCAATGACTATATCTTTATAACGATCAATGGCACCATCGCATACTTTTTTATCATATTTTGTTAAATAGCAAATTTGAGTAACTAAAGCAATAAAATGTTTGAAATCTTTTTTCTCTAAAAGATAATTTTTTACTACATCAACAGCAAAACTACAAACTTCACATTTTAATGCTCTTGAAGCGCTTGATAAGTCTTTTACAATATTTATAAGAGTATTATTTATAGTATAATTTTCATAGGTTAAATCCTCTGTTTCAGATTTATTTTCGTGAGATAATCTATATTTTGTATAAGCATATTTTATCATAACTAAAGATGGTATTAGTAGAATAAAACCAATTAAGTGTTTCGACATTTTATTAAAATTATTTTTATTTTAATAAGATATGAAATTAAATATAAATATAGAAAAAATATTTTTATTTTCA
>JAZAUS010000104.1:0-1924 GCA_036342255.1 Bacilli bacterium
ATTAGCTTTATCCGAAGCTGAACCAGGTGATATAATAGAATTAAAATCAGGAATTTATAGAGATGCTCCTTACAGCTTAAAAAGTGGTTCACAAGGGAAACCAATTATAATAAGATCAGCCACATATGCAGATATTGTATTTTCAGGTAATCAAAATTCTTGTATATTTAATGGTGAAAGAACTTCATATATAACCATAGAAGGTCCAATGGTATTCAAAAATGCACTTTGTGGAATCGAAATTTTGAATGGTAATAATATTAATATTACTGGAATAATTGTTACAGATATGAAAGAACATGGTATAGTAATTTCAGGAAAAAATCATTATATATATAATAATACAATATCAAGTTGCTCACTTAAAACTAAAGAAATACCTGCAGAACAAAGACATGGATATTCTGGTCAATGGAAACCAGGAATTGAAATTTGTGAGCGTAATTATAATTTCAATTCTAGAAATGTTACTATAAAAGATAATATTATTAGAGATAGTTATGGTGAAGGAATTCGTATTAAATATTGTGATGAATGTGTTATTATCAAAAATAATATTACAAATACTTTAAATATGAGTATTTATATATATTCAAGTAGCAATAGTATAATCGATAAAAATCTTATAAGAGTTACCAGTAATTTATATGATTCTGAATATGGAAGAGCATGTGGAATAGGTATGACACCTAAGTATGATGAAATTATAGATAATATAACAATAACAAATAATATAATAATAGGAGCTAGAGTAGGTATTTTCTTTTTTGGCAGAGGAGGATATGATGAAATAAAAATATTTCATAATACTTTATGGAATATTAGCCAGACACCAGTAAGATTTGATGAAACTATTAATGTTCCAAAAGAATGCGAGATGAAAAATAATTTTATTTATGTCAATGAAGCAAAGGAATTTGAATCCAAATCTTCATGGAGTTTTGGTTATAATTTATATTATAATACATATGATGTTCCTGAAATTTATTATGACACTACTTCAAAAGCCGCCAAACAATTAAATATTTCTACAATATTTAATACAATAAAAGGATGCAATAATTATGATGTAAATATTGATGCAAAATGTTTCCATCCAAGTAAAAATCCAGGTAAATTTAAATTATATCATTCAGGTACTCCTTTAACTAATATAGTATATTGGGATTATTCTTATTGTTATAGAGCATATTCTATTGCTCCTAGTATTGGCGCCTTTGAATTTCCACAAGGTTGTTCAGAAGATATTGATCCTGAGCCTACTCCTGACACAGAGTATGATGTTAAATTTAAAATTAATGTTTGTACTTCTGGTACATTTGTGGTTAAAATGGTCGGTTCTCTTTGTAATTGGAATGTTGGAAGTTGTCCTACTATGATAAAAGAAGGAAATTGTATTTGGTCCTATACTTTTAAAGAAGGAACTATGAATTCATTTAATTATAAATTTGTTGTTGCTCAGGGAAGTATATCTTATATGTGGGAAAATGATCCAAATAGAAAATTTATTGGATCTTCTTTGGCTTCGCTTGTTAAAAAAATTGATTCTGGAATATATGAATTTTGCAATTATGTAAAAACGGGAAAATTAGTTACTTTGACTTGCAAATGGAAATAAATAACAAGTTTATATAAGATATATTCTAAATATTTGATAGAGTTTTATTAAATTTATTTGAGAATTATTAACTTATTAAATTTAATAAACAAATTAATTGAGTTTAATGTAAATTTTTATTTTTTACTTAATAATATTTTCCAAAATATCTTTAAAATAAATTATTCATTTTATTATTTAATTTATTTTATATTTAATATCAAATGTATCAGGTGTAGGCTCAGGGTCAACATCTTCTGAACATCCTTGTGGAAATTCAAAGGCGCCAATACTAGGATTTTTTGAATATTCTCTATAACAATTAGA
>JAZAUS010000105.1:0-1879 GCA_036342255.1 Bacilli bacterium
ACTTGGCTGTATCCTTTGATAGTTTCTATCATTTTTAAATCCATAAGCTGGATATACCTTACCATTTCCAGCATAAGTTTCTTTAATCATCTCGTCTGCCAAGCCCACGCCTAGTCCATTCGTATCTATAACGACTTCGCGAGGATTATAAAGAGCAATAATCTCCTTCAAATCTGCGGCTTGCACTGAGAACGTTTTTGTTTCTGGAGTTAATCCTAAAACAATAAGATTGACTAAAGTAGCATAGAAATAGCCAGTACTTTCTTGGATATTAACTCTCCATACACAGACGACGGTAGAATCGGAAATTCTCATTTACATTCAATATAGTTCGCTAGACTATATTCGCTTTCGCTGCTTATATTTTCATATAAGATTAGACTATATCTTCATCCTGAGTAAGGATGCTATCTATTTCGAGGAGCTTTCCTCTACTCCCATTTGGGATAGTCGTTGAACCAAATAAATTTGTTAATATGTTTTTTATTTTATCTTTATAATTATATGGAATACGTAAAATAGAAAAACCATGCTCAATAGCTAATTGATTTTTTATCTCATCATTTTTTTGATGCCTTAAAAATTCTTCATAATTCTTATGAAAATGAGGGGTATATTTAAAATGCTGTTCTCCATCATATTCAATAATTAAATTATTTTTAAATAATACAAAATCATAGCGCATATGTGAATTCGGTAACCATTTAAAATTAACTTCAGAATCAAAATCTATATTATTTTTTGTTAACCAATCGCCTATATAGATTTCTTGATTACTTCTTCCATGGCGACATTTAGGACATAAAATTTTTCTAGAACGTTTTAAACTTGTTACAGTAGGATTAAAAATAAATCCGCATTCTTTACATTTGACGTGTAACTTAGTAGTTAAATCCTTATATTTTTCTCCATCTAATAAAATAAATTTATCATCATAATATAGATTAAACCATCTTTGAAAATCTTCTGGAGTCATTCTGGCTCTTTCTCCACAATGGCGGCAAGAAAAATATGAATTAGTTAAATCTTTTAAATAAACTTCACTAATTTGTTGGCATTTATCACAATAATATTTAACTACCAAATGATTATGTTTAGGTTCATTGTCATATGCCCTATAAAATGTTTCTATAAAATGTAAAGATTTATCTGAATTTTTAAATAATTGTTTAATACGCCCTTGATTTTCTTTTTCTCTTTTACGATAAGATAAAGGATTGTCACAATTTTTACATAAAGAATTAGAATGTCTTTCTAGTAAGGACCGTCCAGTAACTTTTTCTTCTGTACCGCAAATTTTACATTTATATATTATAGGTTTATATATTCCATTATATTCTAAAATTTCAATATCATTTACTTTATCATTATATTTATTAATTAATCGTTGTATAAATTCTTGTTTACTAATCATATTAACCTCCTTATTTGGCTGCTGATTGTCCATTTTTAGAAACTTAGGTTTGCACCATATTTCCATACACTGAAATTTTTTCTGCTTTCGCCGCATTATTATTCGGAGTAATAATTTTAGCTTTCAGGTTTTTAGGAGTTCCCAGCAATTAAGATAGTTACAACTGCATATTACTATGCAGCGAGGCGTTTTTCACCTACGTCCGTCGATAATAAGTAAAATTCGTTGGGGTTATGTCTATTAATTGCACGCTTCTCTGGATTTTTTATTGTCCTATATCTGCTCAATTTATCAAAGTTAAACCAAGATTCGCTACTGCCGCCGCCCCAAATTGACATATATTCTGATGCGAATGACTGCTCACTATAAGATGGTGACATTTTAAGATTATTAATATAAAGTCTATCTAATAAACCGTGCATAACTGGGATTCTATAATCACAGCCAAAAACAAAAGAATCTTGC
>JAZAUS010000106.1:0-1830 GCA_036342255.1 Bacilli bacterium
GATGCTATATGTGTATTTACATATCCATGGATCATGTGTTTATTGTTTGTAGTATCGGGTGTTTCAACAAAATATTCTTTAAAAAATAAAAGTAACAAAGAATTTATTAAAGATAGAGCAAAAAAAATACTAGTTCCAAGTATTGTAGGTATATTTGCATATGGTTGGATAAGTGGATGGACAACAAATTATTATGGCGATATATTTGCAGGTAATGGGAATATGATTCCAGGTCCTATAAAATATTTAATATTTTCATTAATTGGAACTGGACCATTATGGTATGCTCATGTATTATTTATAGCATCATTATTAATTGTTTTAATCAGAAAAATTGATAAAAAACAAAGATTAGATAATCTATTTAACAAAATTAATTTACCAATATTATTCTTATTATTTTTAGTAGTATGGGGTTCTTCATTTATATTAAATACACCAGTTGTTACAGTATATAGATGGGGAATATATTTATTGATGTTTATACTAGGTTACTATGTGTTTTCAAATGATAAGATTATTGAAAATTTAGAAAAAATATCAATCCCACTAGGAATAATAACAGTTATTTTTGGAATTGTTTTCACAATTAAAAATTATGGAGTTAATTTTGGCTCAAATGAATTCTTAACTAGTATATTTACTAATGTTTATATATGGTTAGTAATATTATCGGTATTTGGTATTAGTAAAAAGTATTTAGATATAAAAAATAAATTCACTGACTATATGAATAAAAATAATTTTAGTTTTTATGTTTTACATTATACAATACAAATAGTTATATCATTTATTTTAGTTGAATATATTAAGTTTGATAACTTCATATTTAATTATATAATCTTAATTTTAGGAACAATAATAATATTACCTTTAATGACTGAAATATTAAAAAGAATACCTATTGTTAATAGATTATTACTTGGTATAGTAAAAAAATAAAATAGTTCGGAATATTTTGATATTACGAACATAAAAAAACTCTAACTTTTGTATGTTAGAGTTTTAATATTTTAAATGGCAGGGGATGCAAGAATCGAACTCGCAACAGTGGTTTTGGAGACCATTATTATACCATTTAACTAATCCCCTATATCGGTCAACAAAAAGAGTATACCACAAATTAACTTTTTAATGCAATATTTTTCTATTTATTAAAATTATTAGAAAAAATATATAAATAATGATAAAATAATTATAGAAGGTGAGAAAATGAATAATGAAGAAGAAAAAACATTAAGAATCAAAAAAAGAAAAAGAAAAGAAAAATTAATGTTTTTTGCATGTATCTTCTTTATGTGCCTATCAATAGTATTGATGATTGTTTACTTTGTTACTAAAGATCGTAGTAGAATAGAAACTGTTAATGAGAAAAGCACTGAAAGAGTATATGGAGTAATAATGGATGGAGATACTTCAGTATCTAGACACGCGGGATTACAAGATTCATATATAAATTATGAAATGATTAGTGATGAAGGACAAACTAAAATACTAGCATTATATAAAGATGCAGCAGTAGGAATCATAGGACCAGTAACAACATTAGATCACTACTTCTTAAATATCATCCAAGAACATGCAGCTATAGCTGTATCATATGGTATGAATAGTTATACAGAAGCTATTATAAGAAATAATAAATATGAGAATATAAATGGAAAAGTATACTCTCAAGCATTTATGCAAGATAGAGAAGTATCTTCTCATAATATATATACATCTACACCAAGAATGACAAAAGCAGCAGCTGAAAAGAATTATGATAAAAAATCTACTTCTTGGGAAGTATTTAAATATAGTCAAACTGAAGTTGATTTAAGTAAAATA
>JAZAUS010000107.1:0-1817 GCA_036342255.1 Bacilli bacterium
AAGATATTCTTGTCTTTCTTTATAGTTTTTTAAAGCTGTTATTAATGTATTTCCAATATAAATTTGTCTTGTTCCAGATATAGTTTTAGTCGTTCCTAAATACCATCTTCCTAAACTATCTTTAGGTTTATCATATAAGTTATGTCTTATATTTATTATTCCATTTTCTAAATCTATATCTTCCCAAGTAAGTGCAAATACTTCTCCAGTTCTCATTCCTGTATAACATGATGTTAAGAACGATGCTATAAAAGTAGCATTGTCCTTAAATCTATCTAGTATTTTATCTATTTCTTCATTTGTATAATAATGTCTTTTATTATTTAGTTCTTCTTCCATTTTAGGTAATCTTAATGTTAGAGCTGGATTATACTTTATAAATCCATATAAATTACATGCATCTCTAAATGAACCTTTAATGACTTTTAATATATTTTTATAATATGTTTTAGAATGATTATATTTATTAACTAAATCAGTTATATAAGAATTTAAAGCAACACTTGTTATTGTTGATAATTTATATTTTCCTATATTCTTTTTTAAATATTTATTAATTATTATTTTATAAGTTTGAATAGTATTATATTTTAGATTATTCATACAATAATTTTCTAACCAATAATCAAGATAATCTGAATAAGATAAATCACATTGTTTAAATGGAATACCTGCATTTAAATATTCAGTATATGCTAGTGATCCAGATTCTAAAGCTTCTGCTTTAGTTCTAAATCCCGATTTACTTAACCATTGTCTTTTATTATCTACCTTAGCTATTTCAATTCTATATTCATAAAAGTTTCCTCTTTTTCTAATATTAATTTTACTCATTTACTTCTACCTCAATTACTATCTTTTTAATATCAGATAAATTGGATAAATCTTTTCCCTCATTTTGAATTAAAAATCTTTCTAGTGAAGATTTTAGTACTTTTAAACTTCCTAATTTAATAGCAGGTAAATAACCTTTTCTAATTAACTCATAAATATAATTTGGACTTGAATGTAATATAGAAGATACTTCATGAACTGTATAAACTAACTTATCATTCATCTGAATCACTATCCTCTCCAGTAATTTCTCTTATCATTCTTTCCATTTCTGCTTGTTCTTCTGGAGTAGCAGGTTCAGATTTAATATCTTCATTAAGCCACCAAGGAACTGGTGATTTATCAACTTTATCACTATTATATTTATATTTATTTCTATTATTATATTTATTATTATGTGTAACTGAATAATCAATATTTTCTTGATTATTTGATTTATCTCTTATTGACCATTTATCCCATATGTTATCAACTAATTGAATAACCCTTCTAGTATTTTTATCATTGTGATCATAAATACATTTAATTAATCCTATCTTTTCTAATTTCTTAATATGTCTTGAAGCTGTTTCTATTGTTATATTATACATTTCAGAAAGTTTTTTATTTGTTATCCAACAATATCCTTCCTTTTTGCATAAGTATATAATACGTTCAGCAATCAATTTTTCTTCTGGTGTTAATAATTTTGTTTCATAAATGTGTTTTGGTACTACTGCATAAATTACAATATAGTCTTCCATGTTTTTAATCTCCTTTCAAATTACTGAACATCGGCCTTTGTTCAATATCATTATCTCGAATATTGATTATTTAAAACATGTCAAAAAATTCTCTATTTTTATCCTAAAAAACTATAATAATTATTCCTAAATTTTTCCCACATAAAAAAGCAGGTATTTCTACCCACTTTGTTCGGAATATCTTAATCTTACGATTATTTTAATTATCAAAACCTTTTTTATCAATAAATAATAGATATA
>JAZAUS010000108.1:0-1785 GCA_036342255.1 Bacilli bacterium
AAATTTATTAACTGTTTCAGTTTCCATTTTATTTGTTACTCTAACATATATATTATATGTAGTCATTATAGTTGAATGTCCTAATCTTTTAGATACTGCTTTTATATCAGCACCTTGTTCTATTAATCTAGTTGCATGAGTATCTCTAAAATCATGAAATCTACAAGGTATTCCAAGTTCATAATTAATAACTTTAAATGCATGTCTTGGTGATTCAGTTCCTCTAAAATCCCCATTAGCTCTTACAAATACTAATTTAGCTTCAGGTAGATCTACTTCTATTTCTGCCTTAGCATCTACTATTTTTATTTCAGGTCTATTTGTATATTCATTCATTATTCTTTTTTCATAATGTTTTAGATAAGATTCTCCATAGTATTCTTTATTTTCTTCTTGAAGTTTCTTATATTCTTTTAATGCTTTGACTAATGTATCTCCTATAGATATAGTTCTTTGACTTTGAGGATTTTTACAAGTACCATAACTCCATACTTCAACAGAGTGTCCTTTACTTATACAATATCTTTTAGGTAATCCATATTTATTCTTTTTAATAATATTTTTATTAACAGTTATAGTCTTTTTCTCAAAATTAATATTATCCCATGTCAATCCATATACTTCGGATACTCTCATACCTGTGTAATATGCTGTTAAAAAAGAATAATAAATATAAGGAACATCTTTAAATCTATCTAATATTTTCTCTATTTCTTCCTGAGTAAATATATGTGCTGGATCTCCACATACTACTTCATATCTTGGAATATGTACTTTTTCAGCAGGATTTTCATTTATAAAATTAACTGAATAACATGCATATCTCAATGAACCTTTTACTACTTTCATAATGTTTTTTAAATACCATTTAGATAAATTCTTTTCTACAAATATTTTATTAATAAATTCTTGTAACATTTGAGAATCAATTTGCCATAGTGCATATCTTCCTAACATAGGTTTTAAGTATAGTTTAATAATATTTAAATATGTAACAATGGTTGAATATTTTAAATTAAAATTACAATAAGTATCAATCCAGTAATCTAAATAATCTGAATATGACATATCTTTATTTCTTCTAACTCTTCCTATCTTATAATATTCTGTATAATCTAATGCACCTTGATTTAATGCATCCTGTCTTGTTGGAAATCCTGATTTTGTAATCCATTTCCTTGTGCCATCAACTGAAGCTGTTTCAAATCGGTATTCATATACCTTTCCACGTTTTCTTACGCTTACCATTTTTATACTCTCCTTTTCTAAAATTGGTAAACAAAAAATGCCATCGAATGATGACATTTATCTTTATAAATTGTCCACAAAACGTGTACTAAATTTCACAACATTTTTTGCCCTATTGTCCACAATTTTAAATTTACGTGGACAAAATGTGGACAAATGGCAATTTTCGGTCAATTTTTACGTGGACAAAATCCTCGCAAACCCTTATATTTCCTACTACTTACCACAGCATTGTTTGTATTTTTTCCCTGAGCCACATGGACATGGTTCATTTCTTCCTACTTTTTTTACTTTTCTTGGTGATCTTTTAGTACTTTTTTCTCCACTATTATCTCCAGTAGGTTTTTCTACTTGCTTTCTTTCTAAGTTTTGTTGTATTTGAGCCTTTAATAAGTATATTGTTGTTTCTTTGTTTATTTTAGAAAGCATTTCATCAAATAAATCAAAACCTTCTTTTGTATATGCTACTAAAGGATTAGTTTGTGCATAACTTCTTAAACCAATACCTTCTTTTAAATGATCCATAGTATTAATATG
>JAZAUS010000109.1:0-1778 GCA_036342255.1 Bacilli bacterium
ACTTCAGAAGAAAGTGCTAAACATTGGATAGAACATTTTGTTGAACAACACGACCTTATTATTATAAAATCTGCTGATGCGTGTCAAGATGGAGATTATCAAGATGATTGGGTTAGAGCTTGGGTATATGTAAAAAATAAATAAAATTGAAAATAAAAATCATTAAAGTGTTGTAAGTCACTTATATAAAAGAAAGAGAGGTACATATATTATGACGATTGGACAGTTTTTAGAACCATTGAGTTCTAAGATGCTTATGTGTTCTATTATGAATACTTCAGGTAAAGTAGTATTTGAAAATTATGCTAAAAGTATATTACAGTCAGATTGTAATAAAGATTTAATTAATACCGAAATTTTAGTTTGGGATATAAATGAAGATGGTTCACTTATGATAAACATAGAATAATATGATAAAAAGAATTAAATATAAAGGAGGAAAGTTATGAAAAAAGTTTCTATGGTATTTTTATTATTACTATTAGTAGGATTAGTAGGTTGTGGTAAAAATACTGAACCTGATAATGTAATAACTCTAAATCCAGATGAAATCCCAAATGAATGGAATTATCCTAGACCATTAAGATATGGAACAAAAACACCAGAAGAACTTGCTGAACAATATTTTAATGCTTTGGCTACATCAGATTATGATTATCTACAAGAATGTATTCCAAAAGATGCAACTTTAACTGATGCGTATGATGGATATAAAGAACTTGCAGACACAGGATATTTTTATACATATGATATTGACCACTTAAAAATAACTAAATATAATATTAAAAGTGATGAAATTCAAATGAAAGTGACTTGTTCTTGTGAAGAAGGACATCCAGGTAGTATGTATAGAAGTAAAGCTGAATTAAATATTATAGTTTATCAAAAAGATGATATATATTACATAGACCAAAATCAAAGTGATAAGTACATAACAACTACGGATTTAGTACCTATTTCTGATTACTAATATTAGAATATATTAAATAATTTAATGGTATAGATAGAATTAAAGGAAGGTTATCTTTAGAATAAGAGATGATTTAGGAGGGTTAATTATATGTTAAAAATTAGAAAAAATATATTTGAAACTAATAGTTCTTCTGGAGATTATTATAATGATTATGATGATAATGATACAGGAAGTAATTCAACATCACATCAATTAATTCATATAATTTTTAAATTACAAGAGGAATTATCAGAAGAGGAAATAACTAAATTTGAAAAAGATACATATGATAAATTAATGTCTTTTGAAGATAAATTATATGAAATACTTTATGAGTTATCCCCTGATGGTACTGATGATGGATTTGAGTTTTGGGAAGATGGTTGTGATGGAGAATATTATTATCTTGATATATTATCAGAAGTTAAAGGAACTATTCATGTAATAAGTCCAGAGATTCCAAGAACATGGGATTATCCAGGAGATTATGGCGTATGGGAATGGTTATATGAAGGATTTCCACTTAAAAATGAAACTGTTCCTGCTTTAGCAAAAGCAAAAGAAGATATTTTAAAACTTTTTAAAGAAAATGGAATAACACAATTTGTAGAAATTACTGAATTATATGCAGATGAAGCAGACAAAGACGAATTTGAAGACAATGTATATTAAGGAGAATTATTTAAAAAATAAAAGGGGTATGATATGAGCAGAACTGATGATAATAAACAATGTATAGCATTAGCAGAAATAACATTTAATATTGATTGTAACGAAATAAGTAAAAATACTGATTTTCCTATGAGAGATATTATAAAAGATGCTG
>JAZAUS010000110.1:0-1755 GCA_036342255.1 Bacilli bacterium
CAATCCCCAATCCCCATTACATACTAGCTTTAATTCCATAATTATTTAATTAAAATTATTATATAATACCAATTTAAGATATTAATAAACCTCTATATAATTATAATATTATTAACTAGTGACTAATAAATTTTCTTCAATTTCTTCATCTTTATCTTCAACAGGTTTTATTCCTTTATGTTGATAATATTCAACAACTTGTCTTGGAATTTCTTCCAAAACTTGCTCAGCTAATTTTGGAGGATCATTTTTAAATTGATTAAAAGGTACAAATTGTACTAAATCTCTATCAGCTTTTCTATGATTTTTATCATAAAGTGGATTTTCATCAGCATCTAATATATCCATAGAAGTAAAATCTCCATTTCCAATTCCTACAATTATTACACTTATTGGTAAAAATGATGCCTCAACCATTTCATCTATAGTATCTTTTAAATCATCAATTTGTCCATCTGTTAATATAAGTAATATATTATATCCCATAGTCATGCCATTATTTAAATTGTACTTAACTTCATTATTTAAATCTCTTATCATAGGAGCAAAATTAGTAGGACCAGAAAGTCTTATTTGTGTAATGAATTTTCTATATTCAACTAAAACATTATCTATTAAATGTATATTAGGATCACTTTGATTATTATTAATTGGGAAATTAAATCTATTATATTTCCCTACAAAATTATTTTGTTCACCATTTTTAAATGAAAATCCAAATCCAAAACAAGGAAATAATTGATCATCATCATAATATGCTAAAATATCACCATATGAACGAATTGCTTTTTCATAATCATTCATTCCATTATCCAAATAATGTAAAGATCTATAATCTGTATATGTACCATTACTTCCTGTAAAATCTATACCTATAGTTAAATTTATATTCATTCCACTTCTTAAATAACTTATAAAAGAAGGAGTAGATACTAAACCACAATTTATTCTTGCAACTATATTATGAGCTAAAGTAATTTGAGAAGTTTTTGTATTGATTAAATTTTTTAAAGGACCATTATAATCACCAAGATTTGAATTATGTTTCAAATCTTTAAATTGAATTGAAACAGTACCATCTTTTTTTCCTTGATCACCCAAAAACATTATAGGTATATTGCAACGTGCATATGATAAAATATTATTTCTCGCCTCTTTGGCTTTTTTAATTTCTGAATCATATAATTTTGTTGCATTAGGATTCAGTTCTGTTCCTAAATTTGTAATACTGTATGATATATTCATTCCTGTGAAATTTCCTGTGAGATTAACATCAAAAGTAACTATTTTATTACTTCTTTTTATTTCTGTTCCCTTGACTTCAAAATCACTTCCATCTTGTAATTTTTTTGTTAATGTTTGTTTCCTTCTACCCATTATAGATCCTAAAGACGTCTGAATTGTTTCAAATTGGGAACCATTATATATTTTAAAATCTAATAATTGTTGTCTTTCAAAAAAATATGGCATAGTAAAAAATTTATCGAATTTTATACTATTTGTTTCATTTGATTGTTTTGTTTCAGTAAATCCCGCTGATTTCCCGGCTTTCCGCTGAGGATCAGAATATATTATTAATTCTATTTTTGATTGGCCTGATGAACCTAAATTATTAATACTACAAATTAATGATACTCTTTGTTCCATTGCTGCTACTTTATTAATATTTCCTCCATCCATTTCAGTACCATTTATTACATCTAATACTTCATTGAAATAATATCTTTGTCCTGTATTTATTCCTTGTGTTTTACA
>JAZAUS010000111.1:0-1738 GCA_036342255.1 Bacilli bacterium
CCCAATCCCCAATCCCCAATCCCCAATCCCCAATCCCCCATCCCCATATCATGCTTTGGTTAATGTATAAAATAATTTTTTTAAATAAATTAATTATTTAATAATTAATTAATATCATAGTTATATTTTAGACAAGTTGATTAAATAACTTATTTTATTCAAATGTTTATAGTCAAAAATTACGTTTTAATACTTAATTCTATTGCTGGTTCAGGTTTCTTTTCAGGTTCTTTTGGATATTCTTTAAGTCTGAAGAATAACATTAAAAAGTTGAATACGCATCCTACAATCAAAAATTTCATAAAGATATTTAGAACATCTTCTCTAGGGAATCTTTTTAATAAAGAAGAATAAATATAAGGAGCCGGAATTTGTCCTAATATCATAGCTGCAATAATATTAACAGTAACACCGAAAGGTTTTCTTGAAGGTGTACCCGCTGATAAATTAGTACCTTGAACAAATGGACCCATTATAGATGAGAAAATTGAATAGCATAGAGCTGTAATGGATAAATCGCGAGGTGTTTTTAAGCAGGGGACCAAATTACCTGAAATGGTTGTCAATAAATAAAAGGAGAACATAATAACTGGAGTAGTTTTGCTGTAATAATTACCTACAATGAAAGAAATAATTATTATAACGAAAAGTGCAGTAATTGGTCCAATTAAAGTAAATAAAATTCTATTTTTTATTTTTCTCATTTCTCCGCCATTTTCTTCAGTGAAATATGAATTAATATATCCCATAGAATAATTACTGAATCCTCCAGTGCAAGAAGCTAATATAACATTAGATATCATCCCACAAACATATCTTTTACTTTTTGTTAAGTTATATACAAGCATAATAATATAATCATCCTTGGTTGAAAGACCAGAATGTCTATATCTATAAACACTTTCTTTATCTTCCATACTTTGTGTATCTTCTTCTTGGACAGTCTTTGCTCCTTTTTTATAAAGAACTTCTCTATATTTTCCTTTATATAAAAGTAAATCACTTGAGAAATATACTTCGTTAATTGGAATAATACCACATCCAATACATCCCAAAATAATACCCTCGATTAAAAATGATTTTTTGAAATTATCACTTCCCATATAATAATTAAGTAAAATACCGCAAGAAACACCTCCAGCTCTATAAAGATTAGTCAAAGATAAAAAGACTGTTTTGAAAGAGAATATAGCTAATTGATCTATCCATAAACATATATATACATTCATTACCATAACGCAAAATCCTGTGAAGAAATAGATAGTCATAATGATCATTTGATTATCAGTGAATTGGAAAAACATAACCGCAGCGAATGTGGTAAAAACTGAATAAAGAACTGTTCCTTTTCTTTGAGGTCTTCTCATAATTAAGAGAATACATATTGCTGAAAGGAATTGACCTACATGATAAATAAAAGTGAATATAGCATGAGTCTTATCTGTGATTCTAAGTGCAGCACGAATACTTGCATTTGAAGAATTGAATGTAGTTACTACCATTGCTTCAGCCATTACTACAGCATATAAGAGAAACAAGGTTATTAAACGAATCGGTTTACGAAGAACGAATCTTTTTTTGTTGTCTACTTCGGTGATAAGATGATCTTCCATGGCTTTTTAGATAATATATGAATTAAATAATTTAATTTAATCAAAAATAATAAAATTAATTTATTAATAATGAATTATTTAATATTTTCAAATTATTTTTAATTAAATGGGGATTGGGGATTGGG
>JAZAUS010000112.1:0-1737 GCA_036342255.1 Bacilli bacterium
AGTTTGATATGCTCTAGGTCTTTCTCTATAATCATCATAGTCTTCATATGTGTCCGTAGAAGAACTGTTTGTTTCAAATATACATCTTCGTATTGATAACATTGTTTTTTACCTCCATATCGAGAATAATATTATAAATATCATACTTAATATATAATAATACTTTATTATATAAATAAGTGGTTTTAGTTCTTTAATTATTTCTTCTGTATAATGCTCAGATTCAATTATCATCACGTACCTCATGTAAATATCCAAATGTTCCATCTTTTGTAATTAATAATTCATTTTTTTATCTTCTTTTATCCATTAATATGTTGTTGGTATATACCTGTTTCTACAATATAATCAGTATCCATTATTAATGTTCTTATTTCATCAAATGTAACTTCATTATTAAGTGCTTTTTCTTTAAATGTTTCATATTCATCGTTCATATCAAAGTTTTTAAAACAAGTATAAAATTCAGAATTATTTTTTATAATATTAAAAAATGGTTTTATATTTGAGTCTAAAAAATATTCATAATAACTAGATGGAAAAGTTAACATAAAATCAGCTAAATATCCACATAAATCAGTTGTATAAAGTTCAAACAATGCATCATATTCTACAGAATACTGTTTTATATACCACTCAACTAATTCCTCAAGATGTGCATTACCTTTATAAACTTGTCCTTGTGTACCTCGTGATGGATACCATACAAATTCATTAGGTATATCAGAAAAGTGTTCAATTGCTTCCCCGTCTGTTTTATATAATTCAAATACACCAGTACAAGAAATCTCACCATAATCTACATATTTATCAAGAATTTTACATATATCATCTTCATTAAATGTTGATGTTATTTCATCTATTGAATGATTTTCTATATAATTTGTAATAAAATCCATAGTTTCATCAGAAATTCCATAATCACTTATTATTTCATCCAAATTAAAGTTTTCTATAATTTTATTAGAAAGACTATCTTTAACATAATAAGGACTATCAAAATAATCATCTAAGAAATTATCAGAATCATAATCAATAAAATATTTTTGTATTATTTCTGCTATCTCTTCATCATTATGTTCTTTTTTAAGTATATCATAAAAATCATTTAATGGTATATCAATTATCATATATAATTATCCTCTCTTATATTTACATTTGATGAAAAACCCATCCTTTTCTATCTGTATAGGCAAAAGATAAAAATGAATATCCATTACGACCACTTGACGGATGTTCATATTTAAAATCAGTAGTTCCCCAATATACATATTCAATTGTGCCATCTTCTTTTTCATTATATGTTATTTTAGAACTAAAGTCAGTAATTTTTATTTCAGAAAACATTAGTTTTAAAAATCCTACTTTATCCGTTAAGTCTTGTGATTCAAAACTAATACGAAGTCCATTATTACCTTCGTATACCTTATAAGTAAATTTTAAATCAGAGAGTCCTGTTAATCGCTTAATTTCCATAAATAACATATCCATAGGAATGTTTTCTGCCCATTCTTTTAATTCTTCTTGATTTACTTCTATATTTGACATATTTAGTATCTCCTTATAAAACATCTAATATTTGCGAACAAATATCCGTTAACTCTTTATCATCGTCAAAATTATGTGCGATTTTGCGTATTGCCTTTTTAAATTCTCCAATAGACGGATTAATAGTATAAATTGACTTTTGCTGTATTGTTTCAATACGAAGATTAATAGTATTATTATCCATATTCA
>JAZAUS010000113.1:0-1695 GCA_036342255.1 Bacilli bacterium
ACCAACGATTAAAGTAACAAAACCATATGCTGCATAAACAAATACATCTACTATAGAACCATCTTTTGCTTGACTTTGTTCAGTTACAGGTATATTTACATGGAAATGAAAAGCAACTAACATCATTATCATAACATAACTATCTAATATACTGTATTTTCCTGTAGCATCTAATAATATTAAAATTTTTTCTCTACTTTTATGAGATAAAATACTTGTTGGTAAGAAAAAGGCAATTAATAAAAGAATTAATTTTAAATAAGGCCATATTCCACTAAAAACAGCAACCAAAAGAGATAAACCATAAGAGCCAGCAACCCACATATCATGTACACTATTAATAAGACCAAAATCAAACAAGGAAGGAACTTGTATTCTTCTTCCTACATTAAATACTACAAAAACAGAAGCTCCAGTACCACTATTTGAACTTATAAATAAGGCTATTGTTAATAAAATGATTAAAGGGAGTGATATTCTAAAAAATAAAGGAATTCTTGGATCTAGGAATAAACTAGCACCATATGGATCTGTTCTTCCAAACTCTTTCATCCATTTTATGGAAATACCTTGAATACAATATCTTGCTTCGATTGAACCATCTTTTACATTTTTTAAATCGGTTAAATTACTTATTCTATCATTTTCTTCTGAAATAAGATTATTTGTATTATCTTTATTATTTTTTGTACAAGCTTTTCCTAAAATATAAGGGAAAAATATAAAAAGTGCAAAAAGAGATAATGCTAATCCAAGACCCATCCCAGTCATATTCATATCTATTTCTGTATATTCAGGATCTGGAATACCACTACATGATTGAGAGAATAAAAATTCATTTAATTTATTATTCGCTAAATTTATTACTGTACTATAAAGTAAAGCATTTATTAATAAGCTAATTTGTTGATTGAAATTATATACAAATAAATCAGTAAGTTTATCTATAGTATCATCTAAATCTTCTTCTAAATCTCCTCCTTCAATTACTTCTAATATTAAATAAGTAAATGTTTCATTGAAAGAAAGAGCATTAATACCAGTTCCATTATTATCAGCTAAATCTACAACACAATTAATATCTAAACATTCCTTATTTGAATATTCTTTTCCTTTTGTTTTATTTAAAGGTAATTGCAAAAAGGCATTTAACGTATTATTTTGTAGATTCGTTCTAAATTGGGCTTTTTCATATAAAATAGATTCGTTCAAAACTAATTTGGAAGTATTATCTAATTTTATTCTTAAAGAAAAAGAAACATTTATAGTTAAATTATCCAAATTTGTAAATGTTAATAATTGCAAAGAATCATAAGGTTCTAAAGCATTAAAATCTCTCCAAGTATTAAGACCACTTACATTTAAATCATCTAAATAAAATTCGAAATTACCCAAAGAATTATTATTACCATCAGTTAAATTAAATTCAAAATGAATTTCTTTATCATATATATCTCTTAAATGAATTATACCTGTATCAAAAGTAAATATATTAACTATATTATTTAAACTCAAAGGACCATTTGCTCCAGTTAAATTACTTAATAAATAAGCAACTGAACCTAATATTGAAGATTTTCTTACATCAGCAATATCTTTTTTATCTATTGTTATATGTAATTCTTCAGGATCCACTCCATATAATATAATATTATTCACAAATTGGAAAGCATCTGCTAATTTTGTGTTCATTAC
>JAZAUS010000114.1:0-1685 GCA_036342255.1 Bacilli bacterium
AGTTATGATTTTCTTAAAGTTCCTTATCATGGAAGATACTTAAAGAGATTTGATGATTTAATAGATGGAAGAAATATCAAGTATGCTGTTATTACTTCATCTGATGAAGAGGTTGAAGATATTCAAACTATTGAATCTCTTGATAATAATAGTGTTCATTATTATTTAACTAGAAAAGGTCAAATTGATATACTATCTGATGGTAAAAATATAAAAGTTAATCAATAAAAAGAGATGAATTAATCTGAAGTTGTAAGATAAAAGTGGACATAAAAAAAGATGTTCCACTTTTTCATTTGATATAATTTAATAAAGGAGTTGATAATATGGCAAAAAAAGGTCAAAAATATAAAAAATGGACTGCAGAAGAAAAATATAAGATAATAAAACCAGCATTAGATATGGAAACTAGTACATTTCAAATAACGAAAGATACAGGTTTAAATAATGGGATGATTAATAATTGGATAAAGATTTATAGAGAAAAAGGATATGAAGGCTTAATACCAAAAAGAAAACATAATAATCCTTTAGCTAAGTATTCTAATAAGAAAAACTTAACAAAAGAAGAACAATTAGAGTATGAAAATATGAAATTAAGAATTGAGAACGAATTATTAAAAAAAGGATACCTAATGAAAGGAGATGGTACGATTGTAAAATTCACGAAGTAACAGAGATAAAGTATGAAATAATAGAACTATTAAGTAAAGAATATAATATAAGATCTTTGTGCTTAGTATTAAAAGTTTCAAGATCAGGTTACTACAAATGGCTTAAAAATAAAGCTGAGTTGAATCAATATGAGATGAATAGAAAAGATTTAGGGAAATTAATTAAAGGCATTCATAAAAAAAGCCTAGTTACGGATATCACCGAATATGGAAAATAATAGTAGAAGAAACTGGCTGGGTAATTTCAGCTAACCTAGTTCATAAAGTATGTAAATTATTAAGGATCAAATCAAAGGCTAAACATTATAAGTATAAAAAGCCTGGTGAAGAGTCAGTTAAATATGAAAATATTATTGGATATAATTGGAATACGTCTAGACCATTTGAAAAGGTGGTTTCTGATACAACATCATTTTGGTTTAAAAAGAAAAAATATGATTGGACATTTTATTTAGATGTATTTAATAACGAAATAGTTGGTTCAGATGTACAAGAATCATTACATGGTAATGGTGTAGTAAATCATAGAAAAGCAGTTAATAATATGCTAAATAACAAAATAAAAAGAGGATACGAAAACCTTGAGACTATCGTTCACACAGATCAAGGAGCCGTATATTCCTCAGTGTCATTTAACAATATATTTAATTCCTACAATGTAACCAGATCTATGTCTAGAGCTGGTACCCCAACAGACAATCCAGTAATTGAATCTAAAAATGGCTGGATTAAAAAGGAAATGTATATTGATTTTGACATAAATAATTATAACACAGTTCAAGAATTTATTAATGATATTGTTTGGGATAATAATAATTATCGTCCTAGTTATGCATTACAATATAAAAACCCGGTTGAGTATAGAACTCAACTAGGCTTTAATTAATCTTTTTTAGTGTCAACTTATCATTGACAACTTCACAATATAATATGTTCTCTTATTTTTATAATTTTCTGTATAAACCAATTACTTTTCCTAAAATTGTACATTCTTTTAAGATAATTGGATCC
>JAZAUS010000115.1:0-1678 GCA_036342255.1 Bacilli bacterium
AAAATCTTCATTTTATAACACCTTTTCTATATTAATTTTAGTATAATCAGTTTTATCATTATAAAGAAAATCTCTTCCTTCTTTTTCCCACACCGCACAATCATCTACAATAAAGTTATTCATTGCCTGAAAATAACGCCAAGGGTGGTCATAGTTATCAATATAAGCTGTCTTTGTTTGTCCAGTTCTTTTATCTATTATTAAAATAGTAGCAAAAAGCTCTCCACCGGAACCATCTTCAAAAGCGTCCCATCTAGCATTAACTTGGCGCATTATGAAGCGGCCACGCCATAAGTTATCTTCTTCAATATTTCTATTTATAGTTCGAATATTTTTATTAATAGTATGTTGTGCTTTCTTACGCATTTTACGTCTTGACTTCATAATAAAACCTCTTTTCTTTTTCTATATATATTATATCAAAAATTTTTAAAAAAGTCAAATAAAAATAGAGTAGTCTTAAAACTACTCTACAATTTCGTTGGAACATCAATAATAGTTACTTGTGTTATTATCAAACCACTAAAAATACGATGATTTATTTTTTTTGAACTAAAACTCTTTACACCATCTATCCATTTATCTCCAAAAGCCTCTTCAAGAGATTTCACTTCCTTATCTTTAGTGATAAAAACTGTACTTTCATCAATATATTTATAAAAACATAAATATTCAATCATTTCATTAAAGCTATAAAAACCGCATATTAATTCACTAGAGTATAAATCTGTAACAACCCAAACACTATCTTTCATATAAATCTATTTTTCTCTCCTCTTAATATTGATTCAATATACAATTGATCTTCAATAGGAAGTTCTCCTTTTAAAATAATATTTTTTCTGCCGCGCCCGTCATCATCTTCCATATAAATGGTATAAGTAAAATCGCTCTTTCTCCACTCGGTCGGCGCAGTAAAATTCCAATCTACGTACCAATTATCAAATAAATTCTTTATCATATAGTTCCTACTATTTTTCCTCTACACATAATATTAATTTTAGTTTCTTTTCGTCGAAGCTCTAAAAGCACATCATATAAATTATTTATACTATCTTTACAATCTCTTAATATCCCAAACCAATCATGAGCACAGTGATGTTTTATTATACAATTTTGACATCTTTGTTCAGCACAAAAAGCATATAACTGGTCTTGTTTTTCTTTAATTGTTATATCATCATTTAAAATCAAAATTAATCTCCAAACACATTACTAACCATATAAGTATTGTATTCTTTCCTTATTTTATCTTTTATAGAGTCCTGTGATGCTTTATGTGTCGTTTGTACAAGATTTCTTAAAGCTGTACTAATTGGTTCATCATTATCTTCTACTATACAATCATCATTATACCATAAAGCAATATGATAATTTCCATTAATTATCCAATATCTTAGTTCTAATTTATTGGAAAAAATAATAGTATTAATAGGATATTTTACTTCTTTATTGCCATAATGAATAGTACACATTATGCTTCACCTTTTAAAATCTTCTCATACTTATTTTTAACTTCTTGCGAAAGACCACAGCTCATACTGCCCTCTCCACACTGTCCATGTACACAACTTGGACCACATTTCTGAAATAAAGTGGGTGCAACTTCTATACATAATTTTAGCATTTCTTCCGCAACTTCACGAATCTCCCATTGCGCGCGATTGCATAGACGATG
>JAZAUS010000116.1:0-1633 GCA_036342255.1 Bacilli bacterium
TCAAGGATTACCACTTAATAGAAATGGATGGCACGCTTCTGATGGTGCAACAGGAACAGGTAATAGAAAAACCATAGCTATAGAAATATGTTATTCTTTAAGTGGTGGATCTAGATTTGATAAAGCCGAAGAAAATGCAGCTGAATTAATAGCTCAATTATTAAAAGAAAGAGGATGGGGTATAGAAAGAGTAAAAAGACATTATGACTATGCTCCAAATAAGAAATATTGTCCTCACAGAACCATGGATAAAGGTTGGGACAGGTTTCTTAATATGGTTAAGTCAAAAATGGGAAATAAACCTAGTCCCACACCAACACCTACTAATAGAACTATAACTTATCAAATATGGGATGATGTAAAAAACAAGTGGTTACCTAATGTAGTAAATGATACTGATTATGCTGGTATAAAAGGACATGATGTATGTTGTATATATGCTAATGCTAATAAAGGTAATGTATATTATAAAGTACATTATAAAGGTGGTAAATGGTTACCTGAAGTCAAGAATAGAAGTGATTATGCTGGTATATATAATAAACCTATTGATGGTTTTATGATTAAATCAGATAGTAAGCAACTAAAATATAGAGTACATCTTAGAAGAAAAAACAAATGGTTGCCATGGGTAACAGGATATAATACTAATGATTCTAACAATGGCTATGCTGGTATTATTGGACAAGAAATAGATGCAATTCAAATAAAATGAGTAAAAATAGACCTAATAATACATCAGCAATAAAACAACAATTATTCTTAAAATGTGGTAGAGTTGATATGTATAATATGCAAAAGTATGCTAAATGCAAATTACAATTACATCATCATCCACCACTTAGAGAAACACATCACACTATTTATGAAGAAAGCTATTTATTATCAGCTAATAACCATCAAGAATTACATTATTTAGAAGTACATAATCCTGAAGAATATAATAATAGAATGGAAATAATAAAACAAAATAAAAAAATATTAGAAAAAAAGAGGATTTAATTATCCTCTTTGTATTTTTCTATATAATCAATTTTAAATTCTTTTATAAACAGATCATAAGAATATCTTTTTATAAAAATTGACTGAGCTAACTTTTTATAATATAAATCTAGTTGTCTATTATGATGAATTGAATACAAGCCCATGGTGTGATGTTTTAGGCATAGGGGTATAACCATACCATACCTAATAGAAACAAGCCTGTAAGAGCCATAAAACACCTCATGAAGAGCATTTTTATTTTTACCACAAACAATACAATGTTCTAAATCATTGGTTATAATGCTAAATCGTTCGTTTTCTAGTTTTTTATGTTTAGTAGTCTGCCTTTTTAATTTAGAAATAGTCTTAGTCTTATATTCTTTTTTAGCACATTCCTGACAGTAGGAAAGTGGTATTTCTTTTTTTAATAATTTGCAATAAGGATTACCTTTTTTCTTTTTTAATTGTATACAATAATTATTCATTTCTACCTCCTTTTAGAGATAGACAAATTACTCCCAAAATACTCCCAAACTTATCAAAAATATCAAAAATAATCAAAAATATCAAAAAAATGGTTGCATTTTAATAAATTATCCTATATAATTTAGCGTGTGTGATTTATTACACAGCCCTAAGGGGACACCAA
>JAZAUS010000117.1:0-1611 GCA_036342255.1 Bacilli bacterium
ACTAAGTATAGCTAAACATTGATCACTACGCTTTAATAAACTTTGAGATACTTGTATAATATTAGATGTTATTGCAACCATATTATCTCTAGATAAAATATTTATATTTAATATAGTACCTATTAATTGATTAATTAAATCTACTTTAGAATCATCATTTATTTTTCCTCTATTAAACATTTGTATAGCAGAAGATAAAGCATTATAACATATTTCTTCATATAAATTACGATCTACTTTTATATCATTAATTTGTATAGCTAAACTCATATATAATTTTAAAGCTTGTTCAGCAAAATCATTTTCCATTAAAGATAAGGTATCATTTATTTGTGAATAAATTCTTCTCATAAATTTATGTATTTGTTCATTAGTATCCAAACTTTTTAAATTATAATAATTAATAAAATCTTCATGAATTTTTTCTTTTCTTGTATCATTACCTCCATTTAATTTATCCAAAGCATATGATATTTTATAAGCTAAAAGTATATAAGCATTAACTAAAGCAACTAAAGTAAATTTTTCTCTTTTAGTACCACCTTTAATAAAAGTATTTTTCATTACATTTAATATATCATACATATTTTGCGGATCTGGTGTTTGTATAACAAAAAGTAATTTACATACAGATGCTTGTTCATATTCAAATTGATATTGGTCATATTCCCCAGCATCAGGTGAATCTTCAAGTAAAGGTCTAATGAAATCCATCAAAGCTGAGATACGTTCTGAATTGTCTAATTTAACTGAGGCTTTTGAATTAACTAATGAATCTATAATACGTAAAGATAATGTGGCTCTTGATGCGTAGTCTAAATAACGCATTAATTCTGGGAAATTACTCATGGAAAATATTGACATATTTGACTCTAATGGTACAGCTAATAATTTTCCGATTAATTTTATAGTATCATTTGATACTATATCATTTTTATTTTTTGATAATAATCTAACACAATCAGATAATATAATGTTTACTGATTCAAGTCTTTCTTCTTCTGGACAACATTTTATGGTAAAATTAAGAAAAGCCACTTGAACCTCCATTAATTTATTTAAATCCATAGCTGAATTTTGTTCATTCATTATTTTATTAATATTTCCTTTAACTATATTAAATATTTTTTGAGTTGAATCAAGTATACCTTTTTCATCTTTGGCATTTTCTACATACTTTGCTAATTTTTGCATTAAAGAAATAAATATCATTTTAACATCGACATTACTTTGTAATTTTGAACAAGCATCTAATAACATATTCATACAAGCAATATTATGCTCATCAGGAAAAGCATGAACAACGCATTCTAATAAATATTGTTGTGATAGAGAATCCTTACTTTCTAATAATATTTCAATAATTTTAGGGAGGACTTTATTTTGGTAAACATCGACAGTAATACAATTAAGAGAAGATAATCTTGTGATATTTTCACCTATTAATATTTTTAATTGTTCTCTTTCTTTTAATGATGATACTATATCAATATTATCTTCTTCGTCTTTTAAATTTACATAATTATTATTAGTAGTAATTCTTATCCATAATCCATTCATTTCTTCTAAATTATTCAAAATAAATTTCACAGTATCTTCACTTGAAGCTCC
>JAZAUS010000118.1:0-1597 GCA_036342255.1 Bacilli bacterium
ACTTGTCAATATGTTTTTTGCTATTTATTTTAATTTTTTTGTTTATTTTGCAAAAGCCGGAAGATTTTTGCATTATAAAGTATATATAATATATAATATATATAATATATAATTAAGACTATTCTTAAATGTTATATATAATTAAGAATAGTCTTAAAGGAGTATATATAATTAATACTATTCTTAAAGGTTATATATAATTAAGAATAGTCTTAATTTTTATACACTTTATTATATACTATTCATCTTATATATGTATGAATAGTATTAAAGTATATAATAAAGTATCATTCACTGCCTTTTGGCAGTGCTATTTTTTTTTGGTTAAAAACACTTATTTTCGAAATAAAAACTATATAGATTCGGAATAGTTTATCGAGCAAATTTTGCGGGTTATCTGACGTTCTTCTATCCGAAAACCATAATTGCGAGATAACCTACCGTCTAAAATAGAGGGATAATAAATACAGTTTTTAAGAGATTTTTTATTGTGTTTTCGATTCCCGAATTTTTATTTGCGTAAACCCTCTATTTTTGCGGATTAACTATTCATAAATTTTATCTTCGTAAACTGAAATTCTAAATTGCAAAACATCTATTTTTGAGTACATAAATTCTGAATTTTCGTTTTTCGATAAACGTCTATAATTGAAGAATTGCAGAGGATTAATATGTGTGAAAAAATGTGGATAGAATGGGACACATGACAGCTAAAACACCAGCACTTTAGCGCTTTACTATGTAAAAGTACCCCTCTATTTTTGGGCATGTTCATATTTGTGCATTTTATGAACATGATAAAATGCAAATTTTATTCATTATTCATTGATTATTATTCTAATAAAGAATTAAATAATATGACAAAATTATAACAAAATTTTCGAGAAATACCGAAATTTTATGTCCATTTGCACATAAAAATCTCCCATTCTTTGTCAATATTACCAACTATTACCAAAAAATACCACAAACTATTACAACTTGTAACCTGCATATCTATTCATTATTTCCGCATAGATATACATTATTTTTGCATATCCCGCGACAAAATAATACAATAATATCCCGTAAAATAGCAATAATCTATCATATACCATTAACAACATAATACAAATATATTGCATATAATAGCAATATTCTATTATGGTTTAGCATATCCCGGCGCTTGTATATAGCAATATAATACACCAAAATCACACAAGATTATCACAAGACAATATATCACACATTATCGCACAAAATTATTATTGTTAAACATTTAACACACGATCCGCTCCGATTGTAACCTATTGTAACAATAATTACAAGATTGTAACAGCTATTCCGCTGATCAATCCCGGCATATTGTTAAAATCGTTATATTTGGCTTGTATCGCGTTTTTGTAGTTGGTAATGAAATTATATTACTGAGCCGCAAAAATTGAATATATGGCAATTCTGGGCAAAATAAAGCTATTGTGAGTTGTTCCGGCAAGTTTTACAAGCGTTTTTCTGTTTTGGTTTTGATCGTCGTCGCTGCCCTGCTGAGGTGCAGCTGGTGCAGTCAGTCCGGCGAACGGAAGACCACAACGCTGACCTCCAGACACCCCGATGTATC
>JAZAUS010000119.1:0-1585 GCA_036342255.1 Bacilli bacterium
ATATAATAACCAATTAAAAATGGGAAAAATTGTAATAAAGAAAAGAGACATAATAAATTATATAAGTTCTTCTAGTGCCAATTATATTTATATTGTTATTAATAATATGAATCAAACTCAGGTATTTAATAATATTCAAGGTCAATTCATTTTTGTCCCAATGGATAATATTTATTCCTATATACCAGAAAACTTTTCTATTTATAGCAATTTAGAGCCAGGTCAAACCAGTCCACACCTATATTCAATTAATATGACTTTTGTTATAGAAATTATAGTCGAATTTTGGACTTCAGGAAATAAAGTAGATTGCAAAATATTAAATAATAAAAATTATATATCAGATTCATCAAATATATATAATGATTTCAGTGGATATTCTATTGAAAGGAAGACTCAAAATGGAAAAACAATAATTAAAGTTATTTCCTCATATGAATATAGGGAAGATAATATTATAATATCAATCTTTTCAAAAGAAGATACTACCGGGTATAATGAATCTGATTTATCATATATTTTAAAATACACAGCTACGCCAGGTAATTTCACTATAATCCAAAGGAAAAAAGTTTTACTTCTTGGATTTGCAAAATATACATATATTAAACAAATTCATATCGTTAGCTTTTTCATTTATTTCGCAAGTCCTAAAAAAATAGGGTATGTTCGCAAACATACATTTACAACAAAAGTAATTTATAAAAAAAAAGCTTTAAGAAGTTTAGATGACAATGAAGAAATAGTAAAAGTTGAATGTGATTTACTCGGTGAAGAAGATAATGAACAAGGAAAATATAATTGTACTTTTCCTACAAATGGTGAAGATATCGATTATATAGAATTAAATGATGATTTAGTCAATAATACTAATTTAACTATAGCGAAAAGTTCTTTAGCAGATAAATATACAAATAAATTACAAGATGTGGGAGACAAAGATTTATTCGATGGTAAAAATAATTATATTTTAGATAATTCTACAATAAGTATAGATGCAGATAAACGAGAATTTGATATTTTAGGAGATCTTGATAAAGAAAACTTTAATCATAATTCTTTGAAATTAAATGTTTCTTTGAAATCTTCCGAAAATCAAACAGAAAAAGAAATATCTTGTAATGTTATTAAAAATTCTGATAATACAACAAAATTAAATTGTAAGGTTGATACAGAAGAATTAGATACTAATTTAGATGGAGCCTATTCTCTTATGGAAAAAGATAATTTATTCATAAGTTTAAAAAATGGAGAAAATGGAAATATTCAATTTGAAAAGAAAATAAACGATTCAAATAATACTGATACTAATATTACTAATACTGATAATACTGATAATACTGATACTAATAATAATAATGAAGGAAGAAGATATTATAGAAAATCTAATAGTGGTTTAAGTACTGGAGCTATTATTGGAATTACTATAGCTAGTGTCGCAGTTGCTGCTGCTATTGCTATTACTCTTGCTTTATGCTTAAGAAAAAGAACAGTTAGTCCTATTACTGCAAATAGTACAGTAGTAGCCAATATGAATAATAGCGGCTATAAAGTATAGATTAGTATTATTATTAATGCTATTAAT
>JAZAUS010000120.1:0-1579 GCA_036342255.1 Bacilli bacterium
GACTTAATCATCACAACCGATAGAGGTGTAGTCATTCGTATGCACTGTGATACTATTTCTCAAACAAAGCGTGCTACTCAGGGTGTTAAATTAATTTCTATTCGTGACAATCAAGCTATTTCTACAATTGCCGTTGTAGAAAAGGAAGACGAAGAATTAGAAGAAGAAAACACATTAGAAGATGAAACTGAAGTTTTAGAAAACAAACAAGAGAATTTAGAACCAAGCGAATAAAATAATTAGAGGCTGTTAAGAAACTAACTAAAATAGTAGTTTCTGACAGCCTTTTTTCTATGATTTTTACAATTTATGGCTATATATTTTACTATTGATTAATAAACAATAAGTATTTATCTTTGTTCTCAACCTTGGATATCTATGTTATAATATTTTTAATTTAGTGGAGGTTTTAGTATGAGAAAAAGGATTGTATATTTTTTTCTAATGTTATTATTGTTAATACCTTTAACTTCATGTTTTAGTTTACCTAGTGGTGATAAAAAGAATGATAAAGATGATCAATCAGATGTAGTACCTACTTTAGAAATTAAAACGGATGATTTATTAAAAGAAGTAGTAATAGATACTGTAACTTGGTATGAATTAGATTTATATATTGGTGATACTTATAATTTAGATATCAAATTAAAAGATTATGATGGAGAAGATTATAGTATTGTTTATATATTTGATTATGAAGATGATTATACCGATTCAGTGTATTTAGATGGAAATATATTAAAAACTAAAGATAATGCTAAAGATAAGGATAGGGCTAATTTAAAAGTAGAAGTTGTTAAGAAAAATACGAATAAAGCTTTAGAAATTAAAAATATATTTATAGAACTTCATGAGAGAAAAGCTTCTCTTGAATTAACTACTAATGTAGAAAATGTAAGTATAAAACCTATTGATTATTTAGATTATAATTATGCTATTTATATTCCTATGGCAGGAAAATATTATCAAATGCCTGAAGCCAAATATATTAATTATGATGGTGAATATAGTATTACATATTCTATTGATGAGGAAGTAAATAATGTCCAATTAAAATATGATGAGGATACATTATATTTTTATGTAGATCCTGAAAGTAAAAACTTAACTTATTCTATTAAAGAAATATATTTTAATGTTTTAGATAAAAATAATGAATTAATCAATAAATTTATCGCTAGAATTTATTTTACTTATGAAGATCCTGATGTATTCCAAGTTTATTATGGTAACAATAAAGAATTAGTTCATGATGGTGATACAATCTACCTAGAAAAGAACAGTGTAAAAATACCTGTTTTACCTTATTACAATAATGTTAGAATAAATACTGCTCAACAATATTTTACTATTGATATTCGTGATGAAAATATTATTAGCAAAGATAAAAATTCAACTATCTTTGGATATAATCATACGATTAACCCAAAGAGTCTAGGAACAACTAAAGTTACTTTTACATATTCTAAAGATACGGATAATGAAAGAAAGATTTCTATTACAGTATGTGTATTTGATGGTAAGGTATTAGAAAGCATATATGTACCAAATGGAAAAGATGCCTTCAGTATAGTTGGTA
>JAZAUS010000121.1:0-1579 GCA_036342255.1 Bacilli bacterium
AAAGTATGGTTTTTAGATCCTACTAATATGCCTACAGCAGGTTGGGGATTATCATTATCTGCATATGAGATGGCTCAAATTGGATTAATGGTATTAAATAAAGGTATTTATAATAATAAAAGAATAGTAAGCGAGAATTGGATAGATATGATGGGTAAATCATACATTTCATTAGATTTTAAATTTGGTAATCAAGATTATGGATATATGTGGTGGTTACCACATAGAACATCTAATGTTATAGCTGCGATTGGTGATGGCGGGAATGTCATCTATGTTAATTATGATAAAAATATTGTAGTTGCTGTAACTGGATATTTTAAACCTATGGTATTCGATAGAATTAAATACATAGAAGAAAATATAGTTAAAGCAATAGAATCCAAATAAATTCCGCTAGCATACCACGTCACTTTTTTGCTACCTTGCTATGATGCTAGACAAGAGCACCTTGGGTGCTTTTTCTATTTTCTAAAAATTTTTTATGTATTATAATAATATAAAGAGGTGACATATATTGATAGTAAATATAATATATATGGTATGTCTTTTCATTGTTTTAATATCTATTTTTATCTTATTATGTGTAGGACTATCTTACAATGATAAGATATACCCAAAGAAAAATAAAAAGCCAGAAAATATATGTTTTTTATTACCTGCAAGAAATGAATCTAATGTAATACGTAATTTATTAGAATCCATTAAAAACCAAGATTATCCTATTGATATGAAGGATGTATATGTTATTGTTGAATCAAGTGAGGATCTAACAACAGTAATTGCTGAATACTATGGTGCAACTATTGTTGTAAGAGAAAAGCTTCATCTTAAATCAAAGGGTTATGCATTAATGGAAGCAGTAGAAAAGATATATAGTCAAGGTAAGCATTATGATATGTATTTTATTTTTGATGCTGATAATACATTAGATAAATCATTTGTTTCTGAAATGGTTAAATCATATATTGATGGATATGATTATGCAATTGGATATAGAAAGTCAAATAATTTTAAAACTAATAGAATAACTATTGCATCAACATTAGTATTTTCTATACTAAATGATTTTTCTAACCACTTAAAGGAAAAGAAAAATAAACCTGTTGTTGCATCAGGGACAGGATATTATATTTCTGGTAAGATATTAGATAAATATCAAACATGGCCATGGCATTTACTAACTGAAGATTATGAATTTAGTATAGATGCACTACTTGATGGATATATATCTAAATATAATAAAAAAGCTATATATTATGATGAACAACCAACTAGCTATAAAGTATCAGTAGTTCAAAGAACGCGTTGGTGTAAGGGATATCAATTAGTAAGAAAGAAGAGAAGAAAAGAATTAAGGAGAATGCGAAATAAAAACGCAGGAACATTTACTGAATTTCATGGTATTAAGCCATTATTATTACTAATGTGTGCTGTTGCTGTTATTTTTATTAATTCATTTATAGGCTTTTGGATTAATGTAAATAATCATGAATCAACATTACTGAATTTAATTATATTTATATCAATACCAGTTCTTACATATTTATTTTTACAAATAATATCTTTATATTTAATT
>JAZAUS010000122.1:0-1570 GCA_036342255.1 Bacilli bacterium
ATGGTAAAACTATCTATATTGAATTTCCACAAGGCATTAATGATGATGGTGTTAGTATTGCTATTAAGACAGAAGAAAGTCAAATGGAAACAGTTTTACAAGAAAGAAATCCATCATTTTCAGAGAAAGTGATGAAAGAAGTATTTGAGGTAATTGATATTCTTAATAAAACTGGAAGTGATTATTATAATATTAGTTATCCAGACATACTTACATTCAAAATTTAATGATAATAAGAAAGGCTACAGTAGTATTGTAGTCTTTTTTTACCATTAAAAAGGTGTTGCAATTCATTACTATAAATGAGATAATTTAAGTGAACTTTTAAGGAGGTTTTATTATGAAAATATATACTTATTTAGAAACTAATTTTGATATAATACAAAAATCTTGTGTGTTCAGAGACGATATTGATGTCCTAAATTATACTGACGCTGTATATGAAAAATTAAAAGCAGATAATGTTCAAACTTCATTTACTATTGATACTACAACAATAAACTTATATGTTGGTTCTATGTATTCAAATAATCTTGAAATAGTTATTGAATGTCCAGATGATATAACTGTTGATTGTGTTAATTCTATTACATTCTTAGATAAATTAGCAAATGCATTAGATAAAATAACCTCTCTTATAAATAAATCCTTTGATGAATCTGATATTGCTGATATTCCTATAGGAATAATTTTATATCAAGACGATAAATTCTATAAAGCATTAGAAAGAGGAAAAGATAATGATATTAAATATGAACATTTAATGGCTTCTTGCTTATTAGATAAAGATGATATGTCTATGATTATTGAAGAAATATTAGATGAAATAGAATAATTAAGGAGATTATTATGAAATAGTAAATGTGACATACTATGTATAAAAAGATTTCTATTAGAGAGGAAATAATCAACTAACAACAAAGGAGAACATAATTGGAAAAACAATCAAAAAGTACGATTAAAACTATCTTAATAGTAATATCAATACTTATTGTATTATCTCTTATTCTTATAATTGGATTACTTATTTGGAGAAAATGGGCTATATCAAAATCTATTGAAGTTACTGTAGAGATAACAGATAAATGGGCAACTGCTAATGAATATTCTAATAGTGATTGGCAATATGCTGTAGCATATTATAATAGTTCTGAATCAATAGAAACAATAGAAAAGTTTTTTGATATAGAAGGAACTAAAACTGCATTAAATGGAGTACCACTTGGAACATATCAGAGTGATATTAATCATGAAATTGGAGATAAAGTAGATGGATATTTAAGAAAAACTGGAAATCAATATTATTTTATGCCAAAGTGAAAAGGAGATTAATTATGAAAGCAATAAGTGGAGAACCATTAAGTGTAGAACATATTTTTGAATTAACTGGTAGAGATGCTTGTACTCGAATGGATAATTATAAAGTTAGAATAATGAATTATAGTCCTAATCAACAAATAGAAGTAATAGATATAGTTAGTTGGAAAGGATATAAATGGGGTATAAAAGAAATCTCAAAAAGTAAACCAGAATATGATTATTTTGCATTTTTAATAGAAAAAGAAGATTA
>JAZAUS010000123.1:0-1564 GCA_036342255.1 Bacilli bacterium
ACTAAACTTTTACACATTGAAAAAGCATGAACCGATTCATCTTTTGTTGCTCCTCTAAAATATTCTTCATATACTTTTTCATTATCTTTATAAGCGACTATTCCAAGTATATTGCTATATTCTTCTGCAACTGCTAATCTTATTTTTTCTTCCATAAATACCTCCACTGCCAATAAATTATAACAATAACAAAAAAAGAATACCCGTCTTTTTTAGCACTCTTTTGTCTATTTCTTTATTACAGGTATCCATATTTCACAATAATATTTTTCATCATTAATGCCATTTTTATATTCTTTTGGATTAGAATACATTACAATATTATATCCATCAGCTATAGAATAATTATTATTATTTGCTAACCATTCTTTAAATATTTTTTCATTAATATCTTTAATACTTTCACTAGCTTTACCAATACATGGAAATATTGCCCAAGTAAATTTAGGGATATTTATTACTTCATAATTTTTTGAATACTTATTATTTGGATTATAATCATCGCCAATAATATAATCAAAATAATCTCCACGCATGTTTTTATCAACATTCACTTCATATTTAGGTTTTAATTTACCTAACATATTTTTTATAAAAAATGTTTTCCAACTTTTTTCAACTTCTGTTTTAGCTTTTTTATAATCAATACTATTCTTAAGACCTATAATGCTAAACGTTTCTTTATCTTCTATTCTATAATCTAAGATATAACCACCATCTAATGAAATATTTATTTTTAGTGGTGAAAAATCTTTAATAGTTCCTTTTTTATTTCTAATATCAATTGGAGTTGTACCATGAAATCTCTTAAATGCTTTCGTAAAACTATCTGGTGAATCATAGCCATATTTTAAAGCTATATCGATTATTTTATTATCTGTATTTAATAACTCTAACCCAGCTAAAGATAATCTTCTATTTCTTATATATTCACTCACTGAATATCCACATAACATAGCAAATCCTTTTTGAAAATAATATGGTGATATATAACATTTTTTTGAAATATCATTTATTGTAATATCATTAGTTAAATTATCCTCAATATAATCTATTGCAGCCTTTATAGACTCACTCCAATTCATATTTTCACCAGACTTTCTTATATAGTATTATACCATAATTTTAGATTTAAAATTACATCGCAATATTACTATTTTCCGATTACTTCAAAGGATTCTTTAATTTATAGTTCAATTTCCATTCAATATACTCTTGATCTGTTATTTCGTGGTTTTCTCTTTTTTTTCTCATTTCTAACCATTCATTAATTCCATTTTGAACATTAAAGTTATAAGCTGAACCTCCAAATCTACATGAAGCTATGTCAAATTCATAATATGGAAATTGTTCTTCAAACCACATTGGGTAATATATTTCATCTATTGGATCAATAAAATCATAATTCTTTATTGCATCAATACTTACCCCATATGCTTCTGCTAATCTAGGTAAATTTTTAGCATCTGGACTCTTTGTATTATTTTCCCATTCACGAATTGACTTATTACTACTATAACCTAAATATTCTGCTATATCATTCAGTTTTATACCTTTATTCTCC
>JAZAUS010000124.1:0-1560 GCA_036342255.1 Bacilli bacterium
AATTCATGCTAATACTTTAAAATTAGATAACTATCAAGATTGGAATTCTTGTATAGAAAATACGATAGTAAATTGGAAAAAACAGTTTTCATAATATTTAGTGATAAAAATATTTTTCTTTATTATAAAATGAAACATGTATTATAATAAGTTTATAAGTTGATTATAGTCATTTGCTACCCAGTTTTGACGGTGGTACAAGCTGCAATCAAAGCAAAAAAGAATTAATATATAATTATTAGAAGACTAGATAAATCTAGTCTTTTTAATTGTATATTGACAGGACCCCCAGGGGGTGGGTATAATGTTGAACATGGAGTTGATTTAAAATGGCAAAATGTACACATTGTGAAGGATGTAGTAGAAATAAACATAGAACAATAGATGAGAAAAAATATTTAAAAACTAGATTAAGTACTATTGAAGGACAAATAAGAGGAATTTCTAAGATGGTTGATGATGATAAGTATTGTAATGATATATTAATTCAACTTCTTGCTATTAATAAATCTATTAAAAGTTTAAGTACAGATATATTAAAAGGACATTTATCTACATGTGTAGTAGACGATATTAAAAATGACAAATTAGAAGTAATAGACGAAGTAATGGAGTTAATAGGAAGATTAAGTTAATGATTAAATATGTAAAAATAGATGGAATTCATTGTGAACATTGTATTGATACAATAACAAGTGAATTATTAAAAAATAAAAACATAAAAAATGTTGTTATTAAAAACAATATTGCTCATATTACTTATGAAAATAAACTAACTAATAAAGAAATAATTAATACAATTAAAAGAATAGATTATTTTACTAAAGAAGAATATATAAGTGATAATTTAAAAAACATCGATTCAAAAATCCAATTAAAAGAATTTATTATAATTGTAGTAATATTATTTGTTTTATGGTTTTTAGTAAATAAATTATTTGGATATAACATTTTTAATGTTATTCCCAATATTGATTCTTCTATTACTTATGGAATGTTATTTGTAACAGGAATACTTACAAGTATACATTGTATATCTATGTGTGGAGCTATTAACCTAATAGCAATATATGATACAAATAAGAATTATAAAAGATCATTATTATATAACTTAGGTAGAGTATTATCTTATACTCTTATAGGTGGTTTAGTTGGCCTTATTGGTAGTATATTTACTTTAAGTAATATAGCTAATGGTATAGTCATATTAATTGCTTCATTAATAATGCTAGTAATGTCATTTAATATGCTTGGTATTATAGATTTTAAAATGCCTTTTAAAAAAATACGAATAAAGAGAAAAACTAGAAATGCATTCATTGTTGGTTTACTTAATGGACTAATGCCATGTGGACCATTACAAGCTATGCAGGTTTATGCATTATCAACAGGTAGTTTTGTAAAAGGTGCATTATCAATGTTTTTATTCAGTTTAGGTACAGTTCCATTAATGCTTTTAGTTGGAATCTTTTATAACTTAATTAAAGGTAAAGGAAAAATAATTATAAATAAAATTGCTTCAGTATTAATTTTAATTTTATCAATAGTTATGTTAAATAG
>JAZAUS010000125.1:0-1556 GCA_036342255.1 Bacilli bacterium
AATAACTTTACTTATTCCAAGTTCTTTAGCAATGATACTTGCTGCCCTTTCATTATCACCAGATAACATTATTACTTCTTTATTTATTTTAATTAATTCTTTAATAGTAACTTTTGCATTATCTCTAATAATATCTTTTACTCCAATTAATGCTATTACCTTATTGTCTTCAAATACATAAATAATGCTATTACCATTCTCTGTTAATTCTTTTTCATCTTTTAAATATTCATTTTTTATATTGAACTTTTTAAATAATTTATTATTACCAATATAAAACTCTTTTTTATTTATATTTCCAAACAAACCTATTCCAGAAATATTTTTAAAATTATCTACTTTAATTTTAGAATCATAGTAGTCTTTAAATGCATTAGCTATTGGATGAGTACTATTATTTTCTAAACTTGCAACAAAACTAAATAATTCATTATCTTTATATTTAGAATAATTATTTATCTTAGATATTTTTAAATTACCATATGTAAGTGTTCCTGTTTTATCAAAAATTATAGTATCTATTTTATTTACATTTTCTAAAGTTTCACTTGTTTTAATTAGTATTCCTTTTTTGGCACTTCTTCCTTCACTTACTACTATTGCTAGTGGTGTAGCTAAACCTAAAGCACAAGGACAAGCTACTACTAAAACAGTAACAAATGAAATAATTGATTCATTAAATGGATAACCTAATAATAAATAACTTATAAATGTTATAGTAGCAATAATCATTATTCCTGGAACAAAATATCCTGACACTTTATCTGCTAATCTTTGAATAGGTGCTTTTGTACTTGTTGCTTCAACAACTAATCTCACTATTTCAGATATTGTTGATTCTGGTCCAATTTTTTCTGCTTTATATTCAATATAGCCATCTATACTAATTGTTCCAGCGATTACTTTATCATTTTTACTTTTCTTTACAGGAATTGATTCTCCTGTTATAAAAGCTTCATCTAAATGTGTTTCACCACTTATAATTATTCCATCAACTGCAATTTTCATTCCAGGTTTACAAATTAAAATATCTCCTTTTTTAACTTCATCAATAGTTACTTCTTTTTCACCTTTAATAGTTTTAATAATTGCACTTTGCGGAGTTATTTGAACTAATTCTTTAATAGCTTCTTTAGTTTTTTCTTTTGAGTGCTTATCAATAAATCTTCCAAGTTTTATAAAATAGATTATCATGGCAGCACTTTCAAAATATATATTTTCTACTAACATATCATTTCCTAATACAATTAATATTAAATTTATTACACTATAAATAAAGCTTGATAATACTCCAATTGTTACTAATGTATCCATATTAGGACTTTTGTGAATTAATTTAACTATTCCACTTTTTAAAACATCAAATCCAAATATAATGAATGGTATTGTTAATATAAATAAAGACATACCATAATTAATTGGATGATTAATCATATGTAAGAATGGAATTACTGGAAGTCCTATCATATGAGACATAGAAATATACATTATAAAAATAATTAGAAAAGCGAAACCTATTAAATAATATTTTGTATTATCTTTTTTTTCTAATAATT
>JAZAUS010000126.1:0-1543 GCA_036342255.1 Bacilli bacterium
AGAACAAGATGAAAAAAATGTAGAAGTACTTCCTACAACATTTGATTATCAAGGAAATAAAGAAGCCGAAGAAAAATATGGAAAATCAACAAAAAACACAACAGAATATAATAAACCCATAATAAAATCTGATTATAAAGAGCCCATACTTCAATTGGAGTATATTGAACCCATCTTGCAAGTTCATTATCCTGATGGAACAACAAAAAGTAAAGCATTATCTCCTAGAATTCAAACAATAGATGGAAAAACACCAAAATTAAGTGATGAACAATTTAAATATATTAGAGAACAAATGAATAGAAATACTGAAGGTGAACAATCAGGATTAATTAATACTAGTCAATATTCAACAAGTTCAGTACCTAGTAATATGTTTAATAATATTTTAAAAGCTTTAAATTATCAAGATAGTGATAATTGTGAAGTGAGAGAATTACCATTACAATATCAATCTCAGGTAGATACACAACATAATCAAAATAAAAATGTATCTCAATATTCAATAAAATCTGAAACTAATAAACCTTTATACAATGAACAAAATCGAAATCGATTTTATAGTAAAGAAAATGTTAGAAATAGATCACCACCTAGAAATAAGACTATAGAAGTTGCACCAAGAATGATTAAACAAAGTCAAGATCTAACTCAAAATATTAATACTACTAATACAACAACATCATTCAACATAAATCAAAGTCAAATTGTCTATTCAAATAATTTACAACAGAGTAATATCTATAATCAATATCAAAATGCCGCATCAAAATCTCAAATATTAAATCTATCCAATCAACAGAAACAAAAAGGCTTCGCAAAAGTTATTCCTTTAAAGCGAATAAATCGCCCAGTAAAACAAAATCTCCCACCACAACAAGACAAAAAAAATATCGTTGTACCCCCCCAAAAAATATTAGAACAAAAGCAAGAACAAATAAAAAGTATTCAACAAAATAATATTCCTTTTGAATTTACCCAAGAACAACAACGTCAAAGGTTCCAGACAGAATTAAGAAAACAACAAGAAATCGTTAAAGCTAAAACTCCTCAATTTCCTTCTGTGCTCCCTACACAAATAATGCAAGTTAAATATGAATATCCTCAAGGTATAGATTATGAACAAAAAATAATATCTCAAATAAAATCCCAAGATCAAGGTGATATATTATATAATATACAAAATAATATTAATAATATATATTATCAAAATAATCAAAGTCAAAGTATTCAATCTCAAATACTTCCTAATATATATCAACAAGAGAATCAAACAGGAAATAATGATATAAATAAACAAATAAAACAACATATAGAAAATTATAACGAGGAAAATATTGATAAAATGAATAATATGAAAAATGTACCTCAAAAAGAAGAAAACGAAGAAAATGAAGAAAACTTAGAAAATAATGAAGTAATAGAAGATAATGATAATGAAAAAGAAACTGAAGAAAAAAATGAAGAAGATTATGAAGCTTTGTATAAAAATGAAGAAGGTTTTATTATATTTAGAAATGGTATTCTTCGTAGTATAATTCAT
>JAZAUS010000127.1:0-1537 GCA_036342255.1 Bacilli bacterium
CCCAATCCCCAATCCCCAATCCCCAAACCCCAAACCCCAATCCCCAAAATAAAGATCTTCGATATTTAATATAATAAATATTATTAATAAAAAAAAAATATATTTAATAAAAATATTTTTTAATATTATAAATGTCAACTACTTGTTGTACATGTTGTGATTGCGATTGTTGCATCGGCTCAATAAATGATAATTTAGATCATCTAACAACCGCAACTCAAATTCTCCCACAAATTCACAATCAATTATCAACATATACTACCTTAGGGGTCAAAGAGCAATTAAGTCCAGAGAATAATATACTTATATCCTTCGGAAATATAACATATGGGAAAACATTAAATTTAAATGAATTAACTAAACATAATAATTGTATCCTAAACGTAAAAAGTATTTCTTTTACAGATACTCATTCATTAATGCTCATAGAACGTATGGAACCAGGCTCTAATTTAATCCAAGAAAGTTTAGTATATGGTTATGGTAGTAATGAAAATGGTGAATTAGGGTTAGATTATGATCCAAAATTAATAAATAATTATTATCATTCATGGACTCAAGTACCTTTGGATTATATAGGGGAACCAAATACAATTTTCCAAAAAAGATTATCATTTAATGTTTATGATGTATATTGTGGAGATAAATTTAGTATTATTTCAGTAATACTTACAGATGGATCTTTAGCCTTATATCGATTCATGTTAAGAAAAGATGATAAATTTAGTTTATTAAATGGTGAAGGAGATGGAGAGCAAAAAAAAAGATGTATTTTTATCGAAAAATTTAATTCTTTGCATAATGGTGGTATTAAATATGTCGCAGTATTTGGTGATAGAATATTAGTTCTTACTCATAAAAATTATCTTTTTGTAAGAGGTATATTATATGATATGGGTAATGCAGGAGATTATGTTTTATATAAAAAATTCAATATAGATTCTTCTAATATCGTATCATTAAATGCCGGAATTAATAATTGTTTATTATTAGCTGATAATAATATAATATATGCCATTGGACATAATGATTATTGTGAATTTGGTATAAAAGATGAAGATTTACCTAATTCGATATCTAATATGGTATTTAGTTCTAATGAATATTTAAAACAAGATGAAATTTTTGAAAATAGATTTTTTTATAACAATAAATTAAACATAATAAAAATATCAACAGGTGCAAGACATTCTTTAGTTCTTTGCGAGGGAGGTAAAGTTTATTGTTTCGGAGATAATTCGGATAGTCAATGTTGTGGTCTTGAAAAAATTGTATCAACTCCTACTTTAGTTAGATTTAATGATTATAATGAGGTTATTGTTGATATAAAAGCTGGATTTAATCACTCGATAGCGAAAGGAACTACCGGAAAAATATATGTATGGGGAGATTCTGCATGGGATAAATTAGGATTTAAAGAGACAAGAGTAGATCAAAATGAACCGGTTGAAATAAGCGATTTAAAAATTAGAAATGTTCATAGAATATTTGCTGGGCCTACACAGACAGCATTTTTTATTTCTGGAGGTAAAGTCCC
>JAZAUS010000128.1:0-1536 GCA_036342255.1 Bacilli bacterium
AAATAATTATTACCAACCTGGAAGGAAATGGTAAGTTGATTGTGTGTTTAATTATTTATTATCAGAAAGGAAAAATGAGAAAAAAAATTTTATTATTAACAATTGTTACTTTATTATTATCAGTCTATGTATATAATAGTCGTCCCGGGTATGTTGGCAGGTTCATTTGGAAACAAACATACGGTGATGTGGTACCCGGTAAAGAAATGATTTATCTTTCCGAATCAACCTATCAATGGCCCTTGGTAAAAGATGAAAAGACAAAAGAATACACTGGTATAGTTGTTTTTTGTTTAAATGAGAGATTGATAGTATATTGGTTTAAAGAAAAGAGTTTCTTTTTTTATATGTATATTTAGAAGTGTCTCGTTAGAATTGAGGTGAGTTTAATATTATTATTTCAAAAACATGTTTAATAGCCTGTATTTAAATTTCATCAAAAAACTCTAAGTTTACTTTAACATAACAGACGTGTATATAAAAAATAACCATATTATGTTCAAGAAAAAAGAATCGAGTATAAAAATTAAGAAATGGATTAAATACATTCCTTTTGTTATCTTCTTTACACAATGTTTGTATTTCAACTCGCCACATCATACTTCACAGTATGTTTGGTTATGGAATTGCGGCTGTAAAATTGATGATACTCTCCAAAATTCCAGTTGGTTCACTACTTCATCAAAAGATGTTATTTATGGTTTTACATTTTGTTACTATGACACGATTGTCTTGTATGCGTTAAAGACAAAAGCAAATGGAATATCAGGTTTTAGTATTTATAAAGGGTACTATGAGAAATAAGATTTTATTATATTCAGATATTTTTTTTAAGCAGCTATGGCTGTCTTTTACATTATTGGTATTACTTGCCATAATTCCTATTAATACTTCACCTTATTATTATGAAGTCGCATTACATGTGTATTTTGTGTCATTTTTTTTCATTTTGAATCCAATTTTTGTTATAATACTATTATATACAAGAATCAACAAAAGATGCGCATTTCACGTAGGTTCACTTATAATTGAGAATGTTTTATATTTAGTGTGTGCGATTACCTTATCATTGATAAATATCTTTGGTTATTTTGAACCGAATATTTACTCTCTAAAGCATTTTATGATAGTTTATTTACCATCATATATATCCGTTCTTATATTGTATATATTATTTGATAATCAACTATTCAAGTTAGAGCGGAGAATTAATATGCTTATAAATCATTATTGTTATACACATTATAATAAGTGATTATTATGATGATTAACATGTTTGTGATAAAAGATAAACACGATAGCATAAAACCAGATAAGGTGTGGCAAGAATAACGACAGTGAATACGGCAAGATTGACAATATTTACAATACAACAAAAAATATGAACACAAAATTCTTAATACTGCACACAATAGCGATATTAGCATTTTCCTATGCTACTGCCCAGACCACATTAAGCAGTCTGGCTAATGCGCCGAGGAACGGTGACAACATAGAGCGTGAGGTGATGGCGGTGCCGTCACACGTGGCGGCAGG
>JAZAUS010000129.1:0-1532 GCA_036342255.1 Bacilli bacterium
AACCACAACCAAAATTTCAGGAACAACTAAAATGTATTCATACTTTTGTACAGAAGAAAAATGTTTAATAAATAAAACCTCTATCGAAACATTAAATAAGACAGGTAATTTATTAAGTGCTTATCCAAGAGATCATGAAACAGATTTATTATATATACCTTATGCAAAAAATAAATGTTATCAAACACCAAAAATAACATTAAAAAATAAAAATGTAATTGATTGTACACCTATAGTAGGAGTATTATGTGAAGAACCAGATGAAAAAGGTCTTTGTGTTTTTGAAATACAATTATATATTAATGAAGTACCATTAATGATGACTCCTAAACAAATGTATTATGGTTCTATACCCATAGGTAAATATGATTATTATAAAATAAGGATTACAGATGCAAATGTTCATTCTCTAGTTGCAGTATTAAATAGTGAAAGTGGAGATGCTGAATTATCATTGTATAAAACGGCTGATGATAGACCTAATAGTAAAGAAGGTCAATTAATAAGTATATCATATCATAATGATTATATACCTGATGTAATTAGAATAACTCCAGCAAAAATTGGAAAAAAAAACTTAGTAGGCGATTATGTATTACGAGTATCAGCAACTTGTTATTCAAATTATAATTTATATTATTATGTAATATATAATAAAGATAAAACTAAAGATAGTAAAAATATTAAATTACCAGAAGTTACTATGAATATTGATGTTGGTCAAGTAATAACAGATTATTTCCCTAATGATATAAGATATAAAATATATAGTTTCACTCCTGCTTCAAACAAATCTAATTTAAAGATATTTCTTGATAGAGTTAATATAGACTTTACATTATATGTATATAGTGATATTTCCAATTTTAAAATATTACAAATGTATGAAATAAATAAATTAGCTCCACAAGAACCAATTTCTGGATATGATTGGAAATCTCAAGGAAGTAATGAAATAAATTTATTAAAA
Source organism: Bacilli bacterium (assembly GCA_036342255.1). Taxonomy (GTDB): domain Bacteria; phylum Bacillota_I; class Bacilli_A; order RF39; family UBA660; genus RUG11198. Next base: position 971 of record JAZAUS010000129.1, read on the forward strand.
ACAGATCCCAGATTCAAACCAGGACATATGTATTATATAGTAATAGCTCCTAATTTACCAAAAGAGCCTGATATATTAACTGCTATAATTGACTTTTTCAGAAGATTCCCTTTACAATGGAATCAAACAGAAATTATGAATCAAAAAGCTCCTATTAAATTTTATTTAGGTGTTACTGAAATTAATGAACAAATAACTATTAGTGAAGGTATACCACATACTTTAACTTTAGATAACGATTATAATGGACAAAATTATTATTATGAACATAATGATGAAAATCAAGATTTTGAATTAGATATAAATGTTATTATGGGAAAAATTGATATTTTTATAGATTCGAAAGAATTAAATGAAGATATAATTTCAACTTTAGATATTGATCAAACAAAAGCCGATATACAATATGTTGATACTTTGATATATAAATTAGGAATAAATAAAAACTTTGGATCTATAGTTATAAATAAAGAATATTTACAAAAATATAAAACTAATGATGGTATTATTAAAATATATTTTTATATAAGAAGAAGTAAATCTTCTATTAATGATAATCATG
>JAZAUS010000130.1:0-1530 GCA_036342255.1 Bacilli bacterium
ACATGAATCAATACATTGATTTTTTTCTTTGATAAAATATCTATAATTTTTAGGACATGTTGGTCCAGGAGTACATGTATATGCTCCTGTTGAACTAAAGAAATATGAATATGTACATTCTGCAACACAATTATAATTTTGTGTTCTTCCATCTAAAGGATTCTTGATATAACCATAAGCACATTCGAGACAATTATTTTCACTACTTGAACCCGAACGACTACAATATTTACAATTTTCATGACATGGAATAAACATATCAGAACGAGCATCATAGAATAATCCTTCATAATCTTGGCCTTTTGCTAGACATTTTGAATAATCTATAATCTGATTTCTGTATAAAGGAGCTTCTCCTTCGGGACAGGAAGTTGGACCACCTTCAACATTAGCTGTTGCTGGTCTTAAATAAACATATTTCATTATTTTATTTTCACTATCTTCATCAACAGTTGTATCATTTTTTTCAGCTAAAGCTTCTTCTCCACATATTGTTTCAAAAGCAGTTTTTGCTCCATTATAACCATTATATAATAAATATCCTTTTTCTGATATCAAATTACTTGTATCTTCTAAATATACAACTATTATATCTTGACCATTATCTAAAGATTTTTTAACTTTTGTATAACATGTATCCCCTTGTGGTAATGATTCTGAATTTTCTTCTAGACGCCTATTAGTTGTATTTCTTAAATCTGGTATATCTAAACCAAGTTCTTTGACACAATCAAAATCTTTGAAAATATAAATGAAAAAATTAGAATTAACTATTTTTAATATATATTTATTAGTATAATCAAATTCTTCCCAATAGCCTTTTGCTAATGAATTAATCATACTCGCACTATAAAGATAACTATATGATTCAGATCTAGTTCCTAATGTGCATTCATTTTTCGCTAATTTGCATAAATTATTTATATCATCAGGAACATATCCTGCAGGACATTCTTGTACACAATTCCCATTATATAAATAAATATAAGGTGCTTCATCTTTACATGAAGAAACACATTTTTGTTTCAATTTTATATATATACTATTATCAGAAGGACAAAAACTAGTTTGAGTGCATTTATATTGCCCTGATTCTGTATAATAATAACTATGAGGGCATTCAGTTACACAATTAAAAGTGATAGCTAGTTCTTTAGTCCCAGGTTTTTTAGTTAGACCATAATCGCAAGCAGTACATTTGTGGTCATTGATATCTCCTTTTTCATTGCAATATTTACAAGTTTCATAACATGGTAAAAAGGCTTTATCTCTATTACTAAAATAAAATCTTTCAACTTTACTTGTCTTTTTATAGCATTGATAATATTCTTCCTGACCTTCTATTTCCATAACAGGATAATAATCATTATTTGAATCACAGAATATACATTTATCTAGTCTTTTACTTTCTTCATTACATATTAAAATTTTTTCATCGCAGAATGATTTATGTTCATCAGTATTTTATATTTCAGTTTTATTTATTTTTTTTTCTTCTGTAATATATAACCATTTTCTCATAGCATTAAT
>JAZAUS010000131.1:0-1529 GCA_036342255.1 Bacilli bacterium
CTTATATTTACTATAGTATTAATATTACCCTTATATACTATAAATAACACCGCAACATTTTTCGGATTAGATCTCTTAGTAATAAATATCTCAGCTCTTTCTTTTATTTATTTTATATCATTTTTCTGTTCCAAAGATGATGAAGGCGCAAAAGTTCTATTTTTATTTGTTTTTAGTTTTATATTAGTTATAGTACTATTAATGATAGCATTTCCTGATGATATAAGTAGTTATATTCTTAATTTCACTGATGCATATAAACCTACATTTTTTGATATGACGCCAATTACTTCTATGGTTTTATCTTTAATAAGAATTAGTCTTGGATATGCAATATGGGAAGAAATGGATAAAAATTCTCCTTTTAAATTATCTGAAGATATTATTCCTATTAAAAGAGCTGAAACGTATTTATATACAAGTTATATATGCCAAGGAATTAATGTTGTAGTTTATACTATATTATTAATCATAGCAGAAAATGGCTTATTAGGTAAACTTATTCATAGTTTTGATTTATGTTGTTATGCTGAGCCGGATATTAAAAATATACCTTCAGTTCCAAATTTCCCAAATAACAATGAAAAAAATAATAATTATGATTATTCCATAAATAATTCAGAAGCGCCTTTATTAAATAAACCTGCGAATATTATTCCTTTAGAAAATAGTAATTTAATAAATACTAATACTAATAATGTGGTTATGAATCAGTATAGTAAAGATCAAATGTATCAAAATAATTCTTTATCCCAACAAAATTTGGAATTTAATTTCACTGGAATGAATCCTCAAGGCGATCCTTTAAAAAATCCTTTTGTTGAAGAAATGATAAGAAAAGTATATAGTCAAAAAGAATTAACAACAAGAATAATTAATGTAACGAAAACATTTTATCCTTGCTGTGCTTGTTGTAGAAAAGAAAGAGTAAGAGCTATTAATCATTTACATTTAGGACTTGAACCTAATGAAAAATTTGGATTATTAGGTTTTAATGGATCTGGGAAAACTACTACTTTTAGAGCGATAACTAATGAAATATTAACTGATAGTGGTTCTATAAATTTATTTGGATATGATACTAAAAGACAATTTAATAATATAAGAACCATTATAGGATATTGTCCTCAAATAAATCCTCTTTTTGATTTTATGAAAGTAAGAGAAATAGTTAAATTTTATTCAAAATTAAAAACTAATAATGACAGTGTGGAAGAAACTTGTAGAAAATTTGGCCTAAGTAGATATTTAGATACTTATACAATAAATTTATCAGGAGGTAATAAACGTAAATTGACTTTTGCAATAGCAATGATGAATAGACCTTCTTTATTATTATTAGATGAACCTTCAACTGGTGTTGATCCTGAATCAAGAAGAATTATGTGGAGAAATATTAATGAATTATCTAATAGTGGTCATAAATATAATATGGTATTAACAACACATTCTATGGAAGAAGCAGAAATTTTATGTGATACAGTATCCTGGTTTAAAGCTGGTAATTTTATTACTCTAGGAAATCCTGA
>JAZAUS010000132.1:0-1517 GCA_036342255.1 Bacilli bacterium
CAACCTGTTCCTAAAATATATGATATAGGTATATTAGCATCAACTGATCCTATAGCTATAGATACTGCTGCTTTAGATATTATTACTGCTAGATTACAAGTACCAGCTACACAAGATCTTTTAGAACAAATACAAAGATTAAAAGGAACTAATATTATCACTGTTGCTGAAAAACATAAAATAGGTACACAAAAATATAATTTAATAGATATAGATAATCCAAGTGTATTTTTCACTAGAGAAATAAGTCCTGATAGTGTTGTTAAAATGTTTAAACATTTAAATTATCCATTAGGTGATAAAATAGGACTTAAAGTACATTCTGGTGAAGCTGGTGGTAAATATTTCCTTACTCCTGATTTTCTTCAGAAAATATATGATTATACTAAAGGAACTTTTATAGAATGTAATACAGCATATGATGGTAATGATCTTCAATATACTCGTTCTAATACAAAAAATCATATTAATTTATTAAATTATCATGGATGGTTAAAAAATGGTAGAAGAACTGTAATTATGGATGAAAATCCTGATAAGAATTTTAATTTAACAGTAAAAAATTATACAAAAATACCAAATAATATAGTTGGAGAACATATAAAAGATTTTGATAGTGTATTAGTTTTAGCACATTTTAAAGGACATGGTGCTGGAGGTTTTGGTGGAGCTTTAAAACAATTAAGTATAGGATTCGCTTCACAAGCGGGTAAAACAAATATACATACAGCCGGTGTTTCTTCGAATTGGAAAGAACAAATGACATATTGGGCTACCCAAGAAGATTTTACTTCTTCTATGGGTGATGCTGCTTCAACTGTTGTTGAATTTTTTAGAGAAAGAAAAGGAATAGCTTTTATTAATGTATTAGCTAATATTTCTTTATATTGTGATTGCTCAGGTTCTGGTGCTCCTGCTCCAAGAATTAAAGATATTGGTATTTTAGCTTCTACTGATCCTGTTGCTATTGATAGAGCTTCTGTTGATATGTTACATGCTTATACTGATTTAGGTACTTTTCAATTATTAGAACAAATTAAATTTTTAAAAGGAGAAAATACTATTAATGTTGCTGAACAACATGGTATTGGTAAACAAACTTATAATTTAATAGATGTTGATGAACATGAACCTGAACCTGAACCAGATAATAATAATGATGATACAGATAATGAAAAAACTACTTTATATATTTCTATAGGAGCTGTATCTTTGATTTGTCTTGGATTAATAATTGCTATTATTATCCTTTGCGTAAAAAGAAAATCAAATTCAAATAATACTCCTGTTGGTTCTGTTAGCTTACTTAATAGAGATACTAATGCTTAAATAGTTAAATAGATTATTTATTTAGTTTCATTAATTTTGTTTTGTAAAAAAACATTTGTTTTTAAATTTTATTAATTATTAATTATTTATTTTATTTAGAAAAATTATTATTTAAAAATAAATTTATAAATATTTATATGAATGGGGATTGGGGATTGGGGATTGGGGATTGGGGATTGGGGATTGGG
>JAZAUS010000133.1:0-1500 GCA_036342255.1 Bacilli bacterium
AGATAAAGTTTAGAGGAAAATACAAAGGTTAGATTATCATATTTAAAAGTATAATCTGATTCATCTAAACTATGGTAAATTCCTCTAACAGTCTTCATAAGATTTACCCTATACTAATTTAAGTGATAGTGATTGTTTTCCGTCTCTAGTAGCCTTCTTAATTACTTCTACTTCTACTGGCTCAGCCCAGTTACTAGGAAGTCCATAAATTGCTACTATTTTATTTAAAATATTATAGATTCCATATGATCCAGTAGCATAAGTTTGACCGTCAGCGTCAAATATAATTGTACGATATTTTGTTTTTACTTCTCCTGAATCTTCATCTTCATTTTCATAAGCTTCAATATATAAGTCCTTCATTTTAATTTTTTGACCTACACAGTCATTAAGAAGTAAATCACAATTTTCTAAAGCATTAAATAATTTCTTCTTTTCGTCATTGTCCTTTGCTACGATAGAGCAATAAATATTGCTGTTTTGATTTGCATTAAATAGTGTTAATTCGTTATTCATTTTTAAATCCTCCTCTTAAATAACTTATTTTAATGTTTTTAAAGTTTCGGCTATTGCATTATATACAACAGCACCTGTAGACTTTTCAGTCTCAGTCGCTTTTTCAAGCTGTTTGTCTTTTGGTGTTTCAATTTTTACCGTACATTTATCATTATCGGTTTTGGAATCTAACACACTAATTGATATTTTAAATATAAGACGTCCCTCACTTTCTTCTAGTTATCACTAGATCTTAAGGAATAATTTTTATTATTCCCTATCATCTAATTATAACTATCTTAAAAAATCAGTACAACTATCGTATGAATATCCCTGATTTAAACAATAAGCAATATCTTTTTCATCTTTTTTAATTTCATATTTACATATAAAGAAGTATATTATACATACTATTATCATTATTATAGCTACTTTAATTTTTTCATCTTTAGTCATTAATTACAACCTCCCAATCTACATACTTATATACTTTCATTAATTCTTTTAAGCATTTATCTAATTCTTCATCACTTAATTCGTCAACCTTAGATTTAATACAACCTATTTTATATAATAGATTACGAATAAACTCTCTTTTTGTGTTAGTCATTGTCTTTGACCTCCATTGCTTTTAAAAGTCCACTATAGAACATAGTCTTTTTATAGTGTTTATCCTGTTCTTCTGCGAGTTTAAATACTCTTTCCTTACTTATATTATCAGTAAGTGTTTTGTCTTTTAATAAGGTTCTAAACTCTTTTCCTTCCCTTATTAATTCGTTTTTTCTTTTGTATAAGTCTGCTTTCATCATTTCTCCTCTTAACTCTTCCCATAAGATACTGAATGCTAAATCCATGTTATCACCTTCTACTTTCTCTTACAATACTAATATATCAAACTCTTTTTTCTAAGTCAACAATTATTTTTACTTTTTTACAATTTGTCATTATTTTTGTAAAGCACTAAAAAACAAGCCCAGTGATCTGAGCTTGTAAGCATTCCTCATC
>JAZAUS010000134.1:0-1494 GCA_036342255.1 Bacilli bacterium
TTAACAATGCTTAATTATTATTAATATTATTTTTAAAAATTAAATAATTTTTATAATTCTTAAAAATTATTTTTAATTGCTTTTAATTGCCTAAAAAATTATTTATGGAAGAATATCAAGAATATTAATTATAAATTTTTTTGCCTTTATTTCGCCTTTATTATTCATATTTAACAATTTCAATAATTAGAATGACTTATATTATTAAGAATTGTTCTTTGTGAATTTAAAGTTCGTGCTTGTTGTATATTATTTGGATATAGACGATTCATAGTATAATATTCTATTAATTGTCTTGGGACTTCCTCCAAAACTTCCTCAGCTAATTTAGTGGGGTCATTCTTAAATTTATTAAAGGGTACAAATTGAACTAAATCTCTCATTCTTTTAACTCCTTTAGAATCTATTAATGGATGAATATCTCCATCTAATACTACCATTTCTTGAAAGTGATCATCACCAATTCCAATTATAATTACACTTAAAGGAAGAAAACTTCCTTCGACTAACACATCTATAGTTGGTCCTAGATCATTAATTATACCATCAGTTAAAATTAATAATATATTATATTTTAATGGATTATTCTCATGTTTTATAGTATCAACTACTCTTCTTATCAATGGATAAAAATTAGTAGGACCAGCTAATTGCAAGTATTTGAAACTATTTCTATATTCTTTTAATACATTATCTATAAGATATATTTCCGGATCTTGTTTAAAATTTACATTAAAACACATATTTACTTCTTGTTCACCATTGAGTAAAGCACCATATCCTAATGTTGGAAATTTCTGATCAGAATCATAATATGCTACTATCATTCCGCAGGCTTGAATAGCTTGTTCATAATCATTCATTTGATTACCTTGATAATGATGAGATTTAGGATCATTAGGAAGAAGATTTGAAGAAGTATAATCGATAGCAATATATAGTTGTATTTCAATCCCGGCTTTAATGTAATCAATAAAGTTTACATTTTGCAATAAAAAGGATTTATTATATAAATTTATTCTTTTACCATTTGCAGAAACCCCTAAATATATTTCATTTCTGGGAATACAAAATTGTTGAATATTTTCACCTTTATAACTAATCTGTTCTTGAAATCCATCTAAAAATTGTATTCCAAATCCTCTTTTTAATAATTCTGTTGGTATTTTAACACTTTTAAATTTTCCATTAGTGCTTATTGATTCGCTAGAATAAATTTTTTTTCCTTCTGATATTATAATATAAGATATCTTATCTTTCGGATCAATAAAATTATCAGATGGAGAAGTATGCTCAGCCTCGAAATTACAATGAACATATGAAGCCTCTTCACTTATTCCTTGTGCTGATACTTTAATGATGACATTGTTATTTATTGCCCCTTTAAAAACACTTCCTATAGAGCCAACTATTCCTCCTAAAGATGTTCTTATTGAACCATATTCAATATCATCTCTATATAGGCTAATTATTAATAGTTGTTGTTTCTCAAAA
>JAZAUS010000135.1:0-1471 GCA_036342255.1 Bacilli bacterium
CTAAGATTTCTGGAATTGATGATTTTGGTGAATGGACATTTATTGTTAAATTATATGTTTTATCTGATTCTGTCATTTTTTGTATTTGAATTTGTAAAGCACATTGTAAATTATTACCACAATTTATTTTATTATTTGTTGGCTCTATAATAAATGTTTCATCTTTTGTTATTATTTTTTCATCTAATATATTTATATTATTTACTGATAATATTACTTTATATGAAGGATTATTTATATTAGTATCTGTAAATCTAATATCAACCATAATTCCTTCAAAATTATAAATATAAAATGGATATATAAAATTAGTATATTCAAAATCAGAAGGTATAGGGATATCAGATATAATAAGTATAGGTCTTTCTTGAGAATTTATTTCACCACTATAAATAATCATACTACAATCTGTAGAATCATCATTTGTATTATAATTATAATTATCAACAGTAGACATAAAAGCAAAACTTGTAAGATAAGTATAAGGTTGACTTCTATCAAATTGCATATTTACAGATTTTGTATTAGGCATATCTTGATAATTATAATTATATAACATTGAACATTCTTTAGATCTTATTTTAAACCAATAATCTTTGTTTTTATTTAAATTTGTATCTAATGGATAATAATAATATGGATTTATTATTTCATAAGGAAATAATTGACTTTTTTTATTAATATATTCAATATTAATTTCACCAGGATTTGTCATAATATATCCTTTATAATGAAAATCAGTTACATATTTTAATTCTATAAAAGCTGCTTCTGTACATATAATTTCACCCCAATATATTTCTTTTATATCAACTGATTTAAATTCAAATACTTCTTTTCTAAATAATTTATGATGTATATAATTCTCAATTTTATAATTTAAATCAAAATCGGAATATACTCCCATATAAGCATTACCTGTTAATACAGTTAAAGATATATTCATATTTCTAATTTCTTTATAATTTCCTACTCTAATAGAAAAATAATTAGTTCCAGGTAATAAACTAGTAGCATATACTCTACCAGGAACTAATTGAATATCTTCACTTTCATTATTTAATTCTATAGTATATTTACATTCACCATGATTTGGATCACTATCTTCAGTATCACATATAACTACACTCATATATTGATTCCTTGTTTCATATACAGGTTCTCCATTACTATTTAATCTAGTATATCCAGGTGCATCTTTTCTTTTATTAATAGAATATAAATTTATATTTTTAATTTCTTCTAATCCTTCTTTATTAATTACTTTACAATCAGGATATGTATTACAAATATATCCATATAATTTTGGATTTCCTCTTATTTTTAAAAGATTAGCAGTATATATATATGTAGAAGAATAATTAGCAAAAACAGAATGTCTATATACCATAATACTACCTCTATTTAAACTATGAGTATAAAATTTACCAGCAACTAAAGGTTGTATAAACATTTGATTATTTAATAATTC
>JAZAUS010000136.1:0-1463 GCA_036342255.1 Bacilli bacterium
AGCATTATTTGAACTAAGAGAACTTACTACACTTTCATCTGTTAAAGGGCGTATATAATCTTTACTATTCAAATTTAAATAAAAGCTAAACATGGACGCATGAGTATTATCCTGAGGATTTATTGATATTGTTAAACTACAAATTTCATTACTATTCAATTCATTACAGACAGATAAAATTTTATCAGAAGTTATAATAGAATTCTCTTTAGAAATAACTCCTTGACTAAAGGAATATTTTTCTGTATTTTCAGCTTGTGCTTTATCAAAAGAAATTCTATCTATTCTATATTCAAAAGTAAATCTATATTGAGAAAGTCTATCAATTTCTAAATTATAAGAATTAATATCATCTGAAATAGGTTTGAATAAATATTTAAAATTGATATTACTTCTCTTAGTAGTACTCGATATAAGACTATTTTCATTAAATAAAATATTAGTATTATCTATATTATAAGCATATATCGTTATTTGTTCTTCAAAACCTTCTTTGCATATATTATCTTTATTGTCACTGCTTTTTAAAGATATTTCAACTGTATAACTCTTTTTAGTAGTTCCATAATCAACTAATTCAATTAAATGATTTTTAGTAGTCCCATCTGGTTTAGTTGTTTGTCCATCATTTATAGTGACACTTGTCTTACAAGAAAGAGAATTAATTGCTATATAAAAATATTCACTCTTTCCATTATTTTTTATTGAATATGTTTTAACTTCTTCAGAATCTACTTTTAATACATCAGTAAAGACTCTATTATTTTCCAAAATTCTATTATTAGTAGATCCACTTGTATACATTAAATTATAGAAACTACCAGGATCACCCTCAACTAAGACATATAATTCTTTTTGATAATAATTAGCTTTTATAAAAGTATCTTTTGATATTATATAAGACTGTCTTTGTCCAATAGTTTCTGATTTATAACCAGAAGAAGGAATTGGGCTATTGGCATTAAGATTTTCTCTACTTTCATATAAAGTTAATTTTGCTTTTCCACTTAATATTGTTAAATCAATTTTTATTTCATCCATTGTGGATAAATAATCAAATACTGGTAGAGCAAAGATATCTTTTTTATTTTCTCCTAAGAATTTTGTATAATTATTATCTGGGAACATAAATAAAGGATCATTATCATAAGACATTATGACATCATAAGCACATTCAGTTTCGCAATAAACATATATTAATTGAAGTGAAGATGAATTTGTTATATCTTGAGTATACCACATACCAATGTTATCAATTAAAGGAAGAGCTGTACTTGTTGTTAATTTTTCATCAAAATAGCAATTTTCTGGATAACTTTCACAAGTTTTTAGACTTACAAACATTTTTGAATTTTGAGATTTCTGTCTGATATAATAATGTATTTCTTTAGAATCTTTCAAAACAGGAAGAAAATGATATAAAGATTTTTTTTGTGGAATTAAAATAGATTTAGGTAAACCTG
>JAZAUS010000137.1:0-1459 GCA_036342255.1 Bacilli bacterium
AATTATTTAATTAATAAATTTATTGATATTAAAAATTTAATGGTGATATATTTTTTTTTATTATATGCTTTATGCAGTTCAGCAGAATTATTTGAGGGATACTATAGACAAGCTGAAGAAATAATGAAGAATATGACAATTGATGAAAAAATAGGCCAAATGTTTTTCCCTAGATATGAGCCTGATAATGTAACTGATGATATTTTAAATAAAAAGCCAGGTGGATTCGTTTTATTTGCAAGAGATTTTGATTTCGAAGAATCATATATTCAAAACTATATTATGGAAATGCAAAATTTATCAAATATATCAATGGGATTACCTCTAGGATTATCTGTTGATGAAGAAGGAGGCACAGTCGTAAGAGTATCACCAAAACATAGAAAAGAAGGTATATTTCCTTCTCCGCAAGAAATATATAATCAATCTGGTATTGATGGAATATTGAAAATTGATAAGGAAAAAAGAGATCTCCTGAGAAAATTTTATTTGAATATTAATTTAGCTCCTGTTGCTGATATTTCTTATAATTCAAGTGATTATATATATCCAAGAACTTTAGGAAGAGATGTAGCTGAATCTACTAAATATATAGGAGAAGATGTTAATGGATATGTAACAGATAATTTTACATGTTGTGCCAAACATTTTCCAGGATATGGTAGTAATATAGATACTCATGGTGATATAGCAATTGATACAAGAAGTTATGAGACTTTCCAAAATGAAGATTTTAAAACTTTCGAAGCTGCTATATCAAAAAAGGTTCCTATGATTTTAGTTTCACATAATATTGTTGTTTGTAAAGACGATAAATACCCTGCTTCCATTAGTAAAACTTGGCATGATATATTAAGAAATGAATTAAAATATTCAGGACTAATTTTAACTGATGATTTATCAATGGGAGCTATTAAAAAATATACAAATAATGTATCAGAAGCAGTTCTTGCTGTTCAAGCTGGAAATGATATATTATTAACTAGTGATTATTATAAACATCTTGAAGCTGTTAAAGAAGCATATAAATCCGGAAATATTAAAGAGGAAATAATCAATAGAGCTTGTAAAAGAATTATCGCATGGAAACTTAAATATATTTTATTTAGAGAACCTGATAAAGAAGATGAAGAACAAGAAGAACCTGATTCTACAGTTTTAATTATAACAGTAAGTGCATTAGGAGTTATTTTAGTAGGAACTTTAATATTCTTTCTAATTATGTATTTAAAGAACAAAAATAAAAAATCTGATGTTGATGAAGGTGGTTTAATTGCAGAATCTTAGAATAATTACAATTCAATTCTTATTACATACTTTTATTTGAAATAAATTTTAAAATAAATAAAAGTTCTATACTTAGTATATTTAATAATAAAATAATCTATATATCATAAATTTTAAATAATATAATATGGGGATTGGGGATTGGGGATTGGGGATTGGGGATTGGGGATTG
>JAZAUS010000138.1:0-1458 GCA_036342255.1 Bacilli bacterium
TGAGATATTTAAATAATTAGGGGGATAACTATTAGCTTTAAAAATTTAGGGGGATGACTAATATGCTTCATCCCCCTAAATTTTTATAGTATAGAAAAAAGACCTCGTGCTATCATTATATTGTCCGAATAATAACGAAGGAGGTCTCATGTATAATGATAGCATAGATATATTAAAATTTACACAATTACATACATTAGATGTAGATAGAAACAAAACAACTTCTTTCTTTAATGTTGAAGCAAATGAATTAATAATAAATTTATATTTAAACAGGCATATAGCTAAATGTGTATTTTGTTCTTCTACTAATACTGTAATAAAAGAAACAAGAAAAAAACTAATTAATCATTGTATAATTCCAAATAAAAAGATAACTATTATTTTTCACCAAAAGAAATTCAAATGCAAAGAATGTAATCACACATTTATGGAATTCAATCCTATAGGTGATGGAATTAGTAATTTAGCAATTGCAGAAATTATAAATTCATTACGTAACCCAAGAAAAACATTTTCTGATGTATCAAAAGAGAGATTCACATCAATTCCTACAGTTCAAAGTAAATTTGATGAGCATGTAAAACTTGATAGACATATATTAAATAAAGTTATTTGTTTCGATGAGATATATGCCAAGAAACTAACCAAAACTAAATATTCATTTTTAATATATGATCCTTTTAAAAATCTCATAATAGATGTATTAGATGCAAGAAGGAAAAATGTATTAGAAAATTACTTCTTACATATTCCATTAAAAGAACGTTTAAAAGTAACACATATAAATATCGATATGTGGCAAACATATTTAAATGTCGCTGAAGAATATCTTCCAAACGCAACAATATGTGTTGATTCCTTTCACGTGATTGAGCATCTAAATAAAGCAATGGATAAAATAAGATTAAAAATCCAAAAGAAATTTATCGAATATAAAAGTTCAAATAGAAAAGATAATTACTGGCTTTTAAAAACATTTCATTATTATCTTACGAGCAATTTTGATAATATAAAATATGTGAGAAAGCCTAAATCCCATTATGGATATTTAGTTGATAAATTTGCCGTATTACATGAATTATTATCGATTGATGAAGAGTTGAAAAAGGCATATCAGCTTAAAAGTGAATACATGGAATTCAATCTAGTTGAAGAATATTCACAAGAATCAACTTATAAACTCGAAGATTTTATTGATAGATTTAAAGCATCTACATATCAGGAATTTAGAGAATTTGGAGATTTATTAAAAAGATGGAAGATTTATATTGTTAATTCGTTTATAAGAATAGATGGTAAAAGATTATCAAATGGTCCTATGGAATCTCTTAATGGAAGAATTAAAAGAATAATTAGTGATGGATACGGATATAAAGACTTTAATAGATTTAGAAATAGAGTTATGTTTTCTTTAAATAAAAATGAACCAATAAAATAATACTATCGGACAAAAAA
>JAZAUS010000139.1:0-1455 GCA_036342255.1 Bacilli bacterium
AATGGTAGTAAATACATTCAATACTTCAAATGCAAGTATTCGTGCTTCACTTAGAATCACCGACAAAACTCATGCTATATTTACCTTTATATATCATGTCGGTCAATTCCTTTCTGCTATATGTGTCATATTAATTATGAGGCGACCTCAAAGAAAAGGGACAGTTCTTTATTCTGTATTTACCACATTCGCTGCGGTTATGTTTTTCCAATTCACTGATAATCAAATGATTATTATGACTATATACTTCTTCACAGGATTTTGCGTTATGGTAATGAATGTATATATATGTTTATGGATAGATCAATTAGCCATGTTCTCTTTCAAAACAATCTTTTTAGCTTTGACTAATCTTTATAGAGCTGGAGGTGTCTCTTGTGGTATTTTACTTAATTATTATTACGGAAGTGATAATTTCAAAAAATCATTTTTAATCGAGGGTATTATTTTAGGATGCATTGGATTAATTATTACTCAAATTAATGAAGTATATTTCTCAAGTGATTTACTTTTATATAAAGGAAAAGTAAGAGATGTTCTTTATAAAAAAGGAGCAAAGACTGTCCAAGAAGAAGATACACAAAGTATGGAAGATAAAGAAAGTGTCTATAGATATAGACATTCTGGTCTTTCAACCAAAGATGATTATATTATTTTGCTTATTTATGCCTTAGCTAAAAATAAAAGATATGTTTCGGGAATGGTATCCAGTGTTATATTAGCTTCTTGCACTGGTGGATTCGGTAATTATTCTATGGGATATATCAATTCGTATTTCACCGAAGAAAATGGCGGAGAAATTAGAAAATTAAAAAATAAAATTCTCTTTACTTTAATTGGACCTATTACTGCATTTTTCGTCATAATAATTATTTCATTCATTGTAGGTAATTATTACAGTAAATCTACTCCATTTATTATGTTCACCTGTTATTTATTAACAACTATTTCAGGTAATTTAGTCCCAGGATTAAAAACTCCTCGTGATTTATCCATTGCTGCTTTATGCTATTCTATTTTCTCTTCAATAATGGGACCATTTGTTCAAGGAACTAATTTATCAGCTGGTACTCCCTCGAGAAAACCTTTCGGTGTCACTGTGAATATTATTGCGGCTATATTATTAGGTCAAATTCCTTCTCCTTATATTTATTCTTCATTATTAAAAAGATTCCCTAAAGAAGATGTTTTGAATATCTTTATGAAATTTTTAATTGTTGGATGCTTCTTTAACTTTTTAATGTTGTTCTTCAGACTCAAAGAATATCCAAAAGAACCTGAAAAGAAACCTGAACCTGCTATTGAATTAAGCAATAAAGCATAAATAATTTTTGATAAAACATTTGAATAAATAATTTATTTAATCAATTTGTCTAAAATATAACTATGATATTAATTAATTATTAAATAATTAATTTATTTAAAAAACATTATTTTATATATTATTCAATAGAT
>JAZAUS010000140.1:0-1429 GCA_036342255.1 Bacilli bacterium
CCAATCCCCAATCCCCAATCCCCAATTTTCAATAACAACAAAATTAATCGGATAAATTATTTTTAATAAATATATAAATAATAATTTACAATATTAAAATAAAAAATGTTTTATAAGCTTAATATGTTTCCAATATTAATATTATCCATATTATTTATATATATCGGATCCAAAGAAGAATATAACAAAAAATTCTTATCAAAATCATCCGGAGACAATTCCGGAAATGACCAATTACCAAAAAAAAATCATGGTTTGATATCATTAGAGGAGGAGCCTAAAGTAATAAACATCAAATGCCTTTTCTCTAAAAATTATAACTTTTATTCCCTTCAATCTTTACAAGATAAGGAAAAAGATTATGAACATAAAGTTGATAATTACACATTCTATTATAATTTTTGTCAAAATACACATAAGAATAAAGCATCAACTATAGTGAGAGTAGATTCAGAAGGAAAACAACTAAAAATATCAGGAAGTATAGATGGTGAAGGAGATGATAAAAATCAATGGTTAGAATTGGGTGATGGTGATAAAAAGGAAGGTATATCTGTTGCATTAACAAAGGGAGAAACATGTGAAGAAGATACTAATTCAAAATATTCTGCAAATATAATAGTTCATTGCGATAATGAAGCAGATACTATCAAAGATTTTAAAATTAAAAAAGGAAATTATTCCTGTGTATATACAATGGAATTTACTTCAAGATATGGATGTCCTTTAGGAAGTACATATTTATTATTGAAACTTATGGAGGATTATAATTATGTTTTTATGGTATTAATGGTTCTCCTTGGATTATTCCTTTGTTTTGTAGGTCTCAGATTTTTAGCACCAACTATTATAATATTATGTGGTATTGTAGGATGTTATGTTCTCACTGCTTTATTATTAAGTCTTTTCCCTAATTTTATAACTACTGAATTATATTTATTTGTTTGTCTATTAGTATGTTGTATATTAGGAGTCATTGTTGGTTATTTCACAAGAGATCAACCAAGTTTTTATGTTGTTCTTTCAGGAGCTTTCCTAGGATATTCAGTTGCTACTTTCTTATATCAAATTGTTCAAAATTATGTTGATTGGAATCCACAAATATTATATTATATATGTATAGGTGTTTGTGTTGTAATAGGAGCTGTTATAGGTTACTTCCTTTCTACTCCTATTTTAATTTTAGGATTGTCTTTATTTGGAGGATATCTTGCTATGAGAGGGGTATCACTTGTTGCTGGAAATTATTTGGATGAAACTATGACTATAGATTTGATTAAAAATAGAGAATGGGATCAATTAAATGAATTAAGAACACCTTGGCTTTATGGATATCTTGGATCTTGGTTAGCTCTTACTATTGCTGGGGTTATCCTTAATTGCAAATATCATAGAGACCAAAAGATAAAAGAACAAGGAATTCATGAGA
>JAZAUS010000141.1:0-1427 GCA_036342255.1 Bacilli bacterium
AATTCTTTTCCAGATTTTATTGCATCAGTTACTTCATCAATAAATAATTTCCATCTTGGATAATAATAATCAATATATAAACCAGCCCAACTTTTTGCAGCATAATCATTTATATTTCCATCAGGTCCCCATAATGTAAGTAAATTTCTAGCATTAAATTCAAATAAATCTTTATATTTACTATCAGGTACTATATTAGTTGCATTATTTATCCATCTACCTAATAAATAAATCCTATCTGAAGAAAGTAATTTATCTGCATCTTCAATAAATTTTAATAATTTTTCTCCACTTATTTGTAATTCTTCTAAATTTTTATTTTTATATGCTAAAGTAAATTGTTTTCTTTCTATAGTAAATTCATTTGTTAAAATATTAACACCTAAATCAATTAAATCATGTTTATATGTATCTATATCTTTTAATTTATTTATTACTTCATCTTCTAATAAAAGTCCCCAAGCTTTCCATAAATTTTCAATAGTTCCTGTTAATTTAATTCCAATTGGATTTATATATTTTTCATATATAGATAATTTATTTATATCTTTTATTATATTATTATCAGAAAAAGAAGGTACTGCTTCTATATAACTAACATTATGATATGGAGCATAATAAATATCTTCTTTCATAATTTCCCATGCTTCTTTTACTTGATTAATATTATCATAACCATATCTTCTTGAAGAATAATCTTCAACCCATTTTGATATATTTTCAACTTTATCATCTAACCATTTATTTTCTAATACTGCTTCATATACTACATAATTTTGTTCAATTGCTTCCATAGTAATACCTATACCAATCATAGTACCATTTGAATTATTAATATCTTCTTGTGGTTTTTGTAATATATGTGTTAAATTACCCCACATACCTGGATTACCACCAAAATTATGTAATGTACACCATATCCATTTTTTACCAAAATAATTTTCAAATTTAGACCATACAGGTGTATATTCAGTAAATAAATCTAATATAATCATACCATCATTAGGTACACCAGATAAATATGCTTTTACTTGATCATATTTCCAAAAATATGCTTCATTAACAAATAACCATCCTTGCATAAGCCATATAGCTTCAGGATCAGCTGCTCTTATACCTTCAAATGTACCTTTAGAAGATTGTCTTAAATATTCTGTATCATTTGTAATTGGTAACATTTCATTATATACATCACCATTATATATATGTGAAGTACCATATACTTCTGTTTGTATTTCTATAAATCTTTTTGCTATTTTATTAAATTGAGGATCAGTTACTTCTAATGTATATGTTCTATATTTAATATCAAAACCTGCCCAATTAGATCCCATTGTAACATTAGCATCAGGATAATGTTTAGTAAATGTATCTGGTACATATCCTGTAAACATAGATAATACTGGTATCATACCATATTCACGCAT
>JAZAUS010000142.1:0-1417 GCA_036342255.1 Bacilli bacterium
ATTAAAAGAAGTAACTGCTGCCTGAATTGTGATTCCACGCTGACGTTCTAAAAACATAGTATCTGTCCTTGTTGTTCCCTTATCTACACTGCCTAATTCTAAAATCGCTCCACTTGTATAAAGCAGACTTTCCGTTAAAGTCGTCTTTCCTGCATCTACATGAGCAAGAATACCAATGTTGATTATTTTCATGGAATTTCCCTCCCTACAAATTTATCTTTTAACTTAAAATCAATATTTGCTAATTTTGTCCTTTTAAACTATTCTTATACTTCCAACATTTAATTGCTTGATCTAATGATTTATCTTTATTATCTTCGAAGAAATCTCTTATATAAGTATTATATTCAAATTGCTTATCAATAGTTGTCTTATTCTTTTTTTTATCTTCTAATATTTGATAATATGCATTTATTGAATCTTTATAAGTTTTTCCTGCATTACTCTTTAACCATTTTTGAAATAATACATTAAATGAAAAGCCTTTACCAATTTGTTTTTTATAAAACTCTCTGTGTTTTTCTGAACAAATAAAATTATTTTCTATTATTGAATCTAACGTAATTTCATCAATTATTTGTGTTCTTCTTGAATCATGATTTTTAATACTTCTTTCACCAGTATCTAAGAATATAGATATTCTTTCAGTTAATTCTATTTTTCCACCAGTAGTTTGTAATCCATTTCTTCTACAAAAATCAATAAGTTCTTCTTTTAAATAATAATATTCTCTAAATGTTTTACTATCTAATTGATTATTTAATTCTGGTCTATCCATAATATCAACCTCTATATAAAATTATACCATAACAAAAACAGATTTTTACATCTGTTTTATAGTACGGAAATATCTTAATCTTACGATTATTCTACTAATTAAAAATCTTTTTCTTATTATTTATTTTAACTAGAACTAGTGACATTATTACTAATATAATTGATGTTACTAAACTACCAATAATATTTTCATTAATTATATATATACCACTTAATGAATTTACAATACAATGTAATAATACACATAAACATACGCTATTAGTATTTTTTCTAATACTTGCTAGAGAAAAAGCTAAACCTAATACACTTATTCCAAAAGCAAAATAGTTTTGTCCATATTGGGCAACTCCTTGAATAAAGAATAAAGGTAAATGCCATATCCACCATATAACACTGACAACTAATGTTGATAAAAGAAAATTATGTTTCTTTTCTAATTCAGATTGTAAAATATATCTCCATCCAGCTTCTTCTAATCCACCACCAATTAACATTATGGGTATCATAAGAACAATTGCATATAAAGGAAAACCACTTTCATATCCTGAAATAAATATTTGAGGTAAAATATATACTACACCTAAAAATATCACCATTAAATAGGATAATAGATTATGTTTGAAATCAAAAATATGTTTAA
>JAZAUS010000143.1:0-1411 GCA_036342255.1 Bacilli bacterium
AGAATTTGATAAAATTGATTTAGAAAAAGAGCTTCAGCTTATTAATACAAATATAACCGCTTTGCATATTCTTACTAAACTATTTTTACAAGATATGAAGGAAAGAAATGATGGACAAATTTTAAATGTTGCATCAATAGCAGGCTTCTTACCTGGACCACTAATGTCAGCATATTATGCTTCAAAAGCATATGTAGTTAGACTTTCTCAAGGAATTCGAGAAGAGCTTAGAAGAGCAAAGTCAAAAGTTAAGATATCTATTCTTTGTCCAGGTCCAGTTGAGACTAATTTTAACAAAGTTGCTAATGTGCATTTTTCAGCTAAACCATTAAGTAGTGAGTATGTTGCTAAATATACAGTAAAGAAATTACTTAAAAAGAAGTTTTATATTGTTCCTGGCATAGCAATAAAAATGTTACGTCATTTATGCAAATTTACACCAGATAGTATTGTTGCAAGGTTTGCATATAAAATGCAGCATTCAAAAAGATAATAACTTTTAATTACGGAGAATAATTATGGATATAAGAAATATAAAGATAGAGCAGAGTAAATATAATATAAAACTTGTTAATGAGATATTTGATAAGATAGAGAATCAAATAAAAACAAGCGTTGGTCCACTTCATATGGCGGTGTCTGAGGATAATAAAGAATTTTCTGAGACACAAGAATATAGTAATTTAATTAATACAATCAATAGAGCTAAAGAAGAGGATTGGATTATGAAGAATAATTCAAAAACATTAATGTATGATGGTTTGGGTAGTATAGCTGCTGTAACAGATGATAGATCCGATGTAAGCCTATACTTAATATTAAAAGCTCTTAAAACTCACAATAATCTTGTATTATTTGTTAATGATAAAGTTCATGAGGTAACAAAGAAATTAATAGAGATTGTTAATAAGATATGCAAAGAAGATTCCTATAATACATATATTGATTATTATGAGTATAAAGATTTTAAAGAAATATATGATTACTCAGATTATTTTAAAACAATTGTATTTGTAAGCAATATAGATAAATATTTTGAATATACAGATAAAGTAAAAGATAAGAATATTATTTATAGCTCTTATGGAACAATGAGTTTATATTTGGATGACAAGAATCTTAAAGATGAATTATTAAGCATGGATGAATATGTATTTAATAATAATATTGATCTTAACTTAATCAAAGAAGTATCTGTTGAAGAAGCGGTTGATAGAATAAATAAGAATATAGATAATTATGCAGCAGTTGTATTTACAAAAGATACAAAAAGAGCATATTACTTTATTGAAAATGTTAGATCAAAGCAGGTTTTTGTAAATAGAAATCCAGATAAAGACTATATATTTGAAGTGGATGATAGAGATTTTATTTACAAAAAGAATATTTATATTTAATAGTAAAGTTGACA
>JAZAUS010000144.1:0-1408 GCA_036342255.1 Bacilli bacterium
AAATGATCCAAGTATGGCATCAATAAAATCTAACGGAAATGAATATAGTATACAGCAAACTGATAAAATAGAAAATTATGATATTACTAATACAGGTTTAGATTCTAATAATTATGATCAATATTTAAATAATATGGAATACACACAGGATAAACAAATTATAAGTAATGAAAACTTTGATTATAATCAATATCAAGCTAGTAGTAATATAGAGGGAACTGAGAATATTTACACCCCAGAACAAAATATTCAAAATGATACTGGATTTGATATGAATAAATATTTCTCTGATATGAAAACAAATACAAATACTGAAAGTGCTCCTTATATAAGCCCTGCAGATAATGAAGATGATACTAATAAAATTTTCCAACAATATCAAGCGGTGGAAAATACTACCACAACTAATACTGATATTAATCAATATAATACTAATGAATATATAAATGAAAATACTAATTTTAATTATGATGAACAATTCAAAAAAATTTTAGAACAACAAAATGTGAATGAGAATACTGACATTAATAATATTAATATTAATACTGAAACTAATATAATAACAACCCAAGCACAAGAAAAAGAAATAAATAGGGAATCTAAACCTTTAACAACAACTAAAGTATTACCGGTGAAAACAACAACAAGAGTATTACCACCAATTGGCCCTTTTACCTCTTTACAAGGATTAGATTTACACAAACTTGGTATAATGAATTCAGAACATCAAAAAATGCCTCCATATGAACAAATGTTTGAAACTCCTACTGAAACACCTAGACATGAAATAAAAGCTGATTATTATGAATATAATTTTTCCCAACCTGAAATAGTTACTACAGAAGGAACAAAAGCAACTAAGACAACAAAAACTACTACCACTATAACAACAACAAATGTAAATAATAACAATAATTTTAATATTAATTCTACTAATAATTATTTATCACAAAATGTAGATACAATTATTGATACTAATAATCAAGTATCATCTCCTCAAACAGAATTGGTAAATAAAATCAAATTCGAAAATGCTTCTTTAAAAAAACAAATAAATGAATTACGTCAATCTCAATCCCAATTACAAAATGTCACAATAACACAAAATCAATTAGCTGAATTAGATTCTCTACGTAAAAAGGTCGCTGAAGTTGAAATATTAAGAGGTCAATTAAAAGATTTAAATAATTTAAGAATCAAAGTAGCTGAATATAATGTTAAAATTAAGGAAATAAATACATTAAAGGAAAAAATAAATAATCAAAATAAAGAAATAGCTCAATTAA
This sequence comes from Bacilli bacterium, assembly GCA_036342255.1. Lineage (GTDB taxonomy): Bacteria > Bacillota_I > Bacilli_A > RF39 > UBA660 > RUG11198. The sequence goes on from JAZAUS010000144.1 coordinate 1,287, forward strand.
GAATAAAAGCTGCTGAGGCTGATAAATTAAGAAAAAGAGTGAATGAATTAGAAGAAATAAAATCAAGATATGAAATTGATATTAAAGGCCTTAAAGAAAGTTTGAGATTATATAGTATAAAA
>JAZAUS010000145.1:0-1403 GCA_036342255.1 Bacilli bacterium
ATAATTCTTCATTGTCTTCTCCTTTTGGTGATTTATACTTTTTATTGATATCTAAAAAATCCTTTAATGTTCTAATTCTATCTAAATAAATAGGTATTAATAAGCAACCTATTACATATAAAAATTGAGCTATAGTAAATGCTAATATAATCATGAAATGATTGAGTTCATTGAAAATTGTATTAAAAAATGATACACTATAATTGTGATTCTTGCAAGCAAAATAAAGTATAAATTCAAGTAAAAAAACAACGAAACTTATTATAAAAAAAGCAAAGCATGTATCTATACCTTGATTTTGTTCACTAAATATATATCTAAAGTCTGGTACATCTTTACGAGAACAGTACCAGTACCCTATATCCTCACATATATAATCATTATAAGGACAAATCATTTCACAACTTCCAATGTCATGATAAATATCAGTCATAATACTATCTACACCGTGAATTGTTACAATAAAAACAATTAATAAAATTAATTGTACCGATAATATTATCATCATAACTATTCTTGAATAATAAACTGAATCTTGTGAATAATCATTTCCTGTTTCCATTTTATTTAATAAAAATAACTTAAATATTTCATTATCAAAAAAAATAATAAATAAATTAATAATAAATTAAGAATGGAAGACGACGAATTTTGCCAAATGCTTTTATATTCTTTGATCAACTTAGTTTGTTTCCTTTTGACTGTAATATTTCTTACTACTTTAAAAAATGTAGAAAGTCAAACAAAATTACTTGAAATTGATAAATTGAAGCAATTCGAGTCATATGGAAATAGCTATACAGCAACAGCTGTCATATTTACTTTTAATTTTTTTGGCTTTATTGGCTTTATGATGGTTCTTATGGCTATTATTAAAAAAATCAAAGTAAATAGAATTAATAGAGAATCGCATAGAGATGTTGTAATAGAACAACAAAATAATGGAGCAACTGGTGGAACAGTCGATATTGGTACCGAAAGTAGACTTAATAATGGACATCAATTTGGTGAAGCTGTAACTATTGATGATAATTCAGGAATACAAGTTGATACCTTAAGAAAAATTATGTTCTTTTTATTTATTTATTGTCAAGCTTTAGTTCTTATAGAAATTATTATACTAACCGTATATCATGGTAAGGCAAGAGATCTTGAAAAATCTTTTGGAATAGGTAATGATCCTGGTAAAGAAGAAGGAAAATACTTTACCAGAATTTATCGCGATTTAATAATAATAGGATATATACTTTTATTTTTATTTGTTCTTTTCGATTTATATACCATAGTTCTACTTACAAAATTCGGAAAAAGAATAACCCCAGAACGAAATACATCAAACTTTGAAAATCTTGAACAAAATAAATATTGTAAAGTTTTCAATGATTGTTTAATAAACTGCTGTG
>JAZAUS010000146.1:0-1403 GCA_036342255.1 Bacilli bacterium
ATCAAAGTAATATATTTAAATTCTTTATATATAATTATTATTATTTAATTTAATTTATTATTTAAAAAAAAACATATAAGCTGCCTGTTCTTTATTCATTCCTTCAGCTGATCCTATTCTTATTCCATCAGCATCTCTGACATTACCTTCACTATCAATTTCACCAATTCTTATTCCATTAGCATCTCTTACATCACCATTATTATCAACATCACCTATTCTTATTCCGTTACTGTTTCTTATATTACCATCATTATCTATTTCTCCAACACGAATTCCATTTTCATCTCTAATAGCACCATCAGCATCAAAGTTTCCAATACGAATTCCATTAGAATTTCTAATACCACCATCTCTATCAACTCCTCCAATATTCATTCCATTTGCATCTCTCATAGAATGTGAACTTCTTCTGGACCTTACAGAATTATTCCCATTATTATTATTATTACTATCGCTTTGTCTTGGACTATTATTATTATAGCTTTGTCTTGGACTATTATTATTATAGCTTTGTCTTGGACTATTATTATTATTATAATTATTATATCTTTGACCATTATTTTGAATTATTCTACCGTTATTAACAACAATATTGGTACCAATATTTATTCTTAAATTGTTAGGAACTTCATTATAATTAAAAGGTTCAGGTGAATTATCAAATTCAAAACTAGATTTATATTGATTATATATTTTTACAACTTCTTTTGGACTTACATTGTCTTGTTCTACTGATATAATAACATTTGTAGCATCGGTTAATCTATAATGTACTGTTTTTGATAATTTATTATAAAGAAGAGCAAATGTGACTATTCGAATTGGATCATATTTTTCTGATTTTATAAATAAATCACACCCTGGTAAAGCCATAAGCAAAAAATTATTATCTATATTAAATTCAGAATTATATTTATCAAAATAGCTTTTGAAACTATTGTCATATTTATCTACAGTTGAAATTGTATTCTTTTTTAAATCTTTTATTACACAATCAGATTTTACCTTTTCAATTTCTATAATATCTGTTTTTTTAGTGTTAAAATCAGAAGTAAGATATACTTTATGGGTATATATTACTCTTTTATTATTTTCATATACTGCTTCTGAAAAATCTTTTCTAATATTCCTTTTAGTTACTTCATAATATTTAGGATCAAAAATAGGATAATCTTCTTCTTTGAAATTACAAATCTCCCCTTTGCTATTATAAATATTTGTTTTTTTAATATTTGGTCTTGGATTTATTCTATTATTTATTCTATTATCATATTGTTTATTAGTATTATTTCCTGCTTGTTGAATTTTCGGAATATTTATGTTATTAATATTATTTGGCTTATATTGATTCTGTGGAGGATTATTAACTGGAGTTTTAGCATTATTTTTTGAAAAACAAC
>JAZAUS010000147.1:0-1398 GCA_036342255.1 Bacilli bacterium
GTATTTACCACTTTTTCCTAATTTCTTCATAAAACTTCGATACATATCTGCATTAAAGTCTTTATTATTACCTCTCATACCTCTATTACTTAAATTACTTAACAGAGTATCATATCTATATCCGATTTCATCTTTTGACATCTCTGGGGAGAAGAAACCAACTTTATGTCCAGCTTCACAGACACTAGCAGCAATTTTCTCTGCTATAAATGATTTACCATTATTAGTACGAGCATATAATACAATAAGTTCTTCTTCTCTCCTTATTCTATCTAATGCTTCATCTAATTTTTCTAATCCAGTACTAAATGTATAGACATCTTCATCTACACAATTAAATCTTTCAAGAAACTTATTATATCTATTTTCCGTTTCACTTTCATCAAGAATATTAACACCATAAGTTTTTTTAGGCATTGATATATTACCTAATTCTCTTTGAATATTAGCCATTACTTGTCTAGGGTTAATAGTAAGTTGTTCACCCTCACCATTAACGATAGAAGCTACTTTTTTCATAATATATTCATCTTCTAATTCAGTTATTAAATATTCTCTTGACTCGTCTACATCAAAATAACTATAATTAGTATCTTTAAACTTATTTGCAACTGTTGATTTATCTGGAATTACCTTATATTTAATGTAATGAGTTTTTATAAAATCATAAATATTTTCATAAGATGGGAAGAAATTACTATTATAATTAGTAAGTATTTCTACATCTTTTTTATATAAAATATAGTTAATTACTTGTAATTGTATCATAGTTATAAATTCCTTTACTAATTATTTAATAGTTGGTCGGCATATTCTCTAACATCACCACCGTGAAGTTCATAAATTGTTGAACAATTATATACACGACTTGCTAATCTGTTACCAATAAGGTCGATTAATTTATATCTATCTGTAATATTACTTGTATAAATATTACACTTATTATTATTTATTCTACTATCAATATACCTTAACAAATGTTCGTGTTCAAAGTTTGTAAGCATATCTGTAGCTGCTAAATCATCCCAAATAACCATATCAGCTTCTTCAATTCTATCTATATATTCTGGTCTATTTTCAAAGTTCTTAACATCAAGAAAAAATGTAGGAACGTGAACATACAAACCTCGTGTGGTATCATAACTATTAGCCCAAACCATATCAAAATATTTTAACATAAGTCTAATAGCCCAAGTGGTTTTACCATTACCAGTTTTATCGCCACAAATATAGATATTACCACCATTATTAACTATATTAACAATATCATTTTTTGCTTCTTCCAGTTTATCAAATACTTTTTCATCTATCTCTATAGGAAAGATTTGTGTCTTTCGTTGTCTATTTTTAGGTAGATTACTTAATTCTAATAAACTACGCATTTGATTATATCTAATA
>JAZAUS010000148.1:0-1395 GCA_036342255.1 Bacilli bacterium
CGAAGGTTGTTAAAATCACAAAAAAATCAATAACAAATGCACATCCAGTGACTGAAACCCATGTTACAAGAAAAGTTACAACGACAAGTTCAAGAGGTCCTCAGACTAATTATACTCAAAATAGTCGCTATGTTAATACAAATACAAATAATAATGCTCCAAATATTCCGACATACTCTGCTCCAAGAACTGGACAAACAAAAAAAGTTACGAAAATAAATACGGTAAATTCAACCTATGCAAAACCCGGTACTAAATCAACTGTGACTAGTAATGTAATAACAAAAACAAATACTAATGCTTATAATAATAGATATGCAAATCCAAATAATACTAGAGTTAATAATAATAATATTATAATTAATAATATCAATAATAACAATAATAATCAAGGATATACTAAATATCAAAGTCAAACTCAAAGTCAAATGAATCAACCGACAAGAATGCAGAATTCTCATAGTTATTCAGGAAACCGTGTTCAACCAAAAAGACCCGAGGTATCTTCTAGTTATTATAAACCAAGAGCTAAATCTCCAGAGCCAGGCTCGATTAAAAGAAAAACAATTAATAGGGGTAATCCAATAGAGAATATTCAAATAACTCATATAATATATTCTTCAAGACCTTTAGAATTTCATATTACTGAGGATTTGAATTTGGAAAATTTAGAAAAAGAGCCAATTCAAATAACAGAAAGTGATAGAAAAAATTTACAAAAATCGGGCAAAGTTGATGTATCTTGTTCATGTGATAAAATCGAAATTGTTCAACCCGTAATTAATTTAGATGGAAAATTAACTCATTATCAACATTGTCAAGGTATAGGTATGACTGATGATATAAGTGATAAAATCAATCCTAAATATTACTCTTCCGAAATTAAAACTTTAGAACCTTTAATATTCAACACTGGTGAACCTATTATTGAAATTTTAGAATTCAGAAGTGCTGGTAAAAATTATACTACAACTAAAACAATAACAAAAACGCAAATTAAACCTGTGACTAATTATAGTAATAACAGAGGCGCAAGTAATTATACTCAAAGTCGAGGTTATACTAATACTAGTAAAAATAATAATAATAATTATAATAAAAATATAAATTTGAAAAGTAATATTAATACTAATAGTAATAATAGAGGAGTTGGAAATACTATTAAGACTACGAGTAATTATAGGGCAAATACTGGAAATGACGGAAGTGGAAAAATAGTAAAAGAAACTACCACCAAAGTCCAAATGGGAAGAAGAAGTCAGTTCCTTAATAACCAAGTTAAACCTGTTAGCACCACTTCCACCGAAAAAGTGATTATGAATCAAAATAGTTTTTTTAAAAAATAAAATTATATAAAAAAATTAATTTAATATTTTTATTTTTGAGGATAAATAA
>JAZAUS010000149.1:0-1393 GCA_036342255.1 Bacilli bacterium
GTGAGTGAAGGAATAAGTGCTAAAAAAGGAATACTAATTAAGACAAGTGAAACATTAGAAAATGTAAATAAAATAGACACTATTATATTTGATAAAACTGGTACTCTTACATATGGTAATTTAAAAATATCAAAAATAAAGAATTATTCTAAATATAAAGATAGTGAATTATTTAGCATTGTTGCAAGTTTAGAAAATAACAGTACTCATCCAATTGCTAATGCATTTAAAGATTATTATGATTCTAAAACTAAAGTAGATAATTTTAAAAATATTTCTGGAATAGGTTTATCTGGAAATATAAATAAAAAAGAGTTTTATGTTGGTAATAATAAATTATTTAAAAAGCTTAATATTAAAAATGAATATTTAAAAGATGAAAAAGAATTAACAGAAAATGGTAATAGCATTATTTATGTATTTGAAGACAATAAGGTAATAGCATTAATTGGAGTAAAAGATATTATTAGAGATAATGCAAAAGCTACTATTAAAGAATTAATTAAAATAAATAAAGAAGTAATAATGTTATCTGGTGATAATGAAAGGGCAGCAAGTATCATTGCTAAAGAACTTGGAATAAGTAAAGTTATTGCTAATGTTCTTCCAAGTGAAAAAGAGAAAGTAGTTAAAAAATTGATTAATAATAATCACAGAGTAATGATGGTAGGAGATGGAATAAATGATGCTCCGTCCCTTGCAAGTGCTACTATTGGTGTTTCAGTAAATAGTGGAACAGATATTGCAGGAGATTCTGCAGATGTTATATTAATGCAAGATGATTTATCTAAAATTGTTTCATTGTTTAATATTAGTAAGAAAACAGTAAGAATAATAAAACAAAACTTATTCTGGTCATTTATCTATAATATTTTTATGATACCTTTAGCTATCGGATTATTAAAACCACTTGGACTTGCTATTACTCCTATGATAGCAAGTATATCAATGACTATAAGTAGCTTATGTGTAGTATTTAATTCTTTAAGATTAAGGAGTGATAAATAATGAAGAAAATAAGTTTAATATTGGTAATATTTGTTAGTTTCTTTATATTAACAGGATGCACAAATGAAACAGCAAAAGAAGATAATAAAGATTCTAAAGCACCAGCAGGATTAAAAGAAGTAACTGGAAAGATTGTTAAAGCAGAATTAGATAGTGATGGTAATATCGTAATTGATGAAGAAAAAATTACTGAAGAAGCAGTATATATTAGTTACGAATATGAGGGTGTTACTATTGGATTAATTGCAGTTAGAAATAGCGAAGGAAAAGTAATTGTTGTAGTTAATACTTGTCAATCTTGTGGTGGATCACCTTATGCATATTTTGTACAAGTAGGAAATAAGATCCAATGTCAAAATTGTGGTAATTTATTTGCTATTGATGA
>JAZAUS010000150.1:0-1390 GCA_036342255.1 Bacilli bacterium
TGTTTAAATCTCCTGTATGGCTTTAAAATACCAAATGTTTATAATTTATAGGTTTAAGTAATTTAAAGTCCTTAGAAGTGAAAAATAACATTATATTAAGTTGTTAAAGAAATATATCAACCGAGCTTGCGAGGTTGTAAGGTTAAAATAACATTAATAACATTACATTAAAGAAATATCAACCAAGCTTGCTTGGTTGTAAAGGTGGTTTTTCACGTAAATATTTTAAATTTATTAAATATTATATATATTATATATTAATATATTATTTATAATCACTTGTGGACTAAAAAATCCTGACTCAAAAACAGGTCATTTTGTAAAGTAGACATTACAAAACAAGCCTTTTTTTAGCACAATTTATACCTAGTGGACTTGGATTAGTAGGCTAGTGGACTTGGATTAGTAGGCTAGTGGACTTGGATTAGTAGGCCTAAATATGTTGGATTTTTTAGTCCACAAAAATAAAATAATTAAAAAAAAGTGTGGACAAAATTATCTTTTTTGAAATTTTGATGATATATATAATATAAGGTTATAAAAAAAGCTGATCAGGATAAAAAGCGAAACTAATCCCAATCAGCTTAAAAACAAAAAAATATATGATATTTATTATGGAAAAAAAATTCAACAACCCTAATTTTTGGGTTAATACAGAGAATGGTTTAATTAATTTTGATTTAGTATCAAAGTACAGTGCAAATAGAAAGGCATATAAAGCATGGTTTGAGGAAAATTATCCTGAAGCTACTGTTTATAATAAGTATATTTTCGGTGTCATGCATACTGAAGCCACAACACAGGATATTATACTTGACCGTTATAGAGGCAATGGTATTTATAACACTACAGAAGGTTTGAATACTTTATATGAATTACTTTATGTTGAAGGAGTAATACTTTATTATAGAGATATTTTGACTGAAAGAAATTTCTTTTTATCATGTATGAAGACTTATCTTACATACGTATATCCTCATAATGATCCTTCTAACTTTATATTGAATCATAATATTTTCTGTGATATTATCAATAAGGCATGGGAAATGATCCAGAATCAGATTATTGATAATAATACAGCTTTATATGTACCTACACCAAAAAGCTATTTAAAGAGTGTAAAACAGCCTGATGGATCATATAAGAAGGTTAAGTATCACATTTCATATAAGAAAGATATGTGTAACAACCTTAGATGGTTTGAAACCTTTATTAATAATGATATGACAGCTTCTGAGAATCTCAATAGATTTAAGGAAGAAACTAACTATGGTAAGACTGTATTTTATAATATGGTTAAGGAACTTCGTTCAAAGGTTAATTATCCATTATTTGTAGAAAAACCTGTATATAAGAAAGAATATCTTTGGTCATTGACTTTTACTGATAA
>JAZAUS010000151.1:0-1308 GCA_036342255.1 Bacilli bacterium
ATGAATAATGAATTGTTTACAGAATATATAGAACAATGTAAGAAAAACACACCATATAACATAGAAACATCTGCTGAATATGGTGATGAATTAATAACTTTATCTACTTGTTCATATCATTTAGCAAGTGGTAGGGGTAGATATGTAGTAGTGGCAAAACTTATTGATAGTACAAAGATAGATATTACACAAGAACCTATTGAGGTTATAAACACAAAATAAAAATATAGAAGAAAGTGATGTGATTCAATGAAGAATAAGTTTACCTCACCTATTTATACATTAGGGATTCCATTAAATATAAATAATGAAATTATCAACACAGATTATTTATATGCTATGGGAATACATAGAACAAAACTTAAATTAGAAGAGATGCCACCATATTATTGTAAAATTAGTAACTCTAATCAAATAGCTTATGTAAAAACTACCAATATAATAGATGTTAAATATATATGGCGTAATTATAGTCCATCTATGTTATTAATTGGACTTAATGGAGATTATATAAAAAAAGTACCATATGATGATTATGGTAATTGTATCAGAGTTTTTAAGAAAGATGATATACAAAGAATACTTAAATATATAGAAAAATATTCACCACAAGTAGATTTATCAACAGTATATAAGGAAATCAATGCAGAAAAGGAGAAAAAATAATGGATATTCAAGGAGAATTAATACTTGAAGAGATATTAGACACTTTTCAAGAAACAAATGATTATGATTATCAACCTTGTAGTGATGATTTTAATATGGGTGCTGAAAAAATGCTATTAATTGATGATTATGATGATTTAAAAAAACTTAATACTATTGCTATTGAAAAACTATTAGAAAAAAATATAATTTCACAAGAAGATGTTTATAATCATAGTGCAGATGATGATTTATATTTTATAGAAGAAATACTAAAACAATGTGGGGCTTGTTTTGGATTTACTGATGAATATATTAGATGTGATGATTGTTTTCATATTATTCCATATCAAGAAAATGGTTGGCTAGAAACTTTTATTAGAGACGAAAATGATGATGTAGTATGTGATTCTTGTATTCAAAATAATCCTAATTGGTATATTGATAATTATTTATTATTAGAACCAAGAGAACGATTTAATTTACACTTAACTGATGAGGTATTAACAAAGTGTGGTTATAGATATATAAGAACAGTTAGTTATGAAGAAAATATAGATTTAGTTTATAATGAATATAAAACTGAAACTACTGATGTTATTTTTAGTGAAGTTAATTATAAATTAGAGGTTTGGGTAAAAGGAGACTTAGAAAATGGATAAA
>JAZAUS010000152.1:0-1304 GCA_036342255.1 Bacilli bacterium
AATCCCCAATCCCCAATCCCCATAATTGGTAATATAATATTTAATAATTTTATTAATTATATTTTTAGTAATAATTTTATCATAAAAAAATTATGATTTTAAATTAAATTATTTATCATAATTATATATTCACGATTCCATTTTATAAAGACAAATTAAAATTTATTATTCTAGTTTCCATATTGTATTTGTTCTCCTTGTTCAACAGGAAATCCTTGTGTTTCCATCTGATAATTAATTTCAGGATTATATTGTGATGTTGTTTGTACTATATTTGTAGTAGTGTAGGAACTTTGAGCACTCGAGGTCCAATTATTACCATTTTGATTTTCTGTAGTACTAAAATTATAATTATAATCATAATTATTTCCTTCAACTAATCCATTTTGGGTAGTTTCACCATTATTTGCAATTAAATTATTATAATCAAAATTAGCATCAGCAGTAGTATTTCCATTTATATTCAAATTATCATAATTATTAGTAATATTTTCTGAGCCATCTTTAATATAAACTTTAGATTCGTGAATTATCGGTTCTAGAGTATTATAAGTGACTTTGCTTCCTGCTCTAATTAAAGGCAAAGTAGTGACTTGATCTGAAACTATTAATTTATTGACTTTTTCTGGTAAATAAGATACTGGTAAAACATTTTCTGATACAACGACTTTGTTTGTTGTTTCATTTAATATTGCTTTATTTACTGAGTAATTAATATTTTCTTTATTAATTATTGGCTCTAAAGTTTTAGTTTCTAAATGATATTCCTGAACCATTCCTGATTGACCTATACCTGTGTTTAAGGCATTCATATTTTGCTCTTGCTGAACTGTTGTGGTGGTATTTGTAGTAGTTGTAGCCATATTTCCATAATTTTCTAAATTAAATCCTTGTAAGTCAATTTGCTGAGTTTGACTTCCATGTTGAGCTTTAAATGCTGCTAAATAGTCTGTATCTTCTTCTGTCTTATTATTTTGAATTTGAACATTAGTATCATACCCTTGTTGTTTTAAATAAGCATCAATATCAAATTCTCCTCCATTTTGTTCTGTGGTTATTTGTGTATTTTGTTGTTGAAGGAAAACTTTTTCTAAATCATTTTGTGATTCCACATATTGTTGATTATATTGATTTTGTTGTGAAATAATTTGTTCATTAGTATATATTTGTTGGCTTTGTTGATTTTGTTCTTGTAAATTATTACTATCTACTTGAATCATTTCTTGATTCACTTGCTGACTTTCATCACTATCAACCACATCCGAATATAATTTAATATGTTCAAGATCTTCTTCTTTTTTTTC
>JAZAUS010000153.1:0-1304 GCA_036342255.1 Bacilli bacterium
CCATCTTCATTTGTTTTAAATAGTTCCATTATTTCTTCTTTACTTTTAGAAGATAATTCTTTGTACTCTAAATCATTATTCATTATTCTCACATCCTACAATTATTTTACCATAAAATTAAATGATTGAATTATTGAATGTGACTTAATTTAAAAAGACTAGATTTCTCTAGTCTTTTTTAGTTTAATTAATTATTATTTTTTGCTTTGATTGCGGCTTGTAGGGCAATTTTCAAAAGAAGGTGATAAAATATTTAACTTTGGATTAAGTAAAACTTTGATTTATAATACTTCCCAGTATCCTTTTTTTGATTGATCTTACCCTTTCATAGTATATTTTATCATAAATGTTACTACATTTTTTTCTCGTAATATCTTAACCTTACGAACTAATAAATAAACTTTAATTTTTCTATTTAATCTTTTTTATTTTTTTATAAAATACAATACTCATAATTATCATCATAAATGCTAATAAATCAGATAATACAAGTTGTAATAGTGCTGCCCAAGGTACAGGTTCTAATGGCCATGGTTCAAGAAATGTTGCTAAACATGCTCTAAATATCCAAACAATAGTCAAAAAGAAATACAGTTCTTTAGCTTCCTTACTTTCACCTAATGCTCTTTTCCCCCATCTTATTAAAAGCAAACTACTTCCAAATAATAATAGTGAGAAACAATAATTTGTATAATCTATTCCTACAATTAAGTTTTTATATTGCATTGGTAAATAATCATACCATTGAAACATAACTGGAACAAAAAAATGCCATAAACCAACTAACATACTCATAACTGTTGTAACATAATATAATAATTTAAACTTTTTCATAATAGGTATCTCCTCCATATATTTCTATTTATTATTTAATTATACCATAAAACCTAGTATTTTTTAAACTTAAATAATCGTAAGATTACTACTTTCCGAACATACAAAAGAGACTAGTTTTACCTAGTCTTTTAATTTATTATTTATTTTCCTTTTTTTGCCTTAATTGCAGCTTGTGCAGCAATATTACTTGCAACACATGTACCCTATACAATGGGACAACTTTCTGTTATTGATTGATAAAATGTTTTGATCATCATAATATCTTAATAGTCCGAACAACTATCTATTATAAATGTTTGAATTATAATCTTTTTTTATTCTTTGCTTCCAAATATAGTTCCAACAATACCACATAGAATTCCACCAATTGGAAAAACAATCCAACTAATATTCCACATGTTTGTTGTGAAACTCCATATTAAGAAAATAATAGTTGCGACAAGCATTATAGTTCCACATATCTTTCC
>JAZAUS010000154.1:0-1285 GCA_036342255.1 Bacilli bacterium
AACAATATCTATAGGAGATACATTAGTCAAAGCATTAAAAGAATATAAGAAACTTCAAGAAGAAAATAAAGAATACTATGGCGAATCTTATCTAAAACATTATGAAAAAAGAATTATGAATGAATATACAAATAGACCTGAAATAAAAATAGTAGATGCTAAGGCAGAAATAGAAGTAGATCTACCTGAAGCTAAATTAGTATTTGTAAGGGCTAATGGAGATTTTAGAGGAACTGAATCACCTAGACACGCGTTTAAAGTAATTAACTATGAGTTAGGAATACCTTGTAGATTTCATGATTTTAGAGATACTCATGCAACTAGATTAATAGAACAAGGTGCTGATATAAAAGCAGTATCTAAAAGATTAGGGCATTCAACTATAATGACTACATATAATATATATGTTAGAGTAACAAATAAAATGGAAACTGAAACAGTTAATAAATTTGAAGATTATGCTAATACTTTAGATATTCCACCCGTGCAAGATATAGAATACCAAGATTAGTCATTCCCTAAATAAGGAATTGACAAATTTTTAAAAAGTGATAATATATATAACCAATGAAAGAGGTATTCTCTAGAAATGGAGGTACAGCTATGAAAAAACAATCGAAATTAATAAATCTTTATAATGAATTATTTAGAGGTGTCGGTAGTATTTAAACACTTTAATACTATTGACACCTTTTTTCGTAGTATTTAGAAGTAAGGGTGGTAAAATGATTAAAGTAAAGGATGGTAAATTACAAGCTGAATTACTAGATAATAAAGGAACATTATCTAACAAAATAATTGAACAATATGATTATATTGAACTAAAAAATGATTTTGCTGAAATAGTAGATATATTATCTACAAATATGTTAGTTCATGCTATGTATCAAGAGGCATTGAAATATGAAATAACTGAAGACTTGGAATTTAAAATTTTTATTGATGAAAATGTTAAAGATTATACAATGACCTATGATTTTGCAACTAATTACTCATATTTTTCAAAAACAAATACTGGCATAATTACATTAGATAGAAAAAACTATGATAGATCTATAGAAATGTGTATGAATCTTTTAAAAAAAGTAAAAACATCATATGATAAATTAAATGAAGTAGAAAAATTTATAATTAAATCTTTAGAGTTTGATAATCCACCTGAAACTGATGAAGAATTAATGGATAGATTAATGACATATAAAAATGGTTATTATTTATCAAAGAAAAGTGCATATATTAAAATGGCATTACAATTGAATATTAAAAATGTTATAAAAAGAGAGAG
>JAZAUS010000155.1:0-1258 GCA_036342255.1 Bacilli bacterium
GATAAGTGTTATAATACCATTATTTTGATTACGTGGAACATCACCATGATTATCTACATCTACTGTGTAGGTGAGTTGAGTTTCTCCATCAGATGTTTCTGGTATGAATGTCGTTGAACTTTCTGCTAAACTTTCTCCTGATGTTTTATATAATACACCATTAATAGTGTATTCTTTACCTGGTGTTAAATTTTCATATTTGACAGTATCTATTATGACATTATTGTTGTTATTTTCTTCAGTTGTTTCTTCTGTAGAAGGTTCTATATTTTTAGCAAAATTTATGTTTTTTAACATACCTATTGTCCAATCTGCATAACCCTTATGCGAAGTGACATAGCATATATCTATGTATTCAATAAATTACAAATATTAATTTAATCCGACTTTGTTTTTGATAGTTTGAACTTTTCATATTCATCTTCTTCCTCTGTTGGAATATATTCGATAAGTTTCCATTCTTCTGTTTTAAATAATGTTTCGTGAATCAATACTTTATGTGGAGATTTATAGGAATTAATATATTTAATTTCTTCTTTAAAATGTTCTTTTGGTATTATTTTTACCATATTATCTACATCATATTCTTGGCTTGAATATTCTTTATAAGTAGAATGTTCACATACAAAAACGAAAGTTGCTCCACATAATACTATAAATAACGCAAACATAATTCCAAATATTTCAAAGTCGTTAATAGAAATAATGTTTATTATAATAATGCTAATGAAAATGATTATGAATATGATAAGTATAATTATTTTTAATGTTGTTGGTGTCATAATATAACATTCCAATCTCTGTAACCCTTACAGAAAGTGGCATAGCACATATCTATGCATTTATTATATTAACTACATATATACATTTCTTTATATTTATGTCTTGAAGCTTTATGCATTGATTTAATTTTATTATCAATGTCTATATTATTTGTTGTTCCATTTTTAATATAATGCTCTATATCATTATAAGTAAATCCAAATCTGTCTTCATCTGTCTGACCACATAGACCGTCTGATGGTGCTTTATGTACAAGTTCATATGGAAGTCCAAGTTCATCACCAATTGCAATAATCTCACTTACAAAAAGATTACCTAAAACTGACATATCACCAGCACTATCACCATATTTTGTACTATATCCTACATAATCTTCTGACCTATTACAAGTATTAATTACTCTACCATTACAACTTTGTGCTATAGCATATAATACAGACATTCTTATTCTTGGTGGAAGATTTATTTTAGTATC
>JAZAUS010000156.1:0-1256 GCA_036342255.1 Bacilli bacterium
CAGGTGGTGATTGGGCAGATGTAGGTATGTTTTTTATAAACTATAGCGATTGTGATTTTGATGATTTATCTGATAAAGACTAATACATATAAAGGATTGCTACTATCACAATAAAGATTTAAGGAGTAATATTATGTTAACTGTAAATGAATTATTAGAACTCTGCGAAGAACAAAAAGCAAAAGGTAATGGTAATAAAAAGATTTATATATCAAGAGATGATGAAGGTAATGGTTATCACGGATTATATTTTGGATTCACGGATACTGAAAAAGATATAGAAGTCCTTAATGATTTTTGTGAAGATATTGAAAAACCATATAATGATAAAGTAATTTTAGGATAAAAAGGAGAAAAAAATGATTGTAGAGGTAGTTTTATATTTTGACCCATTAAGTGCATTAACTCTTAATCCAAAGGATTTAGAGGGGGAAATCCGTAATACTTTTTATAACACAATTACTGAAGATAGTGGTGTTTGGGATTGGGTTGTTGAAAATTATTGTGATGATGATGTAGTAATTGATAGTTGTATTGAATGTATGCAAGAACAAGATATGGATACAATTTGTAAATATATTACAAAAATTGATATGGATACATTACGATTTGAAGATTTTGAAGCAGAAGATTATATATCCTATAAAGTAGATGTTGAATGGGATTTTGATGCTATTTGTTTAGCTGTATTCCATCAAAAATTAAATAAAGGGAAATAAGAAAGGATATAAAAATAATGAGAGTAGCAATTAATACTTGTTATGGTGGATTTGGATTATCTACTAAAGCACATCTATTATATTGTAAAAAGAAATATGGTGAAGCATATCTTTATAAAAAAGAAAATAATCAATATCAAAAAGTGGCTAATGATTATATTCCTCAAGAAGCATTGGAAGATTTATATATCACTTTTAAGGATTTAGGAGACGATATTATTTATGATTTTGAGGATATAGAAGATTATGTTGTATGGGAATATGAAATATGTTCGTCAAATAATCGTACTGACCCCATTTTGATAGATGTTATTACAGAACTTGGACACGAAGCAGATGGAGATTATGCGAGTCTTAAAATTGTTGATGTACCAGATGATATTGAATGGTATATTGATGATTATGACGGTAGAGAAAGTATTAATGAAAAACATAGAAGTTGGAGTTAAAGGAGAAGAATATTATGACTGATTTAGAAAAATATGTATCTGATGATGGATATTATGTTATTCCAGTAACTTGGGAAAGTTATGGTAC
>JAZAUS010000157.1:0-1247 GCA_036342255.1 Bacilli bacterium
AATTTATCCTATGAAGAAAAATATAAAGATGCCCAAAGATTTATTGGTGGTAGATTAAATAATATATGGCGTTCTCATAATATATTATCTAATATATTATATGGGAATAAACTTACTGATACACTAACCGATTTTGAATTATCTAAATAAGGAGAACTATAATGAATAAAGAAACACGAAAGAATATAATATTAGTAGTTATTTTATGGTCAGTTACTATTTTATGTGGTGTTATGTGTTTTGGTTTTCTTATTCTGGCAGATAGTCTTGATATTAAAGATGTTTATAAAGTAATATTGGTGATATGTTCATTTATATTGGCTCCTTTTACTACGGGATTATTATCAGCATTACTTTCTTTTACAAAAGATGATATTATAGTGACAAATAAGGAGAAAAATTAATGGAAATAATATATTTACACAATACTTCTATGGAAATTTTTCTTGGTATTCTATCATTATTTGGTTTTATAGGAGCATTGGTAAGTTTGGTTTTTTTGGTATTTTTATTAACCAATGTTTTTATGCTTATAAAATATAAAGTAAATTCAGATTTATATTTATCAAAAGAAGAAGTACAGTTATTTTTACCAGTAATGTTAATAATATTTATATTATGTACTTCTGTTTGTATTGTTGAACATAGATGGAAAGTAAAAAATAAGTTTTCTGTTACCGAATCAGTTAGTGCTATCCGTAATTATGAATATGATGGTTTTGATATAGTTACAAATGAACATATTATCCACGAAAATTCTGATTTTTCTTCATTTGCCCGTGAAAATATAAAAATAGGGGATAAAAATGAAGTAGAGTATATAAAAGATACTAAAGGTAATATTAATAAGATTACACAAATAACTCTTACAGAAGAAAATGCTGAAAAGCTAAATCTTATAACTACTATTGAATTTGATTAGAAAGGGAATATTTATGAGTAACCAACATTTTGCAAAAACAGATATAAAAATTCCTAAAACAACAACTAAAAATATAGAAGATATGGTTAATCTATATAAAAATCTTATTATTACAGAATATGGTAAGAAGTTTCAAACTTTATATAATAACAAAATAGGTATGGAAGATTATCTCACTATGTTAATAACAGCCTTTTTTATTATTACATTTGTTTTGATAGTAATACATATTAATATTAAGTTAGTGTTATTACTTTGTGGTATATTTTTACTGAGCATTATTATTATTGGGTTGATATTTATTAGATTAAGACATAATCTAAAT
>JAZAUS010000158.1:0-1236 GCA_036342255.1 Bacilli bacterium
TTACCATCAAATATTCTTAATGCTGCATTTTTATCTAAAGGAATTTTTATATCAACAGGATTTCTACTTTCTCTTGTATCATCAACATCAATATTAGGATTATTATTCTCATCCAACACAAGTCCAACAGGATAACTTACTACAACTCCTTCTGGCATAAATACAAATCCACCTGTTTCTTGATCAATTCCTCCAGGATTTGATAGGCCAGCTATTGTTATTCCATCTATTCTTGACAAATATAAAACCATTCCATCACCTGCAGAGCCACATCTCATATTAGTCAAAACAATCACTTTTATATCACTAAATTCTCCATCTGGTAAAACATAATGATCAACTAAACTTATATTCTTATTATTAGATCTATATCCTAATGAATAACCATATATTTTTTCTTTAGTAAACAAACTAGCTAAAGCCATGGCCACTTCATCAGAACCACCCTTATTATTTCTAATATCTATTACTAGTTTTTTCATTCCATTTTTTCTTAACTCTCTTAGGGATTTTCTATACTTTTCTCTAGCCACTTTATGATTACCAGTAAAATATCCAATACTATCACTAATAGTATCTATCTCTTCAACACCTATTCTTAAATAACCAATCTCATCGTTTAACATTTTATAATCATATTCTGTTTCATCATTGGAATGATTAAATATATTAAATGATTTTATAGCTCTAGGAACTTTAGATTTTAATTTCTTTAAAGTAATTATTTTTTCTGTATTATCTGAATCAATATAAGTAACCTCAACACTATTACCACCTATACTAGAACCAAAAAATTCTTTCATTCTTTCTTCGTTTTCAATTAGACTTTCACCAATTGGTAATTTAACACTATCTATTACTTTATTAATATCTACTCCATCCCATTTTATAATTCTATCGCCATTTATAATATCTAAATTATCTTCTACATTAATTGCAATGATAGAACCATCTTCCAGTCTAATTGAAGATAATCCATAATCATTAAATTCAGATATTTTATTTAAATAATAATCACTATCATTATAAAAAGATAAACTCATATGTCCATCATGATGTGCTTCTACAAAATTATCTATAGCCTCATAATATTTATCTATAT
The DNA here is from genome assembly GCA_036342255.1 of Bacilli bacterium. Taxonomy (GTDB): domain Bacteria; phylum Bacillota_I; class Bacilli_A; order RF39; family UBA660; genus RUG11198. Next base: position 1,103 of record JAZAUS010000158.1, read on the forward strand.
TATCCGTTTGTTGTGCTTCTTCTATTAAAATTAAACCATCTTTTTTCAATTTATTATAATCTATTTTTTTCCAATCATTCATTATATAATTTTTTTCAAAATAATCACATAATGATATATATGCATTACTTAAA
>JAZAUS010000159.1:0-1187 GCA_036342255.1 Bacilli bacterium
AGATTTTTATAGAGATATAAATAGTGTTTTTGCTGATGTATCCAGTAACTTATTTTTTCATAAAATAAATCCTTCTCAACAAAGAAAATTTGTATTAGCTAAATCAAATAAAACATTATTTTCTGAACCAAATATTGTAAACGAGCGTAAAATTTTTAATAGTTCAATAGATACTAAATCAATAGATACACATCAAGAATTATCTTATGCAGAAGTTATTACTCCTACAAATGTACACATTGTAAAGGATGATGATGAAGATGGAAGTAGTATAAAAGTATTTATGGCAGATGGTAAACTAATTCATTCAACAATACTTAATCCATTTTGGGCATATAGAACAAATAACCCTAAAATGTCTTTAACAGATTTATATGAGGCGATTAAATATAGTATTCTATTTAAGATAAATTATCATATTTTCAAAGTTACAAAAACACCTATTAAAATAACGCTTGATACAAATATAGATAAGATAATTAATGCACAGAACACTAAAAAGTGGTTTTAAGAAAGGGATTAAAAAATGTCTGATTTAGATAAAGATATTACTAATTTAATACATAAAATTAGAAAATCAAAGGATTTTGATGAAATTGAAAAAGAATTGTTAATAGTAGGATTACAATTAACAAAAAAAGATAATTTTAAAGAAAAAATAGAAAATCTTATATTAGACACCCCACGAAAACAAGTAGATTATTATGTGTTTAATGATATTAAGTATCAATATGACGAATTGTTTAGCCTTTATATTGATATTGATAAAACAGACCATAATTATGAAAAACTTATAACAATATTTCCAGATGGTAGACAAGAACAGATTATGCCAATTAGAGACATATATGATATTATAATGTCTGGTAAATGGGATAATAAACATCCACAAATAAATGAAACATATATTGATAAGTACTCTATTATAAAAACTACTGGGTTATATGTACCAAAAAGTTTGTTTTGGTCATTATTATATATGTAAAAAACATTAAATAGGTTAAGAAAGGGATAATAAATGAGTAAAGCGATTTTTAATTCACACGGAGATTCAGATTTATTTTTGCGTGACGGTAAGGTAGTAGAAATATTACGACCACTTACAAAAGAAGAAGCCGATATTGAAGATGTTGGTATGATGTATAAAATTAGATTTTCAGATGGTTTTGAAGCTGATGCTTTTGAAG
>JAZAUS010000160.1:0-1181 GCA_036342255.1 Bacilli bacterium
ATATCATAAAAGAACAGTCGAATGACTGCTCTATTATAATAATTCTATTCTAATGCCTAATACACCATATTGTTCTTGTTTTTCTTTTGTATAAAATTGTTCTAGAACAGCTATTAACTCATTTTTAGTCATTGATTTATCTGATAAAATAGAAATATCAAAATCGTTAAACATATCTTCGAAACTGTTGTATCTTAATAATCCAACCACTTTTGCTTCAAAAGATTCATTTAATTCAGGTTCCTTTAAAAATTTGATTGTATCTCCTATTTTAATTTGTTGTCTTTTTTCATCAAATAGTCTAATTTCTATTCTTTTAGTACCATTAAGTATAAAATTGTAATACTCAGGTTGTAATTTCATTTCGTGTTCCATATTAATTCTTCCTTTCTAAAACCATAACTGTTTCCACATGCCTAGTATGGAGATGACTAACATTTCATTCTCAACTTTTTGGAGATAAAGAACATATCAATTTAACCACAGTGTTACACTTCGTACTGCGGATAAAGAACATATTGTAATATCTTAATCTCCCGATCATTCTAATTATAAAATTTTAAGATCTTCCTTTTCATATTTATTGGAGCCTTTTAAACTCTTTTTATATTTCCAACATTTAATAGCATCATCTAATGTTTTATCTTTATTATCATTAAAAAAATCTCTTATATAGGTATTGTACTCAAATTGTTTATCAATAGTAGTTTTATTATTTTTCTTATCTTCTAATATTTTATAGTATGCTTCTATTGAATCTTTGTAAGTTTTTCCCGCATTACTTTTTAACCACTTTTGAAATAAAACATTAAACGAAAAACTTTTACCTATCTCTTTTTTATAAAATGCTCTATGCTTTTCAGAACATGCAAAATTATCTTCTATAATGCTTTCAAGAGTGATTTCATCTATTATTTTTGTTCTTCTAGAATCATATACTTTAATAATTCTTTCTCCTGTTTCAAGAAACTTTGATATTCTATCAGTTAGTTCAATTTTACCACCCGTAGTTTGTAAATTATTTTTTCTACAGAAATCAATAAGTTCTTCTTTTAAATAATAATATTCTCTAAATGTTTTACTATCTAATTGATTATTTAATTCTGGTCTATCCATAATATCAACCTCTATATAAAATTATACCATAACAAAAACAGATTTATACATCTGTTTTATAGTAC
>JAZAUS010000161.1:0-1169 GCA_036342255.1 Bacilli bacterium
GTTTGATTAGGTTTGTTTAAATTTTTAGTTGCAATATAGGCCTCATAAGAATATTTCTTAGATCCAGCAGCACTGACTTGATTATTACTTACTGTAGTTTTACTCCTATTATCATTTCCCCAATTATTATTATTGTTATTATTTCCCCAATTATTATTATTATTGTTGTTATTATTATTTCCCCAAGGATTATTATTATTATTATTGTTATTATTATTTCCCCAAGGATTGTTATTATTGTTGTTGTTATTTCCCCAATTATTATTATTGTTATTATTTTCAAAAGGATTATTATTATTAGCATTGAAGCCTCTATTAAAATCTCTAACTGCGAATTCTTGCCCTTGTCCATTATATTGGTTAGTATTTTTTTCATAGTCAAATTCTTTTTGTAATTGATGTGTGATATATATAGGCATTTCAACTCTTGGTCTATTTTTTCCAAAAACAGAAAGATCAAAATATGAAGTTGCTTTTAATGAATATTCACATTTAATAAATTTACTTCTTATATTAGGCATAAGTAAATTTAAATCATCAATAAATGGATAAGGATTTAAACTTCTATTATAATCCGCATCTTTTAATTCATTATCTCTTAATTGGATATCATCATAATGGAAACTGTTTTTAGAATTTTTATCGCATAAACATGGATATCTCTTTCTCAAAATTGCCGTTCTTTGTTGATATTCTTTTCCTTCTTTAACAAAAGTAACTATTCTTTTTACACTTATTTTAACTTCTTTGACTTGCACACCACAATCTTCATTATAAATATCTATGGTAAAAGGAAGCATATCATTTATTCTATAATTATTAGCCATTGTGAAAATAGCAATACCACTTTTACCTCTCGATACTATTCCTACATTTTTAACCGTGACATAATTTTCATGCTTGATTTGATCAGGAATATTAATAGGTCTTGCCTTAATCCATATATATGATTCAGTTACGGTTTTTTCATAAGGAGATAAAACCTGAGCAGTGAAAATATATCTTAGTGAAGCTCTTCTGTTTCTGAAAGGATATTCAAAAGAAGGAGGAATGTTATTTGGTAAAGTAAATTGGAAAGGTATTTTATATGAACCTGGTTGTAATTGAATCATTCCACCTGGACCAGGACTCATATTTAAGTAACTACCTGCGTTTATTGCTTTTTCAAA
>JAZAUS010000162.1:0-1143 GCA_036342255.1 Bacilli bacterium
AATGGGCTAATTCCATACTAAAACAGTATTTATTAAATGGTCATGTTATTAATGAGGAAAGATGCTTATCTTGTGCATCCAATATTATTTCACTTCAAAATGACATTAAGCACATAGAATCTAAAATTAAAGTGATTGAAGATAAAGTTAACTTAGAAAACTCTAAAATCTTTTATCAAGGAGAAATACTAGATGCATATACATTCATAAGAAAATTATTCTTCTTAGCTGAATATGAAATAATAATTGTAGATTATTATGCAGATAAATTTCTATTGTCTATGCTTAAAGACATTAAAACAAATATAACTATTATTACTTCTACTTCATCTTACTTAAATAAAGAAAGAATACCTACTAATATTAAGATAATTACTAACGAAGATATTCACGGTAGATATTTATTCATTGATGATATTGGATATATAATAGATAATTCTTTCAATAATATTGGAAAGAAAAGATTGTTAATGATGAAATTAGAAGATACAAAAGAAAGAATCTTAAAAGGTATTATATAAAAGAAAAAGACCTATTGCTAGGTCTAATCTTTCACTACTTTTTGTATAACTTATTCTATTGCTTTAACTATATTTTCTTCTATGTATTTAATTCTATCGAATACCATAGGTTTAAAATATCCCGTTACAGCAACTACGATATTTTTATCATAATTAACATAGATGACATTCCCACCATCACCAATCGCTGCTATAACATTAGATGTTCTATGTGGTAACCACCACATATATCCATAATCTTGATTACCAAATTTAAAATCTAATGAAATGTATGATTTACCCATCAGGTCTATCCAATTCTCACTTACTATTCTTTTATTATTATAAACACCTTTCTTTAATACCATTAATCCAATTTGAGCCATCTCATATGCAGATAATGATAATCCCCAACCTGCTGTAGGCATATTTGTAGGATCTAAAAACCATACTTTCCCATGGTTCTTTTTGCTCATTGTATATTCCAGTTGTTCTTTAGCATTAAAACAATTCGCACTTGTCCTTTTTTCTATACCCAATGGTGTAAATAAATATTTATTAGCAAAATCTAATACATTCATGTTTGTACTATTCTTTATTATTCCAAATAATATTTGAACAATTAATGTTCGATACTTGAATT
>JAZAUS010000163.1:0-1140 GCA_036342255.1 Bacilli bacterium
CTTTTTTCTATAAATATAGGTTAGTATTATTGCAGCAATTAATAATACTATAGGAAAAATATGCCAAAACGAAAAATAAGTAAAATCTCCTTTTTCACCATATCCAAAAAAACCATCCTTAAAAAACTCTATGGGAGTAGTCTCTTCTAAAAACATAAATACCTCTTTCCTTTGTAGAAATACAATTTAAAATGTATTATCCAACTTATTTAATCTTTTCAATATTCTTTTTTATTATAACATCATTTTTATCTTAATTAAAAATATATGTCAAAACTCATAATAAGATTTTGATTATGAGATTAAAAGATAAAGATTTAAAAGAGATAGCAAGACTAGTAGATGAGGGATGGACTCATAACCAATTAGCAAACAAATAATTAAAAAGGCGATAAAATCGCCTCATTTGAATATAGCTTATTCAACTGTAAAATTAGATTTATATAAATCTCTTGGAATAGAATCTACAATATCAAGTAAACCAAATAATAATCTTTCAACTTCACCATTAAGTGGGAAATAAGGAAGCTTATTATTTTTAGAATAGGTAGTATCTTCAAAATTGTATTTTGGTACCATCTCTAAGGACATAGAATCATCTAATAAATCATTCTTTGATAAATAATATTCATAGTAAGTCTCATAATTACTTCCTTTGTCATATTTGCCAAAATAGTCATCCTTTGATGATATAACGCGAGTAACATCATAGTCTTCATTCACATATTTACAATAAGAATAATTATTAGATATATATAATTCACTTTTCTTATATAAGCTAAAAGCAGCTAAGGCAGGAATTCCCTTTGAAAGACCATACATATAATGTGTTGCATATGGTAAAAAGAATTTACCATCACCATATTCACTACTAAATGTAGTATAAAACTCTGCTTTACCACTTACAGTATAATAATCCATATATTCAAAAGTCATTCCATCAACTTCAGTGCTTTTATACTCCCAATATTTATAATTATCTAATGTAAGACTTGTTTTAGCAGTATATTTATTATCCTTATATACAATCTTAGTTTCTACTTCGTTTGTATAAGTAGTATCCTCTTTTGTTACAGTATATTTTTCATAAAACCAGTATTTTTGATTTTTATAATCAAAGATTAGCTTTGAATAATGACA
>JAZAUS010000164.1:0-1134 GCA_036342255.1 Bacilli bacterium
AATAAGCAGAAAATTACTCCAACACTTCTAAATATTAATGCAATTAATACTACACCAACTAAAATTGCGCCTTCTTTAGAAAATGCATAATTAATGCTTGTAGCAATTCCAACTAAAGTAAATAATAATATTTCAAAACAATTCCATAAGGAATTATATGTTTTTTGAATCTCTTTTGCTTCTTCTTTTTTAAATATATTAATTATTAAAGCCATAACAATTATTGCCAAAAGTGAAGAGACGCTAAAATATTGCTTTAATAAATTTTCTAATGCAATCATACCAAATGATATTCCTAAAATAAATATTACATTAATAATTTTATTCATCTTTAATTTGTTAATTATTAAAATCATGAAAAGTCCTGTTAAAATCCCAAGTGCAATACCACTTATTATACTTAATGGTATTTGACTTATAGTCCAAACATCAAAATTTGATGTAACAACTAAGTTTTTAAATGAATAAAATAAGACAATTACAAAAATATCATCACATGAAGCACCAGCCATTATTAGCTCAGGAACATTATGTTCTTTACCATATCCCTCAGTAATTAGTTTTATCATTCTAGGTACTACAACAGCTGGCGATACTGCAGCAAGTACACTTCCTAATAATAAAGCTTCTAAATAGGATATACCTAGAAATATAGGAGCAAATATAGTAACGCCTACAATTTCAAAACATGCTGGCAAAAAACACATTAATATAGCTGGTCTACCTATCTTTTTTAAATTATTAATATCTAAAGATAATCCACTTCTAGTTAATATAATAACTAAAGCAATTTGTCTTAAATAAGATGATATGTTTATTAGTGTATCATCTACAATATTTAATACTGATGGACCTATTAATATTCCTAATATAATATACCATACAAGCTTTGGTAATTTTATTTTTTCAAAAATAAATCCACCTAATATTCCACAAGTAAAAATAATAAATAAAGATAAAAATATATTCATAATTTCTCCTTAAATCATTAAAAAAAGCTGATTTATCCATGACAAAAAAAATCATAGACGTCATCAGCTTAAATAAGCGGTTTAGCAATTTTGCAAGGGAGACAATCATTCCCTACAAGAGTAATTATACTATTAAATTAAATAATAATAAATACTTGATTTA
>JAZAUS010000165.1:0-1118 GCA_036342255.1 Bacilli bacterium
CATAAAGCACTTCTTGTAGAAGGATTTAAAAAAGAAAAATTAGAAGTTTTAATGTGTGGTGATGGAGCCAATGATTGCATGGCTTTAAGATGTGCTAATATTGGTGTATCTTTATCTGAAGAAGAAGCATCCATTGCTGCCCCTTTTACTTCAAGAAATCAAAATATTAGTTGTTTAATTCCTTTACTTAAAGAAGGGAAATCATCTCTTGTTACTTCTATACAAACTTTTAAATATATGATGATGTATTCTCTTATTCAATTTATTGCTGTTACACTCGCAATGGTATTAAGATCTTATTTATCAGAAATTCAATATTTAAGTGTTGATATTTTTATTATAATTCCTTTAGCATTCTTTATACCAGCGACTGGACCTTATAAATATTTAACAAAAGATCATCCGACAGAATCTCTTATTAGTTTCCCTGTTATTTCTTCTATATTATCTCAAACTATTCTTTCTTTTGTGTTCCAATTAGTAGCTCATTTATTACCTGTATATTTATTAGATAATTATATGAATATTTGTTATCCTGATGATGAAGGAACGGAAATATTAGCCTGTCCAGATAATACTTGTATATTTTTGATATCAAATGCCCAATATTTCATTTCAGCCGCAGCATTTAGTATTTCAAAACCTTTCAAAAGTCCTATATATACTAATTATTTATTAACTATATTCATGATTTTAGCTATTATTTATTCTTCTATTATCATTTTATGGCCTTCGAAATTTATTTGCAATATTTTACAACTTTATAGTATGGATAATCCTAATGATTCTTATTATGATGAAAGAAGAAGAGAAACTGATTGGCCTCCGAAAGAAGATCCAAGTGATGAAGAGGGAGGAGGTACTGATGAAGAAGGAAGTGATGAAGGAGGACTTAGAGGAGAAGATGAAGAAGAAGAAGAGGAAGGTCTACCTTTTACTGAAGAAGAATATTATAGTTTTTCAAATCCAAATATAAAATATTATTTATTTGGTTTGGCTATACTTAATTTTGTCGTATGTATGATATTCGAAAGATTAATTATTCCGGCTTTTAGTAAAATTTGGGATACAAAAAAAATGGATAAATTAAGACAAAGGAAAAAAGTAGAAGATCCTAA
>JAZAUS010000166.1:0-1115 GCA_036342255.1 Bacilli bacterium
CTTTCTAATATTGCAAGAGCATTTTCTTTTCCTTTAGGAATATCAAAATTATCTATATGATAGCAATTACTTCTACTATCACAATATATACACCCATGAGAACAACCTCTATATAGGTTCATATTATAATCTATACCATACCAATCAGAACCATATTTGACTTTTGATAGTATAGTTTTTGCTTTTACAAATTCCATATTATTTAATTAACTTCTCAAATGAGTTTGCATTTAATATTGTATTTGAAACAAATTTTCCCTTATAAAAGTTAGCCCAGTTATTAAAGATGCATGGTGCATTTTTTGCTTTATCTAATGAATCAATTTTTACAAAGTTTAATTTAATACCTTTATCTTTTGCATAATCAGATAGTTCTTTAACTTCATATTCTACATAAGGACATTCATTAGAATAATAAATAGTAAAATCTTGATTATCAATTTTCATTTTTCTAGCACTATCACTAAATTTAGGTGTATCTTTATCATCAAAAGAAAGTGCCATTAATTCATAATCGTTGATTGTATCTACAACTTTAAATCCATAATGTTCAAAGAATTTCTTATCTCCAATAAATGGTTTTTTCTTAAGGGACACCAATGTACAAACTCCACTCATTTTTTTAGATTTGGCATCTTCAATAGCATATTCTAATAATTCTTTACCAATACCTTTTCCTTTAAAACTACCTGCTACCCATAAACAATAAATATGCATATAGTTTTTACCATTAATTGAAACCCAAGCAGTTTCTATTGGTTCATACTCAATAAAGATTTTTCCTCTTGCATTTAATTTTCTAAATACATGACCATCTTTTAATTTGCTTTTAATCCACTCTTTCTTTTTATCAACACCATCTTGATGTTTAGGATCACCAATTGCACAACAAATATGTTCTTCTTCAATATTCTTTTCATCTAAATTAATATATTCATTCATAGTTCACACCTCATATCCATTATACCATGAAAAAAGAGAATTTTTGCATTCTCTTAATATCTTAATCTTACGAACTCTTCTGTTGATTTACTATACCCAGTAATAATCTATTTACAATTGGAATTCTTTTTAAAATTTCAGTTATTAAAGGTAATAAAATTATTGTTCCTATA
>JAZAUS010000167.1:0-1086 GCA_036342255.1 Bacilli bacterium
AAATCACATGATATAATTATAGGAGAACAATTTAGATTTAAGACCTATTTTTATAAATCTGATAATACAATGAATTATTATGTCAGCTCAAATCCAGATGGAAGACCTATTAATATTCCTACAAGTTTAGAAATGCCTTCATGTGATACACCTTATTATTATATATTAAACTATCATTATCCAGCTAGTGGGGACTTGACTTTGCATATAGATGAAATATATGGACAAATAAATACAAAAAAAATCGCTACTGAATTGAATAAGGAAGAATGGTATGATTTAATCGATAGTATGGAAGAAATAACAGGAGAAGATTATCTCATAAAACAAAAAAGTAAATATCATATGGATGTTATTGAAGCAACTTGCATAATACCTACATTATTGCATATCTATTACACAGATGATAAAGCTCCGATAATATCTGGTTTAGGACCAGGTGACTCAACTATTGTTAATATGGGTCCTACAGATTCCAAAACTTTAGGACTTCAATTAGGTGTCATGCCAGGATTTAATTTGGTTTATACTTTCAATATTTTATCAGAAAATAGAGAACCTAATATAAGAATAAGTTTCACTAATGCAAATGATGATCCAATTATTGCTAAAAATAATGGTATTTATATTAAAAAATCAGAAAAAGGATTTGATAGTATCTCCCTAAAAAATGAAGATATTGGAGGAAGTTCAAAAACAAGAATTCTTTTTAAATACGGATATGAAATTGAAAATAAATTTACTCCTATAGCTAAAGATATGTATTATTACAATGAAAATGATAATAATTTATTCGGATATAAATTCAAAACTGATGATGATTGGCTTAATTATACAAGTATTACTTTCTTAGTCTCTACTACAGAAGACAATGTTAAATTTTGTTATTCTACTAATTTAGGTTCATATATGCTCCCTTCTATGCAAGATTGTTATAGAGTTGGAATAAGTAATACTTATTCTTTGACTATATTAAATCCTTATTTAATGTATAAAGATTATAGTACTTCTAATTCAAATGAAGTATTGAAATATTATGTCGGATTTAAAACAGTCGATAGTGAATTAAATATAACAATAACGCCA
>JAZAUS010000168.1:0-1082 GCA_036342255.1 Bacilli bacterium
AGCAAAATTAACAGACTTTGGATGGTCTAATTATATGCAGGGAGATATGAAACGAACTACAGTATGTGGTACCCCTGTATATTTAGCCCCTGAAATTATTAATAATCAAGGTCATGATGAAAAAGTAGATATATGGTGTATTGGTGTTTTATTATTCGAATTATTAACAGGTATATCACCTTTCCAAGGATATGATGTGCAAACGATTAAATATAATATTAACAGACTTAATATCGCATGGCAGAGAGATATGGATAGAGATGCTGTTGATTTAATCAAACGAATTTTGAAATTCAATCCAGAAGAAAGAATTTCATTAGAACAAATGTTATTACATCCATTCATGACTAAGTTTTTCCCTAATGCAATATCATGTCTTATTAAGCCAGATAATACTCAATATAAATTGTTCATTATTAGTAAAGACAATCCACTCACCTGGAATCCTATTTATACTTCCAATGATTATAGTGGAGTTAAATTAAGACCTTATTACAATCAGAATCAAAATGCATTGAGTCAATATAATTATAATAACCTATTGTCAAAATATGATAGTCTTAAAAAGGAGTATAACGATTTGCAAAAAATAGGCTTCTCGAAGGCATCTTTAGAAAGTTTGAGAAAAGAATTAATTGAAAAAGAAAATAAAATAAATCAGTTGAGGGGTATGGGGGTGATATATGGTACGAATCATTTAAAGACTACAAATAATGATTTACAAAATGAAAATTATGACTTGAGAAATATTTTGAATCAGTATAAGACACAGTATAACAATAATAATCAAAATGTGGTATATTTGAATAATAATTTGAACGAAATTATGACAAATATTTCTAGTAATAATAAAAACGGATTCAATCAAGCTTTTAATAAGCTCAAAACGAATATTGACGTTTATACTCAAAATAATTATAATGCCATAATAACAATGAAAGACCAAGAAATAAAAAAATGGAAAGAAGAAGAAAGACTTAGAAGAGAGAGAGAAAAACAAAAATATAATGTTTTGATTAGTAAATATGACCAGAATTTGAGCAATAGAGAAAGAGAAAATCAACAACTTAAAATGAGATTGA
>JAZAUS010000169.1:0-1063 GCA_036342255.1 Bacilli bacterium
TCAAATGTTATGGAAGGATTTTCTATTATATCAAGAACATAACTTGATCTTATTCCTGAATGTCTCACAAAAGCTTTATTTCCACTGGTACCAGAAATTATTAGTTCAGTTTCGAGTAAGTTATTATCAATTATTTTGTAGAAATTTTTCGTCCCGGAAGGTATGGTTGTTTCTGGGATTATAGTTTGAATTGTGAAAAAGGCGTTGATTAATTTAAAACTAATATCATTGTTTTGGCATAAGGCAATTTGTACAAATTCTTTTTGGTCTTTATTCAAAGGTGCGGTAAGAATTGTTTTACCATTTCCTGATGTAGTATCTATATATACCACTTTACTTTCTCCTTCTAAATTCCTTATGAAAGTATCATAAGTAAACAAAGTTTCTTTCACATCCATTTTCTCAGTTAATACCACAGGTTTTATCGCAACATAATATCCTATATCATTATCAAAATCATAATCTCTATGCATAACTAAAGGATTTAAAACTTTTAAAGTATAGCTATTATTTAAAGAAACTCTAAAACAATTTTCCGCAGAGGGAAGTATGGGTGCTCCTATATTTGTCGAATAGCAATATTTAATATTATCTCCATCTTTTGTTCCTATGGTTTCAAGATTTGCATAAGTATAATTTAATTTTTTTAAATCATTCGGGAAATAAAACACGAATAAATTAAGATTCGTATTATAATAAATATTATCAGTTTTTTTCTCCCAATCACTTCCTAATATTTGATACCCTACTTTAACTATAACTCTAGTATTAGAATCACCATTTCTTTCTTTTAGTACTATTGGATTAGATGTTGATATATACACTTTTTTTATAAGGCTATTTTTTGATATAATTTCATCATCAACTATTAGGAAAGGTGATTTGACTGGATTAAATACTTCTATAGCTACAATAGGATTTGATATTCCTTGAGCAAAAGGTAAAGTATAAGTTTGATATGCTTTGGTATTAATTATCGCGATATGACCATAGTCTAATTTAGGTATACTTGCTTGTTCTTCATAATAATAAAAATTTAATAATAAAGGAAGTTGACATTCGA
>JAZAUS010000170.1:0-1059 GCA_036342255.1 Bacilli bacterium
CCCAATCCCAAATCCCCAATCCCCAATCCCCAATCCCCAATCCCCATATTACTTTATCATTAATTCAATTAATAATTAAATTAATTAAAAATATAAAAAATTTAATTTCTTTAATAAATCTACATTATTTTAAAAAATTTATAAAAAAAATGAAGTTCACATCTTTCCTTTTATTATTTATAGGCATTTCCTGTTGGTTCCAAGGAGTAGATGTCTCTACATGGGATGAATATATTGATTGGGGAACCGCATCCCAATCAGTTTATTTCGCCATTATTAGAGCAGGATATGGATTCGGACATATAGATAATTATTATGAAACTAATTATCAAAATTGTAAAGCCAATGGAGTAAAAGTAGGTGCATATTGGTATTCTTACGCAAGTTCTGTAAGTGACGCAGAACAAGAAGCTTATTATATCATTCAAGCATTAAGTGGTAAACAATTTGAATGGCCTATTTATTATGATATAGAAGAACAAAGTATTTTTGATGCTGGTATAGCAAGTGATATTGCCAGAGCCTTTTGTAGTATTTTAGAAGCCAATAAGTATTATTGTGGAATATATTCTAGTACTTATTTTTTAAATACTTATTTCGATGATGATGTTAAAACTAGATATACTATATGGCTTGCTCATTGGGATGTAGAAGTTCCAACATATCAAGGAGAATATGATGTTTGGCAATATGGTTCCGCACCTGTGAGTGGAATTGGCGATGATGTTGATGTAGATAAAGGATACTTAGATTTTGAACCTATTATGAAACAATATGGACTTAATGGATATTAAGTAAAAATATATATTATTCTTTAAAAAATATAGAGATCAAGTATCTCTGGATAATATAGTTAAATCTAAAATTAATTTCTTTAATTCTAAGACATTTATCATAAAAATTGTCAAATTTATTTTTTTTATTAATTGCAATTCATCTTTTCTAACTTTTATTAAAGATATAATTGAACTTGGTATTCCTTAATATGCTCTATTTATTTCATCCTCAATTTACCTCTAATATTATGATATTATAAAAGTAATTATAATTTAAATTAAA
>JAZAUS010000171.1:0-1056 GCA_036342255.1 Bacilli bacterium
CCAATAGATAAGACATATAGAATTATTCCTAAAATAAATCCTAGATAAAGCATTTTGATCCCACCAATCGACATATAGATTAATTATATAATGATTTTAAAAAAATCTCAATTCATTGAATTAAAAAAACTTGAAGTTTTATACCAAAGGTATATAATCTTTTGGGGTGTTAAAATGGTATATACATTAATTATTTCTATTAGTGCCATAATTTTAATGTTCTTATGTATCTTAAAATTCCCAATTTTAAGAATTAAAAATATTACATTAGACACATTCTTTATGCCACTTTTATTTGCTGCAATATTGTTAATATTATTGCCTGGCTTTGATAGAAATCAATTCTTTCAAAGCTTAATATCGAATAGTGATATTAATCCATTAAAAATATTAATATTATTTATTTCTATATCCTTTATATCTATAGCACTAGATGAGGCAGGCTTCTTTAGGTATATTGCATCTATATTCATAGAAAAATATAGGAAGAGTCAATATATGCTATTCTTTGTACTCTATGCATTAATATCTATAATAACCGTATTTACCTCAAATGATATTGTCATATTAACCTTTACCCCATTTATTTTATACTTTTCAAAAAAAGGAAATATAAACCCTATTCCCTATTTAGTTATGGAATTCACTGCAGCCAATACCTGGAGTATGGTATTATCCATTGGTAATCCAACCAATATTTACCTATCTACCCTATTCCATTTAGATTTCTTAGATTATTTCTTAAAAATGATTCTACCTGCAGTATTCACTTCTATATTTAGTATATCTGTATTACTTATTTTATTTCATAAAAGCTTATCTAAAAAAATCGAAGTATTCGATTTTGAAAAAGCCAAAATCGAAAATAAGCTTGTGTGTATTATTTCCCTCATTCATTTAATTTTAACTACTATATTATTAGCTATATCCAATTACATTCATTTTGAAATGTGGATTATATGTCTATCCTTTGCAGTATCCTTATTATTATTCCTATTTAGCTATGGCTTAATAGCTAAAAAGAAAAGATATATTAAAGCGACATTAAAAAGAGCA
>JAZAUS010000172.1:0-1056 GCA_036342255.1 Bacilli bacterium
CCCCAATCCCCAATCCCCATCCCCTCATTTAATTCCTTTTTTTAAATTAATTTTAATAAATATACATTAAATACCCTTAATTTAATTAGTATATGTTTAATTTAATTAAATTTAATTATCACTATTTTATATCATACTAAATTACGCATAATCAAATTGGAACGATAAATCACCAGTATATCTTTTTTTCAAAGAAACAAACCATACTTTTCTCTGATTTGGTCCCAATTCAAACGGTGAACTAGTACCCTTTCCTCTATTAACTGAGTCAGTAAATTCTAATCCTTCCAATATAAGTTTAAATTTCTCTTTAGTTCTTCCTCTATTTTCAATACCAATAGTAAATCCATTTTTTTCTTCCTTAAAATATTGAACAATATAACCATCTTCATCAATAGCTTCACCTTCTGTTCTAAATACAGGATCATTTCTAACATCATCATCATCAGTATTTTGTCTTGTATTAGTATTTGTATTAGAAGTATTTTTATTAGCTCCTGCAGCTGCGGCACTACTTGCTGAAACACTATAAGAAATACTAAATAAACTAGAATTAGTATGTTTCATAATAACAATAGATCTTGCCGTATTTGGTGGTAATTGTTTTGTTACTTTGTTATCATCTTCTGAAGCATCATTATCACAATAAATACAGAAAGATTTTGTTCCACGGGCTTTTGTTTCTACAT
This sequence comes from Bacilli bacterium, assembly GCA_036342255.1. Taxonomy (GTDB): domain Bacteria; phylum Bacillota_I; class Bacilli_A; order RF39; family UBA660; genus RUG11198. The sequence goes on from JAZAUS010000172.1 coordinate 690, forward strand.
TTGCTTGGAAATAATTTGATGAAGTATTATTAAATACTAATAACATAAAAGGTAAATCTTTTCCATAATTTTGTGTATAAGTTTCTATTCCTCTTGAATCTTTATTTGGTTTTATACCGCTTACTTTACAATAACTTACTAAGGCTTTTTCTAAAGCTTGATTTATATTAATTTTACCACTTTTTGTCAAATTTTCTAAAGTTAATTCATATTCTCCATATGATGTTATATTATATCCATGATTATCTCCTACATATCTATAATTAACATCACAGAAAATATAATATTCTCCTTTTGTTAATGTTTTTTCTACACAAATATGCATATCAGTATTAGACATTGAACCTAAGTAATTAAAATTACTATC
>JAZAUS010000173.1:0-1046 GCA_036342255.1 Bacilli bacterium
AAATAATAAAAATCCGAAGATAGCCAATCCAATACTGGCAAAACAAACGAATAAACTTAAAAGAAGAGTAGTCAAAAATCTATCACCGGTATCTTTGTAATCATTATCATTTATTTCACTAGCATAAAGATATTCACAATTGGCAGTAGGAACATCGATAATTCCATCATCACTGTTACTGCATAGGCCTATATAGTCGGTGTCGTAATTAGATTTAATACAACTGGTATCTATTGATTTATATCTGTCCTTCTTATAAGTATATTGCTTATTTATTAAATCGCTATATTTGGCAATTAGCGAATATCTATTACCTTTTTCATCAAAATACAAACATTTATATTTACCTGGTGTTCCAGTCTTTTCTGCAAAAGCTCCGTCACCATCTCTTTTGATAATGTATTCATCATCATAGTAATTTGTAAAAACAATTCCATTTAGGATTACATAAACAAAAGAAAAGATGAATCCAATAGCTCCGCATATTAAGCCTATTAAACCAGTTTTTGAAATAAAATCTGGTTTAAGTTCAAGATAGTGTAGTAATCCTAATAAGCCACAAACAAATCCTATAACAATATCGAAAATAAAGGTAGTATATTCCATATCATGCATACCTTTCTTTCTTTGGCATTCATTTATTTTCCACTCATATTGATATTTTTTGACTTTGTCATTTATTGGACCATCTTTTTTATCTTGGTCATATTGATCAGATAGATATACACAATTCAATGTTCCCCAACTATTTCCGGATGTTGTTGCTGTTGTTATACTTATACTTGAGATATCTACTCTTCGATTAATTATAGGCCCAATACAAAGATTTATAATTGAGAACAACAAAATAACACATGAACAACAGAAAAAAACAAAAACTTTATTCATTTTATATTAATTATTCTTTTTTGATTTAGTTTATATATTAAAAAATGAAATTTTAAATAATTATTAAGTTTCATAAAAATTGATTAAAAATAATTAAATTTAATATTTTAATATTAATATATAAAATTAATTTAATTTTTATATTTTATTATTAGATG
>JAZAUS010000174.1:0-1034 GCA_036342255.1 Bacilli bacterium
GAAAATAAATTTACTCCTATAGCTAAAGATATGTATTATTACAATGAAAATGATAATAATTTATTTGGATATAAATTCAAAACTGATGATGATTGGCTTGATTATACAAGTATTACTTTCTTAGTCTCTACTACAGAAGACAATGTTAAATTTTGTTATTCTACTAATTTCGGTTCATATATGACCCCTTCTATGCAAGATTGTTATAGAGTTGGAATAAGTAATCCTTATCCTTTGAATATATTAAATCCTTATTTAATGTATAAAGATTATAGTACTTCTAATTCAAATGAAGTATTGAAATATTATGTCGGATTTAAAACAGTCGATAGTGAATTAAATATAACAATAACGCCAAAGTTAAATAAATATGATACTAAAGTAAGAAATTTAGAAAATGTTCCTAAATCAATAAGTTTAACAAAAAATAATGGTACAATATTAACTGCCCCTACTGATAATAAACAATATCTTTTCTTACAAATGTATGTATGTGAAGGTGATGGTGTTATTGATATGGAATTCTTTAATGCTTATAATAATACCCCATTATATCATAAGGATAGTATAGATAATAATGATAAAGTATTTTATCGCTCGATTGAAAATACTAAATTAGATACTGAACTTAAATTGACAAATACTATATCTGGACCTGCTAAAGTATTTGTAAGATATATTGGTATTGAGGAAGAATATTATCCAAATGTTGAAGATGAATTTAAATTGGAATTTAATAGTGAGACTAATATGTTAACAATTAATCAACCTATAGCAGATGAAGAAATTAAATATACTATATATATTGATCATAGAGATAATCTTGCAAAACAAAAGTTCAATTTATGCTCCATTGCTGAAAAAAGTAAATTGGCTCCTTATACACAAACAATAACATCAAAAAATGAAAAAGTAGAAGTCAAAATTGACTTTAGTTCTGATGATTTAAAAGATTATAAAGATTATGATATGGTGGTTTTAGCTGAACAAGTTAATTTCGGAAAATTAATGATTTTATCAGATATATTACAAGA
>JAZAUS010000175.1:0-1028 GCA_036342255.1 Bacilli bacterium
ATTGGGGAGAACCAATTCTTGAGCTTGTAGGTGGTAAAGAAAAAATAGGAGAACATTTTCATTATTCCACTGTAGGTATTCAAATACTTTCTAATATACTTGCAAAAGCAACAGGTAAGAATATGAAAGAATTTGCTACAGAATATCTATTTAAACCATTAGGTATAAAGGAAGTACCTGATGCACCAATTCATGATAAAGAATCACAAGATCATTTTTATAAGACAAGAGATATAAGAGGTTGGGTTAAAGATCCAAGTGGAAATTATACAGCTGGTTGGGGATTATCTATTACAACTGAAGAATGGACTAAAATTGGTTTATTAGTACTAAATAAAGGCATGTATAATAATCAAAGAATAGTATCTGAAGAATATATTAATGAAATGGTTATTGAAAGAGAAAAAAATTATGGTTATTTATGGTGGATATATCCTAAAAATCAAGTGATGAAAATAATAAGAAAAGAATATAATACTGGAAAATATGATTCATATTGTGCCAATGGAGTTGGTGGCTCACTTATATCAGTAATACCAGAAAAAAATATAGTTATATGCATAACATCTTCTTTAGTATACAATCCAAAAATTAGAATTGAGTTAATTAATAACTATTTATTACCATATATTGAAACAAAAGAAACTAGCAAAGTTTTAAAGAAATAAACACATCGGAAGATTAAGATATTTTTAGGAGATGATTAAATGGTATTGGATAGAACAATATTGAAAAAATTATGGAATGGAGAAAAAAGTATTATGTCCAAAATGTAATGAGGATTATTTAATTCCACTTCATAAAAAGAAAAAAGATAATGATGATTTTCAATGCCCTAAATGCAAAGAAGTTTTTAGAACAATTACTATTTTTAATAAAATGTTAAAAGATAATAAATAATCGGAATATTAAGATATTCCCGTTCCAACTGATGAGAGAAATCTCATCTTTTTTTAGTAATCTTGCGATGCTTTACTTTTGTATAAAATAGGTATATAATTAAGTATGAAAAGTATAACTTGTTATAC
>JAZAUS010000176.1:0-1006 GCA_036342255.1 Bacilli bacterium
TTAATGGAAAAAGGGACAGAAGTCGCAAAATATTTATCTTATAAAGTTTGCGATATTGCTAAAATGGATTATGAAGATTGTAGAAATAATAAAAAACAATTATTATTAAATTTACTTAATGCTGTTAAAGAAAATTTTGGACAATGCTCTGTTGTTATTCAACAAATAACAAAATTAACTGAATCAGCTGAATTAAATTTAAAATATATTCTCTTCTTAATTAATGCTATAACTGAAAATCCTGATGCTATAGAAAAAGGAAAAACTCAAGTTGTATATGATATATTGAATTGCCTTGAAGAAAAACTTGAAGAATATTGGCCTATAGTCAGTGCTAATCTAGCTAAAGGAGAAATATCAATAAATGTGAAAGAAGATATAACGAATCTATTACTCAGTTCTTATTCTAAATTAGTAGATATGATTCAATATGATGAATTAGATGGAAATATTGAAAAAGCTAATAATATAACTGGTTTAATACCTGCTGCAATCACTAAAAAAGTTCATCAAGGAATATTCAAATTATTAAAAAGAATAAATGAATTTGGTGCTGGATTTTATAATATAAGTGCTAATATGGCTTTAAATATAATTACGAATCCTGGTAATTTAGATGTAAGTGCTGATACTGAATTCCAATGGATTAATGATGATAATAAAGGTATAAAAATAAAATTACATTCTAATTATATGTTAAGAGAAAAAGGAGCTTCTTCATTACAAGCAGTAGTATTTGAATCTCCATTAGTTTCTCTCCGTGCTAATTCAGCAAAAGAAGGTGGTACTTCAAATACTTTTGTTGGTATAACTTTATACGATAAAGATGGTAATGAAATAGTAGTAAAAGATTTTCCTATAGAAGATCTTAGACCAGAAATTTTCTTCAAAAAAAGATTATTTGGTGCTATGGAAAAATGTTTATATTATAACGAAGAAAAGGATACTATTGAAAATACTGGAATACTTTCTGCAATTGTCAACTTTGATGGTGAAGAATATATAA
>JAZAUS010000177.1:0-1000 GCA_036342255.1 Bacilli bacterium
AAATTGAAGTTCAATGTAATATTAGTAATATCACAAGAAATAATTATATATTATATTGCAAATCAAATGAAATATTTACAGGTGAACTTCAAAATGCTATTTCTTTCATAGATAACAATGATTTACTCCTTCTTAATTTTGCTAATATAAATGATTCTATAATTGATATCGAAGCAAATACAAATAGTAGAACATTCTTTATTAAAAATGGAAGCAAACTTGGAGCAGGAACAATTGTTGGAATTATTATACCTATTATAGCAGTAATAGCACTTATAATATTCCTTGTATTCCATTTAAGAAATAAGAATAAAAGAGTTGCTTATGATGCAGAATCTTCTGCTAAAGCTATTCTTTATTAATTTCTCATTATATATATATCTTTTGGCTATGCCAAATTAGTGATATTGATTTAGATTTAAATTATTTTAAAAACTATATTAACTTCTTTAAGTTTATTATTGATTGGGTTATTAGTTTATTATTAATTATTGAAATAGATTTAAATAAGAACTTATATTAAATAAACAAACTATTATTATAATTTCCTTTTTTTACCGAACATTCTTCATTTTCTCAAAAAATACTTTCCCTTCACCTATTCCTTCATTTTATTTTAATATTAATGCAATTCAGCCTCTATACTTTTTGGTTCTAAAGATTTTTCAAGTCTTATTTCCGATTAAGGTTCTATTCTTTATTTTAAAGAAACTTCTTTAGTCATAATGGAATGGAATTCTTCATAGGGGATATCAGTATCATTGGAAGCTCCATTCTTAATAAGTCTTTGCAAGTCTTCATTAGGTGTTTTATCACCAATTTCTTCAGTAACTTTTTTCAAAGTTTCATAATTGAGTGTTTTATTTGGGTCTTTGACGATTAGTTCATATACTCTTTCAGTAGCTCTTTGACTTTCTCTATCGTCACATGCAATTAATACTGAAGTAACTTCGTAACATTGAATTGATACTTTATCTTTTTCTAATTTAATTATATCATT